>SHOL01000326.1 GCA_004294945.1 Treponema sp.
CTTTTATTGCGCTTATAATTGCAGTCTGAAGTATATTCTCGATGTTCATAATGTAAATTTGCTGATTGAGTGTGCAAAGATACAAACAATCTACGAAAGAAACTTCCTCTCCGAAGCCCTATCCACCAGATATACCAGCGATTTATACGTTACACCGCTGTTTATCGACAAGCCGATTTCGCAGGTGCGACTGTTGGAATACCCTTCGGTAGCATCGCCGATACCGTGCTTAAGGGATGCGAGCGCCGAACGGTTCAACTCGGGATAGAAAAAGCCGCGATCGCCTGCCCATCCGCAACACGAAACGTTTTCGGGGACGATGACTTTGTCGGCACAAAGAGCCGCGACAGTATATAGTTTTTCTTCGAGGTGCATTTTCGTTGAACTGCATGTGGTATGAATGGCGATGGACACAGGTTGCTTTTCGAAGGTCAGTTTGTCTAACAGAAAATCATGAATAAACTCTACCTGGTCGTACAGTCTCAGGCGGGAGTCGAGCGTTTCACGCATGTGCAGCAGACAGGGACTCATGTCGCACACGATAGGCAATTCGCCGTTCCGGCTCGCTTTGAGCAATGCACCGTTCAACTCCGACTCTTTCTGCCGCGCTTGCTTCCGAAACCCTTTACTGCTGAATGCCATTCCGCAGCACAGGTTGTCCTTTCCTTCAGGGATTATAACGGTATAACCTCCTTTTCGCAACAGCGAAAGCATTTTCGAAGGGATATCCTCTTTTTCTGCGTAGCCGAAAGAAGGGCCGCTCATGGAGCGCGTGATGCACGATGGGAAATAAACCACTACGGGCGCATCGGCACTGTGGCCCGGAAAAATGTTACGAACAATTTTCCGGCTCCCCGACGGCGTATATCTTGTCCATAAGGGAAAGAGGCCGTCGCCCATTTTGTATACCCCTTTCGTTATATCTTCCATTGGGTTGTAACCTATAATTTTTGCGATGAAATGGGGGATTTTTAACAAACCACGTATCAGTGATGTGGCCGATGCCATATTATTAGCCATACTGCTTGCAACTCTGTTCGCGAATTTTCCGTTTTCTTTCCAGCGAAGTTCTTTCACCAGCGACCCCGTATCGATGTTTACAGGGCAGGCAATGGCGCAAAGTCCGTCGGTAGCGCAAGTTTC
>SHOL01000153.1 GCA_004294945.1 Treponema sp.
GTAATAAGTTCAGCTTCTTCCCGTATATATTCCAGAACCGTCTGATCCCGGTCTTCGAACCGCGGATTTTGCCGGTAGTACGAAAATACCGTATTGTCTCCGCGCACCACCGACCCCGAATCCGGCTCGATCGTTCCGGTCAAGAGGTTCAGCAGCGTCGTTTTGCCCGAGCCGTTGTCGCCGAACACCCCGATCTTTTCTCCCCTGCGGAAGATGTACGAAAAGTCGCGAACGACCGTTCTGCTGCCGCCGTCGGCTGCAGGCCAGCTTTTGGAGACACCCTCTATCTCGAGAATTTTTCCCCCAAGCCGGCGCCCCGTCACTTCGAACGAAAAACCCTTGTCGCGCGAAAATTTCTCCCGATTGATCATCCGGTGAATCGAGTCGATGCGCGCCTTTGCCTTGGTTCCCCGCGCCTGCGGCCCCCGCAAAAGCCATTCGCGTTCGGTCCTCAGCACCGATTCGATCCGGGCGTCGGTATTCTGCGCAATCTCCTCGGCAATCGCCTTTTTCTCCAGATACGTCGAAAAGTTTCCCGTATACAGCGTCAGCACTCGCCGGTCCAGCTCGTAGATCGACGTACACACCGCGTCCAGAAAATACCGGTCGTGCGTCACCATCAGCACCGATCGGGTAGTTGTCCGCAGCCAATCCTCGAGCCAGGCAATCGTCGCAATATCCAGATGGTTCGTCGGCTCGTCCAGGAGAATCAGCCGCGTATCCTCGATCAGCACCTGCGCAAGCGCCACCTTCTTTGCCATCCCTCCCGAAAGCGTCCCCATCCTGAGTTCAAGGTCGTCGATGCCGAGCGTCGTTAAAATCGAGCGAATTTGATTTTCATAATTCCAGAGATTGTGAGAGTCCATCGTCAGGGACAGCGCTTCAAGCTTTGCCTGCAAGCCTGGGCCGGGTTCGCGGTCTGCATTCACCGCGAGCGCGTCGCAAACCGCCTCGTATTCGCGGATTATCCGAAGCTTGGGCGAGTCGGAGCTGAACACATGCTCCCTGATTGTGTCGTCAGGATCAAACTCCGGATTCTGGGGCAGAAAAGAAACACCCGCTTCTTTATTGAGTACCACAGTACCGGCATCCGGGGCGAGCCGTCCGGTAATGCACGCAAGAAGCGTGCTTTTCCCCGTCCCGTTCTTCCCGATAAGGGCCGCCTTTTCGCCCTCGTCCAGCCCGAACGTTACGCCGGTAAACAAAGGAGCTTCTCGCCCCATCTTTGAAAGTCCGCTGACCGATAAGAGATTCATGCGTATCAGTATAACAGGAAGCTCCCGGAGGATACAGGCACGCTTGACGGTGTTTTCCTCTTCCGGTTTGAGACGGATCTTGGTAGTCTAATGGGGTATGAAATTACTTGAAACGGACAACATCGATCTTTTTTTCGAGCGCCTGGCAGCGGCACATCCCGAGCCGGGGACTGAGCTTGATTTTACCAATACGTACACGCTGCTGGTGGCGGTGGTCCTTTCCGCGCAGATGACGGACCGGGGCGTGAACAAGGCGACCGGGCCGCTGTTCGAGCGGGTGTCGACGCCCCGGGAAATGCTTGAACTTGGCGAAGACGGGCTCAAGGACTATGTGAAGTCGGTGAACTTGTATCCGACAAAGGCCCGGCATATTATTGCGCTCAGCCGGATACTGGTCGAGGAATTTGCCGGGAAAGTCCCGTCGACGCGGGAAGAACTAGAGCGGCTGCCGGGTGTTGGCAGAAAAACGGCGAATGTGATGCTGAATGTCGCTTTTGGCCAACCGACGATGCCGGTCGACACGCATGTGCTGCGGCTCTCTTTTCGGGCAGGACTGAGCGCCGGCAAGAATCCGCGAGCGGTGGAAGCAGATCTTCTGGCTGTCGTTCCGGAACGCTATGCGCAGGATGCGCATCATGTTCTTTTGCTGCATGGACGATACGTGTGTACTGCGCGCGCTCCCGGATGCGATGTCTGCCCGGTGAATGATGTCTGCCCCAAAAACGGCGTTCTCCCCGAGTAGCGATTTGTTGCTCAGTCTTTTTTATGAGCGTTTTTTGACGAGGAAGAGGAATTCGGTGACGTGGATGTCCCGGGAGGCGAGGTTGCGGCTTGCCCGGAAGGTGTTGTATCGGGTTTGGCGTATTTCGACCGATCCGATGCGGTCAAGCATGGCGCGCATGGCGTCGCTCGGGATAAAGCCTTCGGAGTTGTAGGAAATCAGGAGATACGAGGCCTTGATCGAGGCGCACAGGTGTTCGAGTGCCTGTGCAGCTTCTGCTTTGCGGTTGTAGGCGGAGCGGTTCCAGTTTTCGGGTATTCCGGATACCGGAGAGAGGGCTGCGGATTTTTGACAGTCTGCGAGCAGGTTGAGCATAAAGTAGTTCGATCCGTAGGGGTGCTGGTTGTACGGCGGGTCGATGTAGGCAAGGTCAACTTTCGGCGCGTCGGGCGCAATGGAGTTTGCGTCTCCGCGGAGTACGAGGCTTTCGCTGACGAAATTGCTGAATACGGGGTAGGGGAGCGCAATGTCGCTAGTGATGCGTCCGAGCGCGTCGCCTTTGTGTCCGCCGAAGCTGCCGATTCCGGTGTGGCGGTCTTTATAGAAACCCTTGAAGACACCGCCGGTGTTTGCGTGGACGGAGGCTTCGGCAAGAAGCGGGGCAAGGAGAAATGGGCGGAGGTGTTCCGGAGCTTCTTCGATGCGTGTGCGGGCAGTGTCCAAAAAGCGGGCGTTCCGGGTGGTGTAGAAAACTCGCTCGCCTGGCTGGATGTTGCGGTCGTCGCGCGGGGCGTACTCGTGTGAAATTAGCCCTTCTGCAAGTGGTTCGGTTGCAAGCCGGGCGGTGATGGCTGCGTGGATTGCCCTGAGCTCCGGGGTGTCGGCTTCGCTTTTGTTTGTCAGGTAGCAGCGGTTGATGATTTCGGCGTAGCGTTCGAGATCGTTTGCTACGACCAGTGTGCTGTGTTGTTTCAGAAGCCGCGCTACGATGCCCGAACCGGAAAATACGTCGAACGAAACGATTTTCCGGCCGTCCAGGCGGGAGCGAACCTCTTGAACAGCTCCTTGTATAAACGGAAGAAGGGCGCGTTTGTTGCCGATGTAGGTAATGAGCTGTGTTGTAAGATATTCGATCGACTCGGTCATGGCGGAGATTGTAGCAAAAAGAGGTCTGATGTGCCATCCGATCGGAGCAGCCGAGAAGCTGTGGGCAGCTGTGACCGGGCGCTGTGCATGAAGTGCGCGTGCAGACCCCCGGAAGCATCTTGCCCGCCGGAGCGCGTTCGGGCTGGAGTGCCCGGGCATCGCGCCGGAACGTCCGCCGGAGTGCCAGCTTGGACTGTCGGGCCGCCTGTCGGGCTGCCTGCCGGAGCGTTCGGGCATCCTTGACACGCGTTTCGTCTTGCGGATAAAATACTAATTGACGAGAGAAACCGGTTTCTCTCGTCGGGCGAAACAGTGCTGCCGGCAGTGGTTTCGCCGTGCTGTGTGCTCCGTGGATGCGGAAGCACCCGATGCTGCCGGAACAAAGAAAGGAGAAATCTATGAGTACATCTATTCTTCTGAATTCCCGGTCTCTCCCGGGTATTCCCTGGGAAGATAAACCTGCAGGTGGCCGCGATGAGGTCATGTGGCGCTTCTCCGGTAATCCGGTGATCGCGCGCGATTCAACGGCGAAATCGAACAGCATTTTCAACAGTGCGGTTGTGCCGTTCAAGGACGGTTACGCAGGTGTATTCCGCTGCGACGATACGTCCCGGAGAATGAACATTCATTGCGGTAAAAGCCCCGACGGCATCAACTGGAAGATTGCAGACGAGCCGATTGCGTTTATAAAGTCGAGCCTCGATATTCCCGACTCCGAGTACAAGTACGATCCCCGCGTGGTGTTCGTGGAAGACCGCTACTACATTATTTGGTGCAACGGCTACCACGGACCGAGCATCGGTATGGGCTACACGTTCGATTTTGAAACCTTTTATCAGCTGGAAAATGCGCTGATGCCGTACAATCGGAACGGGGTGCTGTTTCCCCGGAAGATCGGCAGCAACTTTGCGCTTTTGAGCCGGCCGAGCGATTCGGGTCATACGCCCTTCGGCGATATCTTCTATTCCGAAAGCCCGGACATGATGTACTGGGGCAGGCATCGCCACGTGATGGCTCCGCTCGGTACCGAAAGCGCCTGGCAGAGCACGAAGATCGGCGCGGGTCCTGCGCCGATCGAGACGACCGAAGGATGGCTCCTGCTGTACCACGGCGTGCTCAACAGCTGCAACGGCTTCGTGTATTCCTTCGGCGCCGCCCTGCTCGATCTCGACGAGCCCTGGAAAGTAATCGCCAGATCCCGGCCGTATCTGATTTCTCCGCAAAAAGACTACGAATGCGTCGGCGACGTGCCGAACGTGACGTTCCCCTGCGCAGCCCTGGTGGACGGCGATACCGGACGTCTTGCGGTGTATTACGGCTGCGCCGACACCGTCACAGGTCTTGCATTCGGCCATGTCGCCGAGATAATCGATTTCGTCAAGAAAAACGCCGTCTGACGGTCGCACCGGGACCGCGAGGCAATACAGGAATACGCAGGAGTCATTATGAACGAACATGCGATGCCGGAGCTGTCCGGCGAAATACGCAGCCGGCTTCTCGGCGAGGTGCGCAGAGAACTGACCGGAAACATTCTGCCCTTCTGGATGCAGTACGCCCGGGACGAGAAAACCGGCGGGTTTTACGGAACGCTCGCGCAGCCTCCCGCGGACGGCGGGACTTTCCGCCCGCCCGCCGGAGATCCGGCGGAAACCCGTTCGGTCGTGATGACTGCGCGCCATCTGTGGGCGTACAGCGCTGCTTTCAACGCGCTCGGCGACGCGCAGTATCTCGATATGGCGCGCTATGCCTGGAATGCGATCGTGCGCGATTATGCCGACGACGAATCAGGCGGCGTCTTCTGGTCGGTGAATCCCGACGGAAGCCCCGCAGTCGCGCGCAAGCAGATATACGGCGAAGCCTTTGCGGTATACGGCCTTGCCGAATATGCGCTCGCGCTTAAAAACTTTGGAGGCGGCACCGCGTCTGCGCACTCCGAAGCGCCTGTCCGCAGCGCAGAGCTGCCGGCTGCCGGAGCGCCGATTTCCTTCGCGCTTTCGATCTACGATCTTCTGGAGGGCCGGGCCCGGGACAGGAACGCGGGCGGCTATTTCGAGGCGCGCTCGCGCGACTGGTCCGCAACGACCGAACTCAAGCTCTCCGACAAGGACATCGACTGCGATAAATCGATGAACACGAATCTGCACGTGATGGAAGCGTACACGACGCTGCTGCGCGTCCTGAAAGCATTCGCCGGGGAGTCTCCGACTACCGGGTCGTCCACGGTTTCCTTGGACCAAACTGCGCGGCTTGGCGCGCACCCTTCGCGGATCGAAAACGCCCTTCGTGATTCCGCCGCGCTGGACGAGGCGATTTCGCGCGTCCGCGAATCGCTTGCTCAGCTTGTGCGCATTACGACCGAAAAAATACTCGGACCGGATGCGCATCTTGATTTATACTTCACTGCCGACTGGAAAGCGATCGGCGATGTTATTTCGTACGGACACGATATCGAGTGCAGCTGGCTCCTGTGGGAGGCGGTCGAGGAACTCGATGATCCCGGAATTGCGGCTTCGTACCGGGAAGCCGTCGTCCGCATCGCACGAACAGCGCTCGAGGAAGGTTTCGATGCCGGTTCCGGGGCTCTCGAAAACGAGACGCACGGAATCAGGCGCGACCGGACCCGGATCTGGTGGTGCCAGGCAGAAGCTCTGGTGGGCTTCTTCAATGCCTGGCAGCTGACCGGAGAGAAGGCCTTTCTTGATGCGGCGCTCGCGCAGTGGCGGTGGATTCTCGCTGTCCAGAAGGATCCGGTCGGAGGCGACTGGTTCTGGGC
>SHOL01000327.1 GCA_004294945.1 Treponema sp.
CCGTAGATATAATCGGATGCCCTTCCCGCACCGGTATCGAAATCTTTTTGATAGGCATTGAAAATGTTCTGCACTCCCGCGTTCAATTGCAGCGTGGAATACTCGAGAACGGGAATGTCGTAAGACAATTTTGTATGCAACTCAAAAAAAGAATTTACCCTTTCAATTTTATTTTTCGATGCAAACCGGTCTTTGGCAGGGTCGCCTTCCCCTTTCACGTGGGGCACGTACATCTGCCCGGTATAGTTTCCCGAAAGCGTTGCTGAAAAGCGGGTCGCCGGTTTCCACGTGGTGACGAAATACCCGTAAGTATCGGGAGTGCGCATGAACTCGCGATACCCGCCTACACCTTCTATCGGTTCCTGGGCCTGGTCAAACAAACTTTTCTGAAACGTTACCCCCAGTTGCAGATCTAACAGGCGGCCGTATGCCATTCTTCCTTCCAGGTTTATGCCGTATACTTTCGCATTTTCACCTTTGGCATTTACCACCAGTTTTTGTCCTTCCACCTCCGGGTCGTCAATGGCAGTAATCTTATTTTTCAAGTGCGTGAAAAAACCTTCCGCCAGTGCGTTTAACTGGAGGTTGTCCGTGGTGTGGTAAAAGTCAATCGAGCCACTCACGCTGCGTGAACGCTCTTCTTGCAGGTCTTTCGACAGGACACGAACGATGTGTTCGCCGCCGGCAATGTCCACGTGTAGATCCTCATCGAAATACTGCGGCGCGCGGAACCCTTCGCTATACGACAGGCGGAAGTTGACTTTCCCGTTTGGGTTATAACGGATGTTTGCCCTGGGACTGAAAATAGCCGATTTTACCAGCGAGTGCTTGTCGAGGCGGCCGCCCAGAAGAATGCTCCACCTGTCGTCTTTCCATTCATTTTGTAGAAAACCGCTCGCGGTATGGGTTTTCTGATCCACATCGTGGGCGCGGTATCCGCTTACGTCGGTCAGTGTATTGTTCAGGTACTCGGCTCCGGCAGTCAGCTCGGCAGGCATAAACAAAAGATGGTCCATGCTTCGGGTATATTGTCCACCCAGATGATGGATCAATTCGGTGGAACGCCCGAACGAGCCTAACCGGTTGTTCAGGTTGTCGATCACTTCCTGGTTTTGGTTTGACCCGG
>SHOL01000154.1 GCA_004294945.1 Treponema sp.
TTGCGCGGCTGTTTTTCCAGTCTACCCAATTAATCCCGCAACCGCCGATGTACGAACCGGTCGCAAGATCCTCGATCGCGAACGTGTACACGTCATTGCTGGACGAGGTATTCCCAAGATACCATTTCTCCTCGTCTTCGGTCGTATACGGATACGGAATTCCGGGAGCGAGATTGGTTTTCATTTCCGGATCGTTGAGCCAGACTTGAGCCAAAGGAAGGTCTTCTTTTTTGTATGCCCGAAGGCGGACCAGCTTGCCAGTGTACATTAGAACGTTACCGTACCTTTCGTGCTTGGAATGACACCGATCGAACGGCTGTCGACGGAAACCGCCTCGCGGATCGCACGGGCTGCAGCCTTGAATACTGCTTCTATCTTGTGATGATCACTGCGGCCCCGGAGAACATCGATGTGCATGTTGCACCGTGCGCCCTGGACGAAGCCCTGCCAGAAATCGTGAACGGTGTCTGTCTGAAAGGAAGCTGAATCCTTTCCGCCGCTAACCAGAGGCACGGAGCTCAACTGCGCATCGAACGAGAGATACGGCCGTCCGCCGAAATCGACAGCGGCGCGGGCAAGCGTATCATCCATCGGATAGATGAAAAAACCGGCCCGGTAAATACCCGCCCTGTCGCCGAGGGCCTTGTCGAACAGCTGCCCGAGGACGATACCGGTGTCTTCTATTAGATGATGCTGGTCGACGTGCAGATCGCCCGAGAGGGATCCGGACAGGTCGAACAGACCGTGCTTGCAAAAGGATGCGAGCATGTGAGCGAAAAAACCGACCGGATTTTCCACCGCGCATATTCCGCTTCCGTCGAGATTGAGGGACAGGACTATATCGGTTTCGGACGTTTTTCGGGATACCTCAGCAGCTCGACTGTTCATGGCATAACCTTTCTCAGCTCATATTCAATAATATCCGTTGCACCAAGACTCTTGAGCTTCGGCATGAGAACCGGAACTTCGCTTTTCTTGACGACGGTCTTGACCGCATAGCCGTCGTCGCCGTACAGCGGAGAGACGGTCGGACTCTTCATTGAAGGAATTCCCTGGACAAGCTCGGGGAAACGGGCCTTTGACACGTTCATTTCGAGCATAACCCGGCTTCTGGCGGCAAGGACGGCCTCAAAGAGCATTTTCAGCTCCATGATTTTCTGTTTTTTTTCAGGATCGGCCATTGCTTCTTTCGATGCGAACATTCTGGTCGAGCTTTCCATAATTGTATCGATTATGCGCAAGCCGTTTTCCTGAAGGGTTCGGCCGGTTGCCGTGTTGTCGATGATCATGTCGGCATCATCCGGCGGAAACACCTCGGTAGCACCGTAGGTCCGAACAATAATGTAATTCAGGTTCTGCTTCTTGAGCCAAGCCTCCGCATTTGCTACATACTCTGTTGCAACGATCATGCGCTTGGTTTTAAGGGTTTCATCGTTGATTTCGTTGGGCACGGCGGCGACGATTCGCACCTTGTCGAATCCCAAATCGAGAATTTCGACAACATCGGCATTGGTTTCCCTAATCCAGTCAATGCCGGTAAATCCGATATCATGAGCGCCAAGCTCCAGGAGTTTTCCGATATTCTGGGGTTTCATCACCTTTGCTTCAAGGTCATCCTGATTCACCGTTGGCCGGTATGCCCGCTCCGGCAGATAAATGCTGATTCCCGCTTCGGCAAACAATGTCGACACATTTTCGTAAATGCGGCCCTTCGGCAACAGAATTTTTAGCTTTTCCATGTCATCCTCCACATAATCAACTGGTTAACCACAGCAACGCAATCAGTACGACAGCAGAAAAAAAAAGCCGCCGGTGCCCGGTACTAGTACGGGTTCCAGCGGCAGCATTTGTGCGCAACGCAACACCTACCGATTAACCCGGAAGTCCGTTCGAGAGATGAGCGTGATGATGGCGACGCATTTCTACTGAAGTCATTGCAGTACAAGTAAACCACTATTACGCCCATCTGTCAATCTGCACGGGACAATGAGCGGGAATACGCCCCGCAGAGGGCCAGAACAGACCAGGCCATTTGACACGCAATCTCTACCTGCCGTACCATACGCTCATGATAGTTACAGAACGGATTAGAGATGTAATCCGGTATATCAAGAAGTTTAAAGGCTCTACAATAGTTGTCCGCATCGACGACGATGTGCTGGAATCTCCGCTTTTCGGTAGCCACATGCATGATCTGTCACTTCTGTATGAAACCGGAATCAGGATCGTTATTGTTCCTGGAGCACAGAATCACATATCCCGAGTTCTGGATGCATATCGCATCGAGTGGACAATGATAGAAGGCATCAGGGTAACAAGCGAAGAAGGCATGAACTTCATTAAAATGGCCGCATTCGACACTTCGAACAGAATCATGACCTCCCTCTCCGGAGAACGTCTGAGCGCAGTTATCGGAAACTGGGTGCGCGCGCGGGGGAGAGGCGTAATCAACGGGACAGATTTCGGCAGCGCAGGCATTGTCGAGAAAGTAAACCTTGAAGCGCTGCTGAGTGCCCTTGACGACGGGTTTATCCCGATTATCCCCTGCGTCGGATGGACGGCCATTGGTAAACCATACAACATTTCATCGACCGAGCTCGCTGTTGCAACAGCGGTCGCACTGAAAGCCGAAAAACTGTTTTTTATGGGGTGCGGACAGACAATCTCCATCGACGATTACACAATGCCGCCGAATGCGGCTCTGTCTCCGGAAGGACGAATGGCTGCCATTGCGGTCGACGATATTGAACAGTTCATCCAGCTCAACCGGCAGGTGGAAAAGCCGCACTGTCCTTTGCACGAGCTGACCGATTTGCTGGTGCAAAGCAGGAACGCCTGCAGTAAAGGCGTCACCAGAGCCCATATACTTGATGCGGATATCGACGGAGTGCTTCCTGCGGAAATTTTTTCCGATCTTGGATCGGGTACCATGATCTACAAGAACAATTACGGAACATTCCGGACGATGGTCAGAGAAGACATACCTGCTGTACTCTCCCTGATGCACCCCTTTGTTGAACAGGGCATCCTGCTGCAGAGAACAAGCAGCGATCTGGAAAGTACAACCGCCGATTTCATCGTGTATGAAATCGACGGAGGCATACGGGCGTGCGCTGCGCTGCACACATACCCCGACCCGGCCGGCAATGCAACAGAATCGGCCGGCAATGCAACAGAATCGGCCGGCAATGCAACAGAATCGGTGGGCAATGCAGCAGGATCGGCCGGCAATGCAACAGAATCGGCCGGCAATGCTACAGGATCGGCGGGCAATGCAACAGAATCGGCCGGCGCCACAACAAGTCCGATCGGCGAAATCGCCGGCCTTGCGGTGGACGAATCGTATGCACACATGGGAATAGGCCCAAAATTGATGGAACTGCTGATTCAAAAGGGAAAAAGCTCGGGAATGAAGATCCTGTTTGTCCTGACCACAAGAACAGCCGACTGGTTTGAACGATTCGGATTCAAACCTGCAGATATTTCCATACTGCCGGAAAAACGAAGAGAAAAATGGTCTCAATCCCGGGCATCGCGAGTCCTGGTACTCAGGCTCACTCATTGAAACACAAAAGAGCACCCGTAGATGATGCAACAGAAAGGAATCCCTGATGACAGCAAAAAGCACTGCTGCGCGAATCATCCTGGAGGACGGCACCGAATACGAAGGAACCGCGTTCGGTTATGCCAAGTCTGCCGCCGGAGAAATAGTCATGTATACCGGCTATCCCGATTTTCCCCGCATCCTGACCGATCCAGCGCTCAAGAGCACAATACTGATCGCATCGCATCCAATGGCCGGAGCCGCCGGATTCACCAGAGAGCACCTGTGTCCGCTGGGACTGGAAACAGACTATGAATCCGCCAGTGCGCACATAGCCGGGTTAGTCGTCGCATCCTTTGCGCCGCATGCCGATCATTGGACTGCGCATAAAACAATCCATCTCTGGCTGAGAAAGCACCGGATTCCCGGAATTTCCGGCATTGATACGCGCGCACTAATCCAGCGCGTATCCCGCCGCGGCTCCATGAGAGCCAAAATACTGATAGAAGACGCGAATGATATTTCTTTCAGCTCGGCAGGCAGGTTCAACCATCCTTCGTTTGTCTCCGTCAAACAACCTGTTTCGTACGGAAGCGGAAAAAAACGAATCATCGCTGTCGACTGCGGAATCAGAAACACGACACTTCGCTATCTTGCCGCTTCTGGCTGCACAATTACCCGAGTGCCCTGGAACTACGATTATTCTTCGGAAACGTTCGACGCACTCTGTATTGCCGGCGGACCGGGCGAACCCTCCGAATACGATCAAACCGTGTCGATTCTCGCCTCGGTCCTGTCCCGGGAAATACCAGTAATGGGAACAGGTTTGGGCGCAGTTCTTCTTGCGCTCGCAGGCGGAGCTTCGACGTACAAAATACCGCAAGGCCATTATAATCCGGCTATCCCGTGCATCGATCAAAAAACCGGAACATGCATCTTTACTTCCCAATGCCATCGGTACGGTATCCGGACAGGAACACTCCCTGACGGATGGGAGGTTTCCTACCTCAACAGCACCGACGGATCTATTGAAGGCTTTTACGGAAACCGCGGCTTAATCTCCGGATATCTGTTTATGCCGGAAGGCATATCCGGCGCGTCAAGCACCTCGGGGCTTTTCAGCCGTTTCTACGACCACATCGGAGACAAAACGTGAACACCGCCAGTACTACCGGCAAGCAGACCCCGCCGACACCGGAAAAGGTGCTTTTCCTCGGCTCGGGCGGCCAGAAAATCGGACCATCCGGAGAATTCGACGCCATGAGCTATCAGGCAATCCGCGCCCTGGCACACGCCGGAATCCGGACGATTCTGGTCAGTCCCAACATGACAGCGGTCCAAACCTCGGCGGGAACTGCCGATGCGACCTATTTCGTGCCGGTAACCCCCGAATTCGTCAAGCCGGTAATCGAGCGCGAACATCCGGATTCAATACTGGCATCCTTCGGCGGACGAACCAGTCTTTCCTGCATACGCATGCTTGCAAACGAAGGGATTCTGGAAAGCCAGGGAATCCGTATACTGGGAACCCCGCTGGAAACCCTGGAGCTCATGTCGGACCGGATCGGATTTTGCACCCGCATGCAAGCAAACGGGATTCCGGTTCCCGCAGTCGCGCAGGTTCGCTGCTTTGAAGACGCCCTGACCGCAGTCACACAGACGGGCTTCCCCTGCCTGATGCGCACAAGCTCTGCAAACGGAGACACTGCAAGCGCTGTATACAACGACCGCTCAAGCCTTGCGACCGCATGCGCACAGGCTTTTTCTCGAAGACACACCGTCCTCATCGAACAATGGTTCGGCGGATGGAAAGAAATCGAAGTAGTTATCCTGCGGGACGCAACAGGAACCTGCGTCCCGGTCTGCCTGATGGAAAACCTTGATCCCGTCGGGATTCATTCCGGAGAATCAATAACCGTCATCCCGGCACTGACACTGTCCGGAGCCGACCGCGAACGCATCAAGACAGTCGCACTGCACTGCGCTCATGAACTTTCGATTATCGGAGAAGCGTCATTCCGGTTTGCCGCAGACCCAACATCCGACCGCTTCATTCTCCTGGAAGCCAGTTCCCGCATTACCCGAAGCTCACTGCTTGCATCCAGAGCGACCGGATACCCAATCGGCACGCTTGCCGTACAAACCGCGCTCGGCGTTCCCCTGTCAAAAATACCGAATCCGCAAACAGAAGCCCCATTTTGCCAGGAACCGTCTTTCGACTACATCGCGGTGAAAACGCCCCGATGGGACATGGACAAGTTCGGCTCACTCGACAGACACATCGG
>SHOL01000328.1 GCA_004294945.1 Treponema sp.
CTGCCGCTTCGCGCGCCCGCTGGTCCCTTGCCTCAAACTCTTTCGAGATTTCGGCGCGCGACTTACTTTGCGCGTCTTCAGCGATAAGCCGGTGCATGTCGGCAATGAGCCCTTTTAGCTTGCCTGGCTCATCCAACAGCAACGCATCTTCGATTTCCTGCCGAATCTCGGCTAGTTTGTCGTCGAGCGTCGGCTCGTTGCTCTCCTGCGCCTGTGGTGCTGCAGGCTTTTTCAGCGACTCGATAAGCTCGCTTTGTTGCCTGACAATCTCCTCAAGACGCTTAGCCGAATCGCGTGCAGACTGCAATTCCTCGAACGGGATCGTATGCTTCCCGTCTTTTGCCAGAACGGCAGGTTGTTCGCTGTCTGCGGCCTCTTCGCTGTCATCGTCTGCAGCATCATCGTCTTCCGTTTCGTTGGCGTCGGGCGACTCGCCTTCGGTTTCGCCCTCAATCGTCTCGCCGTTGGCTAACAGCATGCGATCTTCGTCGGACAGAACGTCAAATTGCTCCGGGTTTGCCTCAAAAAATGCCAGGTCTCGTGCCATGTTTCTTCGCTCTCCATCAAGGGAGTTTCTTGCCATATCGGCAAGCTCTCAATCACATATCGCTTGTGCTGCGCGGGACGTGTGAGCGGGTACAAAAAAATGGGGAGTCGATTTCGCGACTCGCCTCGTTATAATCCAGCTGCGGGATTTCAGCGCCTCACGGCGCCACATCAGCGGCTTCCCGCTGAATTCTTTTACCAGTCCATCCAGACAATGTTTGTTGCTCCGCTTGCGGCCATGACACGCACCCCGGACACCTCAAGCTGTGTGCCTGCAGGAACAGCGGCAAACGTCACCGCTGTGCCGTCGATTCCAGCCTTGACCACTACGGACCCGGTGCCGCCGATATAAAGGCGCTTGAACTGCAGGTCTGTGCTGTCGCTCGGGGTAACTGCGCCGTAGCGGACGGCTGACCGATTAACGGTTACATGGCTCATGCGGGTATTCCTGTTTCAATGCCGGCGCTTATGCCGACCTCGGGATTCGGAGGGAACAGCGGGCTAGTATTCTGCGGCACTTCGACGGAGGGAACCCAGGCAGGCATTGCCGGAATTGCTGGCGCCTGGTT
>SHOL01000155.1 GCA_004294945.1 Treponema sp.
GACGAGAACGTCGGAGCTGCCTTCGTAAAGGTGAACGTGTACGCGGTCCATGAAGTTGTCAGCGCGTACGTGTGAGCCGCAGTAAACTCGGTCCAGCCGCTTGCCCCGTTTCCGACCTGGACGTTGATCGGTCTTGCAGCTGCCGATTTTGCCCGGAACGAAACCGTGTAGTCACCGTCGGGCATCGTTCTGCCGTCCTGCACCGCCTGTACATGCCAGGGTGCGGTTCCCGCAGAGGCTACCGACACTTTCAGGGCTCCTGCATCGATGGCTGCTGCTGCGCTTCCGCCTTCTCCCGGCCACAAAAGCCAGGGTTCTGCAAACGGAGCGGCAAAGCTTCCGTTGACTATCAGTTCGGTCGTTTCAGAATCGATTGGATCGGTATTGTCGTCCGGGTTCTCGTTTCCCCCCGGTGTCTCTGTTTTCGGGTCATCCTTCGTCGTCGAAGTCGTATCGCAGGAAGTTGCCAATACAGCCGCGAAGCCGAACGTTACGCAGATTGCCGCCGCCAGGGCCAATCTGAAGTTCTTAGCTGTCCGTTTCATCGAATCTCCTTGAGGGCACCTCTAAAAACTTCAGTTTTAGAGGTGTACCATAATGTAGATGTAAATCCTGTAAGGATTTACAAAGGCACCTCTAAAAACTGACTGAGTTTTTCGAGGTGCCCTTGAATCATATACTGTATGTAAACGTATACAACCTTATGATACCACATCCGGCTCGGGACCGAAAGTCCGGCATTCGTGTGTTTATTTCGGAAAGGTTGGTTGATTAAGGCCGTTAACGAAAACGAGCATCGCGCAATGTGCAGAGTTTGATCTTCAACCGTCCATTTCAGGAATCAACGGGGCAGCTCCTCGATCACGCGAATGAGTCCTCGATCAATCGACTCCGTCTTCGGGCTTCCATCCGTTTCCTGCTCGTCTTCTGAAATATACAGGAAATAAGCTCATCGTATAGCACGGCATGCAAACCCTTTATTTTGTAGCAAGTTAGTACTTTCACCCGTTACATTATGCTGGCTCCTATCGTATGCTCTTGCCTATTCTTCCGGATCAGGAGCACGTTCCAGAATGAGAAAATTGAGTTTACTTGATTTACTATACCAACATTGATAAATCCCGGGGGAAAAGGACCCGTAATTTTCAGGACCGTCAACATCTGTTACCTCAATATATCGATCCTGATAGTAGCTTTCCCAATCGATAGTTCCAAAGCGGTTGTCTACTTGTATGGCCATACCGCAGAAACCATTGGAATCTGTTATTCCTGAACATAATGCAGTGTCAGGATCATCGTGCGATTTTAAGGTGCAGCGTAACCCGGGTATTGGTTTTGTTTTTATTGTGTCTTCATAGACGTATAATACGAATGGCACATTATCCGGTGTATATGTACAATTAGTGAATACAAGTACAATCAGAATCCAAAAAACTGCACTTAGTATTTTTTTCATGCTGGTACCCCTCCTCTTTACTTTTTGACGTGGGCGCTGTGGAACTGGTAGTATTGGCCTGCAAGCTCCCAGAAATTTCCGCCGTCAACTGTATTATCATGCATATAATACCAGTAATTATTGTAGTATTCATTCCATTTCATCCAAAGGAATGATTTGCTGTTTTTCATTCGTTGATCACAAGTACCAATTATTGTCCGGTAATGCCAGCCAAGACGGTTAGTCCATAATATCGAAGAACGCAATGAAATTGCGGGCAAATTGTTGGAACGAATATTTGAATTAATTGTGCTCCAGTTATGTAAATTGTCAGTAGTTATAGAATAATTGGTTACTTGCATAAAGGCTATCATCATCTGGAGATAGGTGTGGGCCCCTTCATAGCTGCCCAGTTTTTTGAAGAACCAATTATAGACACTCTGTATCTTTGTCCATTCGTTCACCAACGCATTATTGCTGTAACCCGAATTCTTTCCTAATCCCAATGTGATAAAAGTCAGTACATTCGTCGCACAGTCGCCGCCCGGATTCCACCAGCTTCTTTTATTAAACCAGTCCCAAAGGAGAAAAGTATCTTCAGAGTCTACGGATATACTGCGTGAAGAAGCCTCGGGTAGTGTGCTTTCTAGTACTTCTTCATCTGTCAATAGGACAATATCGGAAGAGGCAGCTTTGATTTCTTCCCATAAGGAGTGAATCCGTTCTTCCTCGGTGCGTTGAGCTTCGATATAACAATTGTAGAGTTCTTCGCTGGTGACTCCAAGCAATTCAAGCATATCCGGATCCGCTTGTTCCAGCAAATCCTTGACCTTGATATCGACGGGATATTCCGTGGCATCTTCTGCACCGGTTTCTGCGTTTAGTGACCGTTGCGAACCATTCGGACGGAAAACAAGCGTACCCGGATACCCTGAATCGACAAGTTTTCCCGCGTGCGACGATACCCCCCGTCCATTCGTCTCTTCGATCTGTTTAGCGTAATTCATTACGTACTGAACAGGATCCCCTTCGTCCTTTTCTACGACGCATGCTATGGAACCAACTTCCCTGTTTTCCTTTATCACTCTGAATTCATAATATCGAGGCGTTCCGGTATTTGCCCGGTAGATTACGAGCGGAAATTCTGAAAGGGACGCCCCCTCTCATGAATTGTTTTTTTTCACTTTTTTACCTTTTAAAAATGCAAACGTATACAGTATGCAAATAATACAATACTGCTATCCACTTATAAACCAAAAAATAAATGTCGGATGGTTTTGGTTGGACAATCGGTCGAATATCGAAACCAGATCGAATTGCAACACCGTCGCCGAAACGGGCCGGTTCGTTCAGCTGAGTCAGATGTTCCGGACAGCAGGATCAGGTGTGGTTTTTCATTTCACGGACTGATCGTCAAGACCCTTGCAGGTTCGTTCAAGGGTCGTTTTTTTTTCGAACTCACAGAGTTCGAGAGTCGATCAGGCGAATGCCTGGTGTCCGGTTGGCCCTAGTTCCACTTGCAGCGGTCGCGGCCTTCGGCCTTGCTTGGTAGAGGCGCTTGTCGGCGAGGGCGAGCAGTTCTGCGATTATGGGCGGATTGCCCGGTACTTCGGTGCTGCAGGCGATGCCGGCGCTGAAGGTGAAGCGGATTTTGTCTGTTTCGGGCGCGAATACCGTGTCCCGGACTTTTCCGAGTATACGCTCTGTCATGCGTGCAATCTGCGCGCTTTCGGAGTCCGGCGATACAAAGATGAACTCTTCTCCACCGAAGCGGCCCGCAAGGTCGTAGATGCGAACCATCGAGGCGACGAGATTTGCGAATTCCTTCAGGACGATGTCGCCGGCGATATGGCCGTGGGTGTCGTTGATTGCCAGTTCGGTGATCTTTTCTTGCATTTTCTTTTGTTCCGTAATATCTGCGTGGGGCCCTACATTTTGACAGGGCAACCTTCGCTGTCGCGTTCGATCACCTTTCCCCGGTCGTACACCCAAATCCATCGTCCGTCCTTGTGCTTCATTCTTCCTTCGAATTCGTAAAATTCTGAAGTACCCGAGAAATGTTCTTCCAGCAGCCGGTCGGATTCTGCAAGATCATCCTGATGGCTGAGCAAAGACCAGGTTTTGATTGAAACTGGCGAAAGCTCCTCCAGAGTATAGCCGATCATTTCTGCCCATCGTTCGTTGAAAACCGTCTCTCCCGTTCTGATGTTCCATTCCCAAGTTCCCAGCCGCGTCCCTTCGATAACGTTTTCGAGCCGTTTCTGTTCAGTCGTAAGCTCGGCGCGAAGTTCGGATTCTTCCGTAACATCGATCAGTACCGTAAGAAAATGTTCCTCTCCCTGGCTGTTGATCATGTCGCCCGAGAAGAGTCCATGGATCAGGCTTCCGTCTTTTTTTCTCATTACGAGTTCACGGTTCTGGATGCGCCCGCCTGCGATGAGCTTTTCTCTGGTGAAGAGCCAGTTATCGTCGTTCACAAACAGATTCAGAGCGCGGCTCGTCTTTCCGATGACCTCGTCCCGCGAATAGCCGAACGTGCGGTAAAAACGCGTCGTTGATGTCGGTAAATTCGCTGGTGTCCTTGCGGGTTATCGCCATGGCCGCCGGATTATTCCTGAACAGACGTTCGAATTTTTGCAGGGCAGCCTGTTCGGCAGACAGGTCCTTTGAAATACCGAACAGGCAGGGTGCTGATATCGTCGATGAGGCTCACTTCCGCCGAATCGATCATTACCTTCCAGTCGTTCATTTCGTCGTACGGAATCGACTGCAGGTTATGTATCTGCGGTTCAATGCCTGGCGCACACCATTCATGCGTGTTGCGTGTTTTGCTTCTGTCCGGTGAGTCGACAAACAGGTAGCAGCGAGAAATGTCCAGACCTTTGCCGATGAGGGCGAATGACTGGTCCAGCTGGAAATCAAAATCTTCGTCCGAAGAAAAAACAAGGGCGATGCGGGAAACGATGTCTTCCGGCTGAGTCAACGGGTTGCTCCTGGAAAAAAGTATGCGTATTGACTATAACGTATGCATGCACCGTTTTGCAAACCAGCGTAGCATGGAAAACAGACGCATTATTGAATACAGCACGGTATTACCAAAGGAGCCTTGACCGGTATGAAAGATTCAAGCTCAAAGCAGGCGGTTTCCGCGCCGCTTTCAACAAAGGAACTGCTTGATGTGCTCGAAGTACGCTTTCGTGCGAACCCTGAGCGCCACCCTTCGCTCGATTGGACGCATGTCCGCGCTCGCCTTGAAGCGCATCCGGCAGCTCTTGCATCCCTTGCCGAAATGGAGGGCACCGGAGGCGAACCCGATGCGGTCGAATTCGCAAATTTGGGCGCAGGTTCTGCATCTTCGGATAACCCGGTGCTGTTCGTCGATTGTTCGCCTGAAACTCCTGCGCTCAGGCGGAGCCTCTGCTACGACCGTGAAGCCCTCGAGTCGCGCAAGAAGTTCCCTCCCGCCGACAGCGCGGTAGAAGCGGCTGCGCGCATGGGTGCGGAGCTTCTGGAAGAAGAAGAGTACCGCGCCCTGCAGACGCTCGGCGCCTTCGATCTGAAAACGTCGAGCTGGATCAAGACGCCCCCTGAGGTGCGCAGCCTCGGAGGCGCTCTCTTTTGCGACCGGCGCTATGGGCGAACCTTTACCTATCATAACGGCGCCGACTCATACTACGAAAGCAGGGGCTTCCGTGCCACCGTGCGCGTGTAAATCCGCTTCGCGGTGAATGCAGATACCGAACCCGGCAAGAGAGCCGCTGTGTGTGCAATTTTCTTGAAAGAGTGATAGTTGTCGCTCTACACTATTTGAAACGTATGAAAAAATCCGATGCGCTGTATGGTGCGGCGAGGGCGGTTTTCGGCCTGTGTTTTATGGCGGGCGTCATGGAGCTCAAGGACCATCCTGCGCTGTTGGCCTGGGGAATCGGCAACGAGGTTGAAACCGAGGCAACGATATGCGCGTCTGGGACGCGGTCAACGATATTTCCAACATGGTCCACGAGATCGACGGCAACCATCCAACGATGTACGTGGTCGCCGACTATTTCGATCCGGTGGTCAGTGATATTTCGAACAAGCTGGCCGACATCGATAGTATCGGCGTCAATTCCTGCGCCAGTCTCGGCAACTGCCTTGCCCGCCGGGATTCCAGCAATGAGCGCCGCCCTGTTCTCGTAACCGAGTGGGGGCCGAGCGGCTGGTGGGAGGCTCCGACAACTTCCTGGGGCGCGCCGATCGAACCGGTCTCGGGCGTACGGCTGGAACAGTACCGGGATAATTACGATTACATCGCTGCGCGCAGCGGCAGGGTGCTGGGCTCGTTCGCCTTTTACTGGGGACAGAAGCAGGAGCGCACGTACACCTG
>SHOL01000329.1 GCA_004294945.1 Treponema sp.
GAATCGGCCGGCGCATGCCCTGGATACTCATCCTGCTACCGCTTTCCACCCTCTGCTTTGGCGCAATTCCCTATGCGGCCGAGCATTCGCTGCTTGCCCTCATCATCCTGCTGGTGTTCCTGAACCTGTTCAAACAATCAGTCCGCGGCCCGGTCGTCGCCCTGATGCCGGACACCATCCCCGGCGAGTTCCGCTCCCAGGCGAACGGCGTCATCAACACAATGGGAAACATCGCCGCAATCGTCGGCACCCTCTTCCTTGCGCGCCTTATGGACGTCGACACAATCCTGCCGGTGCTCGGTGCAACCAAAGACCGCCTTGCATTTCCCGCAGGCGCCCTGTTCGTACTCGTTGCGGTTGTATTTCTTTTCGCCTTTGTGCGCGAAAAACAGATCGATCCCGCTTCCGAAACCGAAAAGAAGCAGCCCTTTTTCCACAGCATCCGCGTCGTATTTACCGCACGCGATAAAAGCGGCTTTCTGGTGCTCGTCAGCCTGTTCCTCTGGTTCGTCGGCTATCAGGGCGTTGTGCCGTATCTGACCGAGTACAGCATCAAAACCTTCAATCTTACTTCGGGGCAGGGACCGCTTGCCATGGGTATGGTCGGCATCAGCTCCGCGCTGGCGGCAATCCCCATGGGCTACGCCGCGAGCCGCTGGGGCCGCAAAAGAATCATCAGAATTGCACTGGTCGTCATCGCCTGTCTTACCGTTGGCGCCTTTTTCCTTGAACCTGTTTCAGCAGCTCTGGGAATTGCCCCCTCGACCCAAAAGTTCATATTCTGGGGCTGCATGTTCGGCTTCGGCATCTTCTGGATTGCCATCATCGCCAACTCCTTCCCGATGCTCTGGCAGATGGCGCATCACGGAAACATCGGCGTGTATACCGGCCTGTACTACACCTTCTCGCAGCTCGCCGCCATCGTCGCCCCGTCTTTTTCCGGCGCAATTATCGACATCGCCGGCTTCCGCTCCATGTTCCTGTTCTGCGCCGTATTTTTCCTGCTCGCGTTCGGAGTTATGGGCTTTGTTACCGGCGGAGAAAAAAACGACGCTCCGGTCGATCTTGAATAGGCACGAGCGCATCGCCGGGACTGGAC
>SHOL01000156.1 GCA_004294945.1 Treponema sp.
GTGCCCCGCCGGAGCGATCGCCTTCAGCGAAAACGGACCGGCCTTCGATCCCGAAAAATGCAGCGCATGGATGAAAACGCAGTACCAGCATATCGGACGCGGAGCCGTCTGCGGCATCTGCATGCGCGTCTGCCCCGGCAGAACCTGACACCTGCGCGTTCATCTCTCCGTTTGTTGAAAAATATGTAAAGAGCGCTATACTCCCGCCCAAGGAGCATAGCCCATGAAAGAATCAAGACTGAAACGTGAAAGATCCATTTCGCTCGTTGTCTTTACGATGATTCTCGCGTTCACCGCTTCGTGCGCCGATCCGGAAAACAATCCTGTTTCAACCGATTCCGGCAGCAATCCCCCGCCCGATTATATTTCAGGTCCCCGCATTTTCGGCCACTCATCCGCGACGCTCGAAGGGCTTTCGGAAGCCGACGTCGCGCTCGCGAAAAACACGCTGCACATCGGCTACGGGCATACCTCGCACGGCAGCCAGCTGATGGACGGGCTCTATGCCATGCAGCGTAATGAAAACGAAGGCAGCCTCCACCTGAGCGACACCTTTATGGAAAATGACGTCGGCTATTATCCTGACTGGGTTACCGAGACCCGCGACTTTCTGGGAACACCCAATAACGACGGGCGGGGTTCGGCGCATCCGACAGCCTGGTACCAATGCGACTCGGCCCATTCCGAACCGCTCAACGCGAACCGCAAGGCCTACGCGGCCTGGAGACTCTTCGCCGCGCTCGCGAAAACCTTATAGCATGTTGCACGCGGTCCGCTGATCGGTTGCGCGCGGTCCGCTGATCGGTTGCGCGCTGGCCGCCGACGCGCGCTACCGGCTTTTTTTCTCGCGGGTAAGGCTCGCGAGCATCAGGCTCCAGAAACAGAGCGCGATGTTGAAAAGCGGGATCTGCAGGACCGACGGCATCGCGTAGATGATGCTGACCATCGGGATCCAGACGCCCCAGGTTGAAATCAGAACGGTTACAACGCGCCAGGGCATGGACTTCCAGAAATCACGGTCCGCCAAAGATGAGCGCGAGAAGCAGTTTTCCATCCACCAGTAGGCGAGCACCTGAGTCCAGCCGGCCCACAGAGGGTTGTACACGAACTGGTCGAAGGCGACCTTCGGAATTATGATCGAGGCCTGAACGCCGGCGCTTGCCCCCGCGCCGAAGAGGATGTCCTGAAAGCGGTAGAACAGATCCACCTCGATTCCCTTCCATGCCCAGAACAGTGACAGAAAAAGCCCTGAGCGCCAGGCGGGAGCCGGGAAGGACGAAGGATTCCGGAGACGGCGCCACAGAAACGGAATGAAGCCGCCGAAGAGCGCCGTCGAGACCGCTGAATACAGAAAGCCTCCGCGCGCCTTGACGCGGCCGACTCCGCCGAGAAAGGCGGTAACAGGCTCCACCAGATAGTAGCCCACGACGATCGCCACAGCGGCAATCCAGAGAATCAAGCCCGGAAGCGCGTTCTCCTTAGCCGAGGCAATTCCCGCGCAGGCGGCGGCGCGGAAGGAACGAGGCGTGTCACTCATTCGTTTTCGCTTGTTTGAACAGATCGTGAAAGAACGAAAGTCCTTTTCTCTTCTCCACACCTACCTGTTCTTTCGAAAAAGCGGCGATACTCTCGTCGTTGCCGGCAACCAGAAGAACATCGTCTTCCGTAAAAATATAGGTTGGATCGTTCGTGAACTGGATGTCTTCGGAGTCCCGCTTGCGGATCGCTACGACATTGAGGCAGAATTCCTTTCTGATATTCGCCTCGAGCAGCGACTTTCCGATCACCGATGCGTTTGCGGCGACTTCGGCGAACGCAAAGTGTTCCGAAATGGGAAGATACTTGAAAAGGAGCGACGAAGCGAGCAGAGGCGTAATCCGCTTTGCAGCTTCGAGATCCGGAAAGACGACCGACGTTGCGCCGACCATGCGGAGAATCTCGCCGTGTTCGTCCGACTGGGCTTTGACAATGATTTCGCGAACGCCCATCTTTTTCAGATGGTTGGTGGTCATGATGGAAACTTCCACCTTACCGCCGAGGTCAACGATGACGGCGTCAATTTTTTCCGGGATGATTTTCTTGAGCGCCTGCTCGTTTATCGCATCGGTAATATACGAGGCCTGCGCCTTGTCCTTATATTTTTCGACGATCTCTCTGTCCTTGTCGATAATGATGATCTCGTCCGTAATGTCGAGCAATTCGTCAAGCATGCGAAGCCCGAAGGAACCCAAACCGATAATTGCAAACTGTTTCATGCGCACCTCTCAGCCGACCATGACATTCGCGGACGGATATTCGAAGAACCGTTCGCGCTCCCGTTTGTTGAAACCGAGCGCCATTGCGAAAACGCCGGTTCGTCCGATAAACATTGTGGTTATTATAACCGTTTTTCCCGCATTCGAAAGCGCAGGCGTTACATCCAGCGTCAAACCTACAGTCGCGAAGGCCGAAACAGATTCGAACAGCAGCGACATCATATCCGTCTTTCCTCCGGCAAGCAGAGCCGTTTCAGTAACGAGCAGACAGGAAAAGGAAACCAAAACAAGTATAATGCTCTTCGCAAAAATGCTGAACGCCTTTTCAACAGTAGAAGACCCAATGTTGCGGCCCCGAATGTTGAAGCCCCGGCGGTTGGTATCGCCCCGCACGGCGTACAGCAGCACAATCAGGAACGTCGTCGTCTTGATGCCGCCGGCGATCGATGCGGGAGAGCCGCCGATGAACATCAGCACAATGGTTAGCAACCGCGAAACGGGAGCAAGTGTCGATTGCGAAACCGAGGCAAACCCGGCAGTGCGCGGGGTGACCGACTGAAAGAACGCGTTGAGGACGCGTTCGGCAGAGCCGAGGCCGGAGAGCGAATACCGCGATTCCACCACGAAGTAGAAAATCGCCGGCACCAGAATCAGGACGGCGGTTGCAGAAAGCGCCATCTTCGAATGATAGCACAGCTTCCCGCGTCCGGTCAGACAGCGGCCGATATCGGAAAGCACCGTAAAGCCGATGCCTCCAAGCACGATCAGGAGCATGACCGGGACCAGAACGAGCGGACTCCGGGCAAAGCGGATCATCCCCTCGCTGTACGTAGAAAAGCCCGCATTGCAGAACGCGGACACCGCGTGGAAGAGCGCGTCGAACAGGGGGCGGTCAGAACCGGCACGGGCGAATCCGATGGCAAGCGGAATGGAGAGCGCAATCTGGAGTGAGATTGTCGTCGCAAGTATGTCTCTCACTATCGATACCGGATTGGCCGAAACATCGTCCACGAAAAAATCACGGATCATGGAACGCGTCACCAGCGAGATTTTCCGCTTCGGCGCCAGAGCATAAATCGAAAAAAAGGTGACCAGACCGAGGCCGCCTGATTCAATAAGAAGCGCGAGGACAATAAATCCGGAGGAGCTGAACACCGACATGTTGACCGTCGAGAGTCCGGTCACGCAGACGGCGGAGACCGCGGTGAACAGCGCATCAATATAGGGTACAGGAACTCCCGAACGGTAGGCGAACGGCAGGGAAAGCGCAAGCGAACCCAAAAAGCACAGCGCGATGAAGTACGAAAACATCTGGATCTTGTCCATGGCAAGTTTGATGCGCATCCCGGGAACTATATACCCGGACAGAAAGAGTGAAAAGGGGCGGCGGCCGTCCGCACCGCAGAAAAGCATAAAAAGTTGTGGACAGAAACTATTCGAACGGCGCATACTTTTCACCATGAAAACAAAAACAGGATTGCCGAGACTGTCGCTGTTCGCGCTCGCCTGGCCCATGCTCATCGAAGAACTCACCGGAGGCATCACCAGCTTTACCGATACGCTGTTCGTCAGCATGCTGTCCGACGAAGCCGCGGCGTCCGTCGGCATGCTCGGCCCCGTCCTCGGACTCGGCTACTTCATCCTGCCCCAGTTCACCGCTGCCGGCACGAGCGTCGCGGCGCAGTACATGGGCGCCGGTCAGGACGACAAGGTCAAAGCCGCCTGGTCGGCGAACATTCTGTTCAGCACCATATCCGGAGGACTCCTTGCCCTTTTCGTGTATCTGGTTTCAGGTAAAATCGGCCTCTGGCTCGGCATGACAGAAGCGCAGAACGCCTGGGCGGAAGCCTATCTTTCGGTGATAGCGGTCAACTTCCTCGTCGTCGGACTCCGCAATTCTTTCGCTTCCATTCTCGCGTCAAAAACGCTCACCCACTGGAACATGGCGGCGTCGATCGTCACGAATCTCCTCAACATACCGCTCAACTGGGCGTTCATGACCGGCTGGGGCATTTTTCCCGAGTGGGGAGTGCGCGGCATAGCTTTCGCGACCGTCCTGTCGTTTTTGGCGGGAACGAGCATCCTGTTCATACTGGTGCGCTTCAAGATCGGCGTCCTCCTTGGCGGGCGCCTCGACGGCCAACTCTCCTTCCGCCATCGCGCAAAGGAAATCCGGGAAGCTGCGGTTCCGATACTGAAGATCGGCGTTCCCGCGGCACTGGAGCCCTTCAGCTACACCATGCAGAGCTTCATCGTTTCGGCAGTGCTGATCCGCTTCGGCACTGTCGCCATGGCCGCGAACACCTACGCGAACAAGTACATCTTCCTCGA
This sequence comes from Treponema sp., assembly GCA_004294945.1. Taxonomy (GTDB): domain Bacteria; phylum Spirochaetota; class Spirochaetia; order Treponematales; family Treponemataceae; genus Teretinema. Next base: position 4,587 of record SHOL01000156.1, read on the forward strand.
CATGGCCGTATCCTGGTCGCTCACCGCCGGCGGACAGATACTCATGAGCCACCATCTGGGAGCCGGAAACATCGAGCAGGTGCGGAAAACCTGGTGGCGCATCGCCGCGATCGCCTCGTCGTTCGCCTTCGCCGTCATACTTGTCATCTATCTGTTCAGGGGCTTTTTCATGTCTTTCTTCACCAGCGCCCCGGAAATACTCGCGCTGGCGTCCACCCTTGTCCTCTTTTCACTGTTCATGGAACCGATACGGTCGATCAACATTCTCGGCGGCGTCGCGCTCAAGACGGTCGGCGACGGCCTTTTCAGCGTGATCATCGCGCTCGTGTTCATGTGGGGACTCGTGCCGGTCATTCTGCTCGCGGCCCGCGCAGGCTACGGCATCATCGGCTTGTGGGCCTGCCTCCTCCTGGACGAAACGATCCGCGCGGGCATCAACCTGTGGCGCTGGAACAGCGGCCGCTGGACGGGAAAAACAGTAATCGGGAACACGAGCGGCGGGGCTGTTGCCGGAGCTTCCGCTCAGGGTGAATAATCAAGGTCGAGGCAGAAGGCTCGAGGACGGGCGATCATGACCGAGGGGAATCCCTGGGTGCGAGCCAATCCGCCGCTCCTTCCGCCGCGGCAAAACCGGTTGTAAAGCATCCTTGCATCAGAAAACCGCCGGTCGGAGCGTCCCAATCGAGCATTTCGCCCGCGCAGAACCATCCGGGAATCCGCCTGATCATGAGAGACTCGTCCAGTTCGTCGAAGGATAGCCCTCCGGCGCTCGATATCGCCTCCGCGATCGGCCGTGCGCGATACAGCGGTATCGGCAGTCGTTTGACAAGCGGTGCAACAGCTGCAGGATTGCGCATCGCGTCCGCTCCCAGGCGTTCGCGGATTATGGCCAGAACGGCACGGTCGAGCCGGAGCGCCTTTTTAAGCCAGGTCGACGCACTGGTCTTTCCCGGGCCGCCGCCGAGCCGCGTTTGTACCGCTTCAAGTGTCAAATCGGGAGCAAGATCCAGAAATACTGCAGCCCTGCCCTCCTCCGCAATGCCCCGCCTGATCTCCCTGCCGAGCGCGTACACAATAGATCCTTCGATGCCGTACGGTGTAAGCACCAGTTCGCCCCGGACCTTGCATACACAACC
>SHOL01000330.1 GCA_004294945.1 Treponema sp.
TCAGACTGACAGATGCAATTGGTAATCAGAGTACCAGGACGATTACCGGAATTAAGGTAGACACAGATAAGCCCGTTGTAACCGTAACGAGTCCTGTAGCTGCGAGTACGATTCATAACTCTGCATCCGGAGCATCGTTAATCATTTCGGGAACCGCGAGCGATACGCTTGGACTTGATAAGGTCGAAGTTATAGCGACGAGGAACGGTTATCGCGTAGACTCAGCCGGGAATCCGGCGCCTGCAGGAATCTGGTTGGAGGACAGCGCGTCTCCTGATTCCTGGAGTCAGTCTCTTGCCGCAAACAGCACCACCGAGGGCGTGTGGGTGTTCACAGCGACTTCGTATGACAAAGCAGGGCAATCGAGTAGCGTTGTAACTAGAACGGTTACGATAGACGTGACGAGTTCAGCGGTGGAATTAATAACCCTTCCGACGATAAATGATACGGAAGGGACGAAGTATACGTTCCGAGGAACAGCCTCTGATGTTAATTCAAATGGAACAGGCGTAAAGAACGTATGGATAGCTTTTGCGGCGGATGGAACGGGGGCTGTCAAAGCGACCGGTACAGAGACTTGGGCGGCTGAAATCACCCTTGCAAGTGCATTGGGAAGCGAAGGCGAGAAAACCGTATACTGGCAGGTGGAAGACAACGCGGGAAATATGAGTGCCTGGACTGCGTGGGATAGCGCAGACGCAGATACTGATCCTGATACCTTCATATATGACAAAGGTTCTCCGTCAGCAGCCTTGTCTGCGGGATCAAGCTCTCTGACGGCGGCAAGCGCTACGTTCTCTCTTGTTGGAACTGCGGAAGATACATGGGGACTCGATGCGACAACACCGATTGTGGTAACCCAAACGAACAGTGCAATAAACGGCGGAAATGCTGTGACGTTGACCGGTGGTATAAGCTGGAACGGAAGCGAATGGACGATCAGTAACTTGCCGCGCCAAGCAGATGCAAGCAGTGTTATTGATTTCATCGGAGACGACGGTGAGTATACCTATAGCGTAACGATCAAGGACTTGGCTGGTAAGGAAAAGGTTCTTGCAGCGAAGAAGGTCACGATAGATACGACAGCGCCTGACAGT
>SHOL01000331.1 GCA_004294945.1 Treponema sp.
GCTGCGGAATGCGCTGCCTCTCCCAAATCAAATCAACTTCGTTACCGGAATTGTCCCGGAAGTAGGACCAGGTACCGTTCAGTCCCCGATTGAGCTGGCCTTTGAGCAATTCAACCACTACAACGTTTTCGAAGAGATTTCCCATCAAGGGATCTCGCCCTGCCTGTTCCGGGGTTTCAATCTGCAGAAGCGCCGCCGCGAGGCCGGGTTCGTAGAAGAAAAACTTCGGCGATTTGACCAGGCGTTTGCCGAGATTGCGGTGGTAGCTCGGCAGCCTGAAAATCACAAATGATGCTTCCAAAACTGAAATCCATTTCGCCAGCGTTGTAGAACTTACTCCCACATCTCCGCCGAGCGCATGAAGATTCGCGACCTGTCCGATACGGCTGGCCAACAGTTTTATAAAGGTTTCGAACTTGGACAGATCCTTAACCCTGAGAAGCTGCCTCACATCGCGCTCGACGTATGTCGCAAAGTAATCAAGATATGCGCGCATGGGCGGCAGTGTATTCTGCCAGACCCGTGGTAAAAAACCGGAAACCGCGACAATGCGACTCGAGGAGATGGGGCGTTTATTTATGGCTGCGAACCTCGAATCCTTCCTTGCCGACCAGGCGCGGAAGGAAGGTTCCATTCTCGACATTGTCTCGGGCTTGATCGAAACCGAGTATATACCCCGCAAGGAACGCGCGATAAAGAGCCGCCTCAAGCTGTCTGCGATCCCGGCAAAGAAGCGGCTTGACGACTTCGACCTTTCGTGGCTCAAGGGAGGCCTCACGGCGTCGAAACTTTCCGAGCTGAAAACGCTGTCGTTCATTGAACGCAAGGAAAACGTGATTCTTTTGGGCGCCTCGGGCCTCGGTAAGACCCATCTCATGTCTGCGTTGGCCTACGAGGCGTGCGTCACGGGTTACACCGCGTATTTCATGTCGTCGACGAGTTTGATGGAAACCCTGATGCACGCCCGCGCGCAAAACCGCCTGAAGCGGAAGCTCGCGTGGCTCAAGAAACCGCATGTTTTGGTGATCGATGAAGTCGGCTACGAAAACTATACGGCCGAGCAGGCGAACCTGTTATTCCAGCTGGTTAATTCTC
>SHOL01000332.1 GCA_004294945.1 Treponema sp.
GCCTTCGCCCATGATTTCGCGGGTCGAGCGGCAGGAGCAGTTGGACACGGTGAAAATATCGTTTTCGTTCAGGTACTTGGAGATTTCCTCGTAGTCGGCGCGGCGGGTTTCGCCCATGATCGACTTCTCGATCGGGATGACGCGCATCAGACCCTTGCCTACGGGGAAGGCTCCTGCGGTCATGGGGCCGCGCACGCGGCCGTACGCTTCCATTGCCCGGCCGATCTGCGGGTACTTTTCGACGTTCGAGTACTTGTTGACCATCATTTCCATGATGCCGGGGATCCAGGTATCGTACCAGTACTTGTCGACGCCGTCCTTCTTGTTCACGAAACAGACGCCCGCGTCGGCGAGCTCGTCGCACAGCCGCTTGGTGTCTTCCAGCGACTTGCCGCATTTCGGCGCAAGTTCTTCCGCGCTCATCGGAATGCGGAAGCCCATCTGCATCGCGACCTCGGCCATTTCGGTCGTGACGATGGGTTCGAGTATCATGTATTCGGGGTCGGTCGAAAGAATTTCGCCCTTCTTGCCCCGTTCCTTTCTGCTGATTTTATTCGCAAGATCGAGTACCGCTTCGTTTACCATATTCATGCCCCCTGATGTACTAAACCTGTGCGAGGCTTAGCTTTTCTTCTTCCATTCTGAGACAGCCTGTTCCAGCCATGCTGCCCATGCGTTGATTCCCTCGCCCGTCTTTGCCGAGACCGGGAGTACCGTTATATTCGGGTTGAGTGCCTTTACGCGCTCTTCCAGTTTTTTCATGTCGAAGTCGAAAAAGCTCATCGCGTCGATCTTGTTTACCAACAGGACGTCGACAATTTCGAACATGTGCGGATATTTGAGCGGCTTGTCGTCGCCCTCCGGCACCGAAAGGATCATCGCGTTTTTCGCCGCTCCCGTGTCGTAGTCTGCAGTGCAGATCAGGTTGCCGATGTTTTCGAGCACCACAAGGTCGAGCCCGTCCGTCCCAAGCGCGTCGAGCCCTTGCCGTGTCATTGCCGCATCCAGGTGGCACATGCCTCCGGTATGCAGCTGGATCGTCTTTGCCCCGGCTTCCTCCACCGTCTTCGCGTCCACATCGGAGTCGATATCCG
>SHOL01000333.1 GCA_004294945.1 Treponema sp.
GCTCTTTCTATTGGGCTTGCATTGTATAACGTGAAAAAGAAGGAGGCGTAGGGATTCCAAGAGAGAAGCTGCAAGAGCACGCAACAGTGATGGTACCGGTTTTGATGAATTCAAGGCCGGTATTTTTTATTGGAACAATTTTGCTTATCCTTGTCTAAATTTGCTTAATAGATAGAGTGTATTAGATAAAACAACAAAAAGAAAACTTTTACTTGCGTTATTGTTAAAGGTATCCGATACTAAAGAAGGTGGCATCGAATGGTGTCGCAAGCACACATTGGAGGTACTCTATGAAAAAAATCACTATCATTGCGCTGGCAATTCTGTTTTTAGTGATGCCTGTATTCGCCCAGGGCGTCGGCGAAAAAGTAAAAACCGACAAACTTGTCATTTGGAGCGGAGCTGCCGAAGATGAAGCGGCGGCATTGGTGAAAAAATTCAATGAACTGCATCCCGGCGTTGATGTAAGCGTCATTCGTGCAGGATCAACCGAGCTGGTGAACCGCCTGTATTCCGAGCAGCCGCGCCCGGAAGGGGATATCCTTTTGATGATCGCAAAGGAGAACATGGAGCTTTCCTATGAATACCTTGCACCGTATAAAAGCGTGAACCACGATAAGATCGATGCATCGGTTCGCGACACTGCGGATGTTCCGCGCTTCTATGGTTCCTCGATGCCCCTTCAGGCGATCATGGTCAACACCAACCTGCTGAAGCCGAGCGAGTACCCGAAGGGGTGGGCCGATCTGGTCGATCCGCGCTTCAAAGGGGAGATCATCCTCGCAAACCCGGCGCTCTCCGGTTCCGCGTACGCCCAGCTCTATATGATGTCGAAGCAGTTCGACGACGCCTACTTGAAAAAGCTCGCCGCCAACACGGTGTTCACTGCTAGCTCCACCGCCGGGCCGGAATCGGTCGCCCGGGGTGAGTATGCGGTTACCGTCACCGGAGAATCAAACATCGGAAAATACATCGGCCAAGGCGCTCCGGTAACGTATGTGTATCCGGCTGAAGGAACCGGCGCCCGCTTTGATGCGACGGCGATCATCGCCAACGGACCGAACCTGGAGAATGCGAAGCTGTTCATGGACT
>SHOL01000334.1 GCA_004294945.1 Treponema sp.
GCCATACCGCAAAATGGACGCTGCTCCATGATGGAAAAGAAGTATCCCTCACAGGTGTCACCGAGGGTACGCTGGGCAACAGCGGCGGCAAGATGCGGTTTCATGCCAAGGGCAGCTATGTTCTGAAAGCGGAATTCACCGATGACGGCGGCAGAACCTACCGCTACGAGCAGAGCTTCAAGGTGTATCCTGTGCCTGCCGTCCGCTACAGTCTGCCGGAGTATGTCCACACCGATACGGATATCACAGTCAAAATCGAAACCGCCGATCTGGACGGCCTCACCGTTGAATGGCTGGTGGACAACACCTTCGGGTTTCAGGACTGGCCGACCTATGTGGACGGAACACTCACAAACGGCGGCGGGACCATCCGCTTCAAACGGGCCGGTGTCTATGAGCTGGCAGCCAGAGTCACCGATGAAACCGGCCGTGTATTCCTGTACGAAAGCCATGACAAATGCGAGGTTCTGCCTGTGCTGACCCTCGGTTTTGACCTCCCCGAATTTGCCTATACCGATACCGTCCTCGACCTCAGAACCCACGGCAACAATCAGGTGCTGCCGGTGGAGTGGTCCGTGACAAAGGACGGAAAGAGCCTTCCGCTCTCGGAGGCTTTCAGCGGCGGACTCAACGCGCAGGGCGGCAAAATCACCTTCAAGAATGACGGCGAATATATTCTCACCGCTACCATGACCGATTACCTGAAACGCAGCTATTCCCACAGCGAAAGTATCCGCATCCTGCCGGTAGTGCAGTACGCATTTATCATGCCGCAGACCGTTCACTACGGCACGGAGTTTGAGGTTGCCGCAAAGAATGTTCAGTATCTTGGTTGCTATACCGTAGCTTGGACACTGGAAAAGGACGGCAATCCCGCACAGTATCAGGGAACCCTCGGCAATGACGGCGGGAAAATCGCCATCCGTGATACCGGCACATTTCCCCTGACCGCCTCTGTTAACGACAGCGAAGGACGAGTCACCACCCATTCGGAGAACATCACGGTCACCAACACGGCGCCGAATGCTCCTGTGGTAGAAGCGGTTCCCACCCGTACCGCCAAGGACGGTATGTTCCTTGTAA
>SHOL01000335.1 GCA_004294945.1 Treponema sp.
CGCGTACTTCGACCATCAAGACGGAACGCCCCATGATTGCGTACTTGAGTGCCGAGCCGACACAGTGCGAATTCCAGTTGTACCCGTGAAAAATCACCAGCGCCGGAATCTTTGCCTTCCCCGCCGCACCGTCGGCTCCCGCAGGCCGGACATAGCGCGCCGAAATCCGCGAGTTCCTGAAACCGTCGAACCTCACCCTGAAACAATCCACCGCAGCAACCGGGTAGGGCACACGCTCCATCTCTGCCTTGAGCGGCTGAATCGCAGACGCCGCAGCCGAATCGTCCCAGAACCGGTCAAAATCGGGCCGTTTTTCTATCTCGGGCCGGTAGTCCCGCAACTCCTCAAGCGGCATATCAAACATGTTCATCGCATTTCCTCCACACACAGCGCATCGTCTTGCGCACCACCATACCATGAATTTCCTGCTCCCGGTATCGGTAAATTTACCTGTTTTATACGCACCCACACCAGCCCCTGCATCTTCAAAACCGATGCCTGGGGCAAAACGTCCGCGAACCTGCGGCTGCCCGACGAACCAGTTGTTGTCCGGAAAACCGTCGGCTGCCCGGAGACCGCAGGTTCGCCGGCGAACGCTTTTACCGGGCGGCGACGCCCGCACGAACGAACGATGACGGGCGATGATCGATTCGGCGGATTATCGACCAGGCTGGGGTAATAAGAAAAAATCGACATTTTCCGGGGTGATGACGGTAAACCGGGCATCAGGGTAGGCCGAAGCGAAGGCGGACGGTTTTTTGAATGTTTTTCTGATCGAGAACTTGAATTCCCAGGCTGTAAGATTGCTGTCTTCTTCCTCGATAAGGGAGCCGGAATACAATGTATGCCTGCTCCAGCACGCAAATGTATTTTTCCACAGTTTTAGCATCCAGACCGCATAGTCCGGCAAGTTCATTGTAGGAAACTTGCGCACCGACTTGGAGCGCGAGCGCTTTCATCAGGCGTGTCACTTTTTCGGGTTTTCGAATTTTCTCCCATGACAGAATATCTTTATAGAGATGAGGCTCTTTCAAAACTCGGAAAGTTTTGAAAGAGCAACCTTAGATGTATATGGA
>SHOL01000157.1 GCA_004294945.1 Treponema sp.
GCGCAGGTACCGACGCCGCTCGTCAGGCCTGCCGGACTGCGGCTATTAAGCCTGCCAGCCCTTTTTTGCGATTCCTTCGACCCAGCGGTTCGCCCAGTATTTGGCGGCTGCAAGGTCGTGATCCTTCCAGTTACCGCACATCACGGGGTCCACGCCGGGAACTGCTTCCGCGTCGTCCCAGGCGGCAACCTTGGCCAATACCCGCGAAAGCCGGGCGGCCACGTCCTGCTCGGATCTGTCGCCGAATACAGTCAGATAGAATCCGGTCCTGCAGCCCATCGGCGAAAGGTCTATCACCCCGTCCATCTCGTCGCGTATATATTCCGCCATCAGGTGTTCCAGGGTATGGATGCCGCCAGTCGGTAGAAACTCCAGGTTTGGCTGCGTAAAGCGCACGTCAAATTTGGTCACGATATCACCCTTCGGTCCGCTTTTTTTTCCTGCCAGACGCACATAGGGCGCTTTCACTGTGGTATGGTCAAGACTGAAACTTTCAACGTTCCTTGATTCCTTCATTCACATCCTCCCCAGTTCGGCCAGCATGCCGCGTACCAGGCGCGCACTGGTATGCGACGCTTTTTCGGAAAAATCTTCGTATGCAATTCCCGCATCGTCTCCCGCAAGATCGGAAATGCTGCGCAGAATGACAAAGGGAATCTTGTTAACCGTACAGGCCTGCGCAACCGCCGCGCCCTCCATTTCGACGCAGGCGGGCGAAAAAAGCGAAGAAATGCGCGCGCGCGTAGCTGCATCTGCAACAAAAAGGTCTCCGGAGGCTATGCGGCCTTCGATCATGGCAGGCACCGTGTCAGACCCCTCAAGCGAAGCCCGCATCCCGGCTGCAACCCGTTCGAACGAAGCCTGCGCGGCATTCCGAAGGCGAGCGTCTGCAGTGAAAAAGGGCGACGCCGTGCCGGGCACCTGCCCCGGCGCATAGCCAAACCAGGTTGCATCCATATCGTGATGCACCGCATCGGTGGAAACAACCATATCCAGCACCCTGAGCCGGGGATCAAGACCGCCGGCAGAACCGGAGTTGACGATTGCGTCTACCGAAAATACGGAGACAAGGATCTGCGTGCACAATGCAGCGTTTACCTTGCCGACGCCGCCGCACACTATCACCACCGGACAGCCGTCCAGAATGCCTTCATGAAACTCCAGAGACCCGATCGTCGTCTTTGTCACCGGCGTTCCCGACGCTTCAAGATCCGCAAACAGCAGTTCCACTTCCTGAGCAACTGCCCCTATTATTCCTGTTTTCATTTCCCCTCCAGATACCGGGACACGCCCGCGATAATTTGTACCAGTTCCTCCCGCACAATCGGATACAGGCGCTCCGCTTCCGCGGTATTTCCGGCAATCACCGCCTGTTCCAGTTCGCGCGAACGTGCAGAAATATCCACCCCGCCGATATTCGCGCAACTGCTGATCAGCGAATGAGCGGCGGCGCGGAAGGCTTCCGCATCCCCGCTTTCTTTACCCTCGTCCAGCTTCTGGAGCATTTTCCCCGCCGTACGGTTAAACACTGCAAGAATCATATCCAGATTTCCCGGAGACCCCGTATACGAAATTCCGCTATTTCGGTCAAGCCCGGGAATCCACCCGGTTTCTACCGACGCAGCCTGCGACACCTCGACGTCGGCACCCGCGGCAGTGGCACCCTTCGCCCCGCCCGCGTCAGTACCCGCAGCAGAGGCCTCAGTGGTGGCCGCCGGCCCTCCGGGAGCCGCTGTGCGCTCACGCTGCCCCGGCAGCCAGCGCTTGAGGCATTCCAGAAATGCCGAGAATTCGATCGGCTTGTACAGATAATCGTTCATTCCGGCATTCCGGTACATTTCCTGATATGCTTCCCCGACATTCGCGGTAAGGGCAACAATCGGAATATCGGAACAGCCCTCCATCGCCCGGATTTTTTTTGTGGTTTCCGGCCCGTCCATGCCCGGCATCACATGATCCATGAATATCAGGTCGAACCGTTGTTTTTCTGCCAGCCCAAGAGCTTCCTGGCCACTCTCCGCCTCCAGCACACGGATATCCAGCGCCTGAAGAAACCCTTCGACAACCTTCCGGTTAACCGCACTGTCGTCTACAACCAGAATGGTTACACCGGCTACCCGGAACTGTTTCGGATCAAAGCCGAGTGTATTGACCAGAGGAATGGTTGAACTGAAATCAACTCGCTCGCCCTGGAGAAACCGCGCAAAGGTAGCAATTCCCAGCGGTTTAAAAACAAAATCAACCAAGGCATCTTTCCCGGTTCCGACAAAATCCGTAAGCGAAAGCAGCGCCAGAAAACGCATGTCCGGCCGGGTCCGTGAAACAATGACCGCTTCTTCGTACGCTCGCCGGTAATCAAAAACGGCATGAGTTGCCGGGCGTTCGCCAGATTCAAGACGCGCGCGGAATGCTTCCACAGAAGAGCACAATTCCACAGCCGTGCCCGAATACTCTGCCATTTTGCACACCGAACGGCGAACGCCAGGCTCCTGTATGAACACCACCAGCAACAGGCCGCCGGGTTCCGGAAAGCGGCAGTAGGGTTCCGGTTTGTCTGACACGTTCTGTGTAATGCTCGCCGTAAAAACAGACCCCGCACCCTCCTCGCTTTCCAGCGAAAGTGAACCGTTCATCAGCTGAACCAGATTCCTGCAAATTGCCAGTCCAAGTCCGGAGCCTTCCACCATTCTGGTTCTGTTGTTTTCTATCCGTGCAAAGCGGTTGAATAGCTCCGACTGTCTCTCCTTGGGTATTCCAACCCCGGTATCCCGAACGGCAAAACACAGCACAACGCTCCTGCCGCCGGCAACCGTTCCGCCGGCAACCGTTCCGCCGGCAACTCGACTGCCGGCAACTCGACTGCCGGATACCGTCAGGTTCACTTCTCCCTGATCCGTAAATTTTACCGCATTGTTCAGCAGATTGATCAATATCTGTTTAATGCGCAAGATGTCGCCTTCCAAATACAATGGAAGTCGCGGATCGACATCAACCGTAAACGACAGCTCTTTTTCCGCCGTCTTGACGGCGATCATGTTCACCACATCGCGCAGCAGAGACTCCAGACTATACACTGCGGACACCAACACCAGCTGCTTGTCCTCAAGTTTGGAGAAATCCAGAATGTCGTTGATTATGGAAAGCAGCATGGAAGCAGATGTCCGAATCTGCGACACATAATTCCTCTGAAGCGGCGTCAGTCCCGAACGGGCAAGAAGCTCGTTCATCCCGAGAACTGCATTCATCGGAGTCCGCAGCTCGTGACTCATATTCGCCAGAAATGCCGCTTTTGCCTGGACTGCGGCTTCGGCCGTTTCCCTCGCCGATACCAGCTCGGTAGCATCGGTCGCAATAACTATTCTTCCAAAATTTTCATTGTGGTACGTTAATTCTTCGATCCGGTAGGAACAATAGGCAACCTCTTCGCCCTTGCGGTACTGAAAGGTTCCCGCCGGCTCGTACTTCCTGCCTTTGCCAAAGCCGGAAACCAGCGTGCGGATATCGGGATCTGCATGCCGGAACAGCAAGGACCAATGCTGATGCAAAACTGTTATTGGATTGGTGATATGCACAATGTCGGTTAATGCGCGGGAAACGAATTCGATCTTTTCGTCCGGACCCACAATCAGGATAATCTCTTTCGTCGATTCCATCAGTGCTTCAAGAACCGCTTTTGGCCGGATTTCTTCGGTAATATCGAACTGGCTCAGCATATACCCAAAAACACCGGCAGACGACTTGATGCACCGAAGGTCAAGATGCCCCCACCGGAGCCGGGATCCGGCAGAACTGGTCTTGCTCACCCGTTGAACGGGTCCATCAGTCAAAATAACCGAATCGAGCATCGCTTCGATTATTGCGACATCAATTCCAGGAAGTTCCCGCAACGATCGTCCGGCCAGGTCCCTCCATGTTTGATATCCGTTTTCCTGGGCAACCTTGTCGCTTGCAACCAAAATTTTGTAATGACGGTCAAACACGATAATTTCGGCAGGATTAGAAGCCAACAAGGTTTCAAGAATTTTCCTGTACGACTGCAGGGTGGTAATCTTGGTGATAAAAACGACACGCCCCTTGACGACGCCGTCTTGAAGCGCGTTGGACGCCTTGACCTGAAACCACTCGTACGATCCGTTTCCCGTCGGATCCAGCGGAAATGTTTCGTCCACCGACATCCCGTTGTCCAGTTTTTCAAGCCAGGTACGGGCCAAAAGGGTCAGTACGGGATTCCGGATTAAGGAGAACAGGTTTTTCCCCTGAAAGTCGAAATCGTCAGCCAGGTTTAAAAAATCCCGCGCAACCCGGCTCATCCGTGCAATTGTATTTTCGGGAGTCACAAAGACCACAAAATCTGTAGAAAGCTCAAGCAATATCTCTGAATAATACCGGTCGCTCAAAGGATCGTCTGCCTTGACCTTTTTCATTATGGACAGTATACACGGTTTTTCTGCAAATCAACAATTTGTTTTTGCCCAGAACTGCCGATGCTAGAGATATATGAAAAGTAATATCCGTGTTCTTGAAATTATGGATAAAGAGCAAATTTGCACTTTTTTCCAGCCCATAATAAGCCTCAAAACCGGTTCTGTCTTTGCGTACGAAGCCCTGGTCCGGGGGGTGCTGCCCGACTCTCCCGATCTGATCACCCCGTGCGAACTTTTTTCCCGTGCGCGCGAAGAGACAGTCTCACACGAGTTCGACCGGCTTTGCCGAAAAAAAGCGCTGGAGCAGTTCCGCTCGTTCCACACCACCTCGACCGCCCTCCTGTTCATGAATATCAATACCGCGATAATCGGCACCGGCGACGATATGGATTCGCCCCATATCAGCACCATAACCCGTCAGATGGGCTTCGTTCCGGAGCATGTCGGCCTCGAGCTCATTGAATCCCGGGCGCATTCGGCCGACGACCTGATTACATTTGTCAACCGGTACCGATCCTCCGGCTTCCTCATCGTCATCGATGATTTCGGCTGCGAACATTCCAACATAGACCGGCTCATACAGATTCATCCCGACATCATAAAAATCGACCGCACCCTGATATCCGGCATTGCAGATGACCCGTACCGGCAGTCTATTATCAAATCCATCCGCTCGCTCGCACAGATGACCGGCGCGCTCTGTCTTGCCGAAGGCGTAGAAACAATCGACGAAATCCGCGCCTGCCATGTACTCGGCGTCGACCTGTTCCAGGGATTCGCGATCGCCTGCCCTTCTCCGGATCTGGAAACCCTTGAACAGCACACCCGTACGCGCATCCGCGAAGTCCAACACAGCATACGAAAAGATGCGCTGGACAGCCTGCGCATCAGACGCCGGCTGACCGGCGACATTCATATCCTTGCGGACTGGCTTCTACGGCAAATACGCAGCACCCCCCTGGACGAATTGCACAGTGTATTCGAGGAATTTATCGCCATAAACCGCGAAATTGAATGTGTGTACCTGCTGGATACGTCCGGCATACAGATTTCCGAAACCATCTGCTCTCCCGTCATGGCCGCCCAGGAAAAACCGACAATGTTCTCGCCGGCAAAAAAGGGGGCAGATCATTCCTT
>SHOL01000158.1 GCA_004294945.1 Treponema sp.
GCAGTCTGCGGCTTCGCAGCAGGCTCAGGCTTCGCGGCAGGCTGAGGCTTCGCAGCAGGCTCAGGCTTTGCCGCCGGAGTGTTGCTGACACTGACTTTTCCAGGATCTTCTGTTTGTGCACGAGGAGGCACCGGCACCGGAACCGGAGCCGGCGCGTCGGGCACAACTTTCTGCGGCGCGTCGGGCACAACTTTCTGCGGTTCGGCCTCGAACACCGGAACGTCAGCTGGAAGCGAAGCCAGCGTAATCACCAGGTCGCGATATTCTTTCGGCACATTCGTACGCCTGAAGGCGGGAACAAACGCAAGCACAATACCGACGACAGCCCAGAGAAGAACTGCGAGAACAGCGCTGGATGCAAGCCTCCGTATATCCGATTCGTCAGTCCTGCCTGTGTATGTCACGGCTATTCCCTCGTCCGCAGATTGACTGCGGTATACCCGGTCCGTCTGAGCGAATCCAGAATTCGGACAATAGTCCCGTTCGGAACCATCTCGTCCGCTTCAAGACTCACCGGCACCGTTTCCCGGGGCACCGTCGAACCGAGCGAATCCAGCGCAGCATCGAGGCCTTCAAGAGCTACCTGTTCGGTATTCACCCACACCGTTCCGGCAGCTTCCACAGAAATCGTAATTCCGTTCGTTCGCTCCCCTTCCGACGTGGACGACTGCGGCAAATCGAGCGTAATCCCGGGCAGCATCGCAAACGTCGTCGATACGAGAAAAAAGAGGATAAGCTGGAATACCACATCGATCATCGGCACAAGGTCGACAACCGCACGGGTTTCGAGACTACGCCTGAATTTCATTCTTGTTTTTCTCCGCACCGATCAGCAGCACCAGGTCGCTGACGGAAGCTTCCATTTCGGTAACCATACGGTTAACTTCAGCAATAAAATAATTGTAGAAAACCACTGTCGGAATAGACACAATAAGGCCCGCGGCAGTAGTCACCAACGCTTCGGAAATAGACGAGGCAAGCATTGCCGGATTGCCCATCGTACCCATATCGCCGAGCACGCCGAAAGCCTGAATATTACCGGTTACCGTTCCCAAAAGACCGAGCAGCGTCGAAATATTCGCGATCGTACCGATTGTGGACAAAAATCGTTCAAGGCGAGGCACCTCGCGGTTCGCCTGATTCATAACCGCCTCCTTGACAAGCGCATCGCTGAACTGCCGATTTTCGATCCCCGTTTTCATCAATCTTGAAACCGGACTGTCGACGGTGTCACAAATGGCGGCGGCTTCATCATAATGACCTTTCGCGATACTCGATCTGAGGCGGGGGAGCAGGTCCCGCTCCCCTTTCTTGATAGCCCCGTAAAAAAGAATACGCTCGATAATCAGAATTGTCGCAATTACAGCGCACAGTCCGATCGGAATCATCACAGGACCACCGGATATCAAAACGTTCAGCATATCAACTCCTCTTTACTATAAAAACGCACACGGGCCGAAGGGTAACGCGTACCGGAGCCCAAAAATAACATTTGTTGACCAAGTCGTACACTATGCCGGGAAATCCGGCATGACGCAAGTCCGATGCACACGGCCGTCGCGCCTGCCAGCCGCTCCCCATCTGCCGCAGCTCGGTGCCGTCCCCAGGTCGGCGTTAAAAATCCACCTGTGCGGAAAGCGTCAGCTCCCCGCACGCAGTGCGGTACAGGCCGTTCCTGAACCTGTTTTTGCCCGTTACGGCTGGCAAGGCATCCTTCCAGCCCAAAGACAGCGAAACATCCCGCAACGGACGGACAGAGCCCTGCACGGACACCTCGGGAAGCTCCCCCGAATCAAGCGGGAACGACGCGGAAACTTCAGCATTCCATTGCGGCTCATCGCCGGGAGCGAATACCCTTCCTTCAAGAATCAACCGGTGCGCTACCCCGAAATGCGTCTCGTCGAGCCAAATGCCCGAATACCCGGCAGAAGCGGATGCCATTGCACCCGTCCAACCTGCTTCGGCTGCAGTTTCAAGTCGGTCGCGGGAAAACAGCTCCACCCGGGCCAGACCGTTCGGAAGCCGTGTTCCGTCTCCAAGCAGCACACCCCGATTGAATGCCGAAGCTTTCCATCCGGCACGAGCCCTGAAACTGAATCCCGTGACCAGCTCCAGGCCGGTCTCAGCTTCTGCGAACCAGTCCGCAGGAGAAGCTGTCGCAAAACCCGCCCAGGAAAACGGCTCTTCGCCAAGCAGTTCGGCCGGACCCCGGAGACCGGAAGACAGCCCGCCCTCAGCCCGGAACAGCAGCTGAACGGGATCTTCGACGTCGGGAAATCCGGGCGTATCGTGCATTACAGACAGCACAAACGGCACAAGCGCACCATTCGCAGAATCCAGTACAGCAGTCAACGATGCGGAATACACCATTGAACCCGCCGTATACCGTGCAGCAAGTTCGCCTCCGCCGGTATGCACTTCGCCGCGGCGCGTCGTCGAATCATAGGCATAAAAACCGGTCAAACCGGTATAAAAGCCACCCCGCTCCCAAAAAACCGAAACCGACGGCAGCAAAGAATACGCACTTTCATCAAGAATCGCATTCGTCGGCTGGCCCGTCTGAACCGGCCGGTCTCCGGAAAACAACATCACATCGCCTGAAAACAGCACCGATGCGCCCACATATCCGCCGCCGAGCGGCCGCAGACTCCGGGAGGAAAAAGGAGACACAGACCAGGACAAATCCTGACGGGTAACACTGTAATACTCGGGATTGAGCTGCTGCATGCCGTCGGTACGTTCACCAATTTCCAGCGAAAGCCATCTCCCCTCGCCGCTTTCGGAATCCCCTGCATCCAAAGAAAATCGTACTTCGCGGTCGAAAAACCCCTCCCCTGCAGAAGCCGTTCCGTATCCGTCCGACGATTTCCATGAAAAACCAGCCCCGAAAGGAAACAGGCCGTCTTCAAGCCCCGATCGTTCAACGCGGACCGACGCATTCAGGACACCGGGGTAGCCAGCGCCAAACGACGCAGACCCGGATACTACAGACTGATGCCTGGGGGCCAACGAGGGTTCGATAACCGGTTCCGGTTCGGGAGCCTGTTCAACTTCGATCTTCGATTCCTCCGCGGCACGGATTTCAGCGGCGGGCGGCGGGTCTTCCGCAACGTAAAGATCCGCAGGTATCGGAACCAGCTTCGGTTGCGGCAGCGGCGGAAGCGCGCTTTCCGGCACCGCGTTTCCGGTATTGCGGATTCGGGTTTCAATATCCGGAATTTCAATTTCAGCAGTGGTAGCCCCGGCCGCACAGAGGACAAAGACACATATATGAAAAAATCGCCCAAGGGCTCGCGGTTTTCTGTTCAAATCACACCCCCTTATCCTTAAGCGTAGTTTCTATCAGCAGAATAGCCCGCCGTGTCCAGACCGAGTCAGGCCAGGAAGACTCAAGCGTATCGGCTGCAGACCGGGCGTCGGCGGATTTCCCGCTTTGCAGGAAACAGTCGACCGCTCCGTACAAGGCTTCGGCTGCGCGTTCTCCGTCGGTAGAGGCATAGAGCATACCCGCTGTCAGAAGATCTTTCGATGCCTGCGCATAATCCCCATCCTCCCGGTGGAGATTTCCCAAAAGGCTCCACACAGCAGCATAGGTATTTTTTTCCGGTCCGGAAAGCCGGTCTGTTTTTGCAGGCATTTCCGCCGCAATCTCGGCCAGAACAGCCGCAGCTTCGCCACGCTTGCTGTAGTCTTCCAGGTAGGTACGGGCAAGCCGCAATCCCAGAGCACGGCCGCTGGAGGTCGAAGCCCGGCTTGCGCGTGTCCAGTCTACATACAGCGAGGCGCTGGAAGGATTTTCGCCGTTTTTCAGTTTGGTGAGCGTGGCAATTTCTGCATCCATATCGTCCAGAGTCGCTTCTTCGGGAAACGTCTTCCGATACTGCTGTGCAGTCCAAATTGCCGCTTCGTACTCATGTTTTTTCCGGTAGGCTGCGACCAATTCGGAATACGCACGGGGGATTGCAGAACTGTCAGGATATTTCCTGACCAGATCCTCCCACCAGAGAATGGCAAGATCAGTAGCGCCGGTACGGGAGTGCGCGTCGCCCCCGTTGCGGAGCACCAAATCAAGATATTTCCCGGATATCCAGGTTTGCCGGTATCTGGTAAACAGGGACAGCGCGCGCGGCAGATTCCCCGCAATGTACCAGTTCTCTCCTGCGCGGAAAACAGCCTCTTCCGCCAGAGGATCCTTTGGCCAGGACGAGGCAAGCGCAGTCCATTGCTGTTCGGCCAGCTCAGGGCGGTGGGTTCGCGCTGCAATTTCGCCAAGCATAAACAGGGCACGAGGCGCAAACGCTGTTCGGCTCTTCGTCGCACTTCCGTCCGCCACACCCTTCAGAATCGCCTCGGCACGATCAAAGTCTTTACGGTCAGCCAGAATCGACGCCCGGAGTATCGCTGCTTCTGCGTACGAGGCGCCGTTCGGCGCACGGTTGAGCGCCTGATCGGTAAACGGAAGCGGATCGCCTCCTGCCTGAACAGATGCGAGGGCTCCGGTCATGGCTGCCTGCCAACCGTAGGGATGCAGTTTCCATGTATCGAGAAACAGGGAGAAAGCCGCTGCCGACTGATCGAACCTGCCAAGACGATACAGGCTGTAGGCACGGTATGCGGAAGCCCAGGACTGATAGTCCGAAAGATAGCTTCCAGCTGTTTCGCTGAACCGGGTCAGTACGGAAAGAGCGAATTCCCAGTCAGCCTCCCGAACGGCGCATAAACCGGCAAGATATCGCGAAGCATAATAGCTGCCCGGATCAGTATGTTTAATTGACGGAAACGATGCATCGAAACGGGCAAGCACCTCTTCCGAGCGCGACGAACCCGTTCTGAAGTAGGCAAGATACACGGCAGGTTCGGAACTTTTCCCTGTTTCCAGCCGCGACAAAAGGAGCGCCGCGGAGGAATCCGGTTTTCCGTTTTGCCTGAGGGCTTCGCTTTTCCACCATACTGACGCATCCGCGATTTCTTCCGGAAAGGAGCCGACATCCATGAGTTCAGCCCAGCCAAGCGATTCTTTCCATTTGTCCGAAGAAGCGGTACGAATGACCAGCTCCAGAAGAAACCAGGGCTTGAGGGAACCTGAGCGCGGAAGTGCTTTCTCCAGCAGCGTGACAGCCTGCGCATGCGAGGCCATGGCGCGCGAACGCGACAGAATCGAGGCAGGAGAATCCGGAAGTTCGGCCGGATTACTTTCGGTCGAACCAGGGGAGGTGCCGCTACCGGTGCTGCTACCGGTGCCGGCTTGGGCAACAATATGCTGCGGAACAGATGCCTGCAGCATCAGCGCACACAGCAAAGCTGGAAATACATGCGGGACTCTGTATACATCAACCACTGGTCTGTCCTAAAAAAAAGAGCGTCAAGGCAATAACAAAAAAGTGCCCGATACTGAAACAAGAAGAATTGCGTATTGGTAACACCCGGCCGATTGTCCAGGCAGAATCAGAAGATTGCTTACGGAACAAAATAACCGGCTTCCGGAGCGCGAACCCGAACCAGATGAATCCAGGCATCGGCGTTTCTTGATACAAACTCGGCACTCTCTG
>SHOL01000336.1 GCA_004294945.1 Treponema sp.
CGGTATGCACTGCTACCTGTTTTTTGTATGCATCGGGGGTTTACGATAAAAAAAATACTGCTTTAAAGCGGATTAAACCAGCGTAAATCATAAAAAATTGCAGTTTTTTGCACGTGTACCAGGAACGGGACGGAACCGCTACACGCGGAATTTTTTCGAGGTTCCCTACAGCAACCCATGTAAGCAGGTTGCTCGCAGGTTAGTTCAGGGCTACCACTGTAGATGCGGGTAGTGTGCTTCCAGAATTTTTTTTCGAGTACCGTCTTCGACGACGGAGGCGTATCCTTTTTTCCAGCGTTCGATCTGTGCCGGGTCAGTGCCGCGTGAAAACACCATGTAGAGCTCGGTTTCGCTGATGGTGAATATTTCTTCGTAATCGTCGGGATTCAGGCCGGCTTCCCGCATTTGAATGCCGTACCCCAGATTCGAACTTGCGTACGCATCGATCCGGTCGATTTCGCTTTTTTTGACGTTTTGGCTATAAGTCGCTACCGGTTCAAGATTTGTAAAACCCCGGGACAGCAGCAGCTGTTCGCGCACGTCGGCGCGGACAACGCCGATGGACCGAAGCTTTTTTACGTCTTCCAGCGAGGACAGCTTCAGGTTTTTGCTTTTTTTGGCAACAAGGCTGTACCGGATGTTGACGATCGGACCGACCCAGGTAAAGAGATTTTCCCGTTCTGCAGTCCGCCCGGTGGAAAACAGCATGACGTTCGGTGTTTCCAGCGCGGCTTTGTACCCGCGGGCCCAGGGAACCACTTGAATCGGCGTCGAATCCCCAATGCGCTTCTGTATTTCCCACACGAGTTCGGCTCCGGTTCCGCCGGTCAGGTTGCCGTTTGCATCGACAATTTGCACTGTGGAAGACACCTCGGTATAAATAGTCAGCCCGCTGAAAGATGGAGCGCCGGCAGAAGGCGCCGAGTTGGCAGAAGGGGTCGCGCCGGCGAAATGAGTCGCACCGGCAGAAGGCGTCGCGCCGGCACCTGCGCCGGCGCACAAAAGAAAAAGCGACAAAGCGCACAACCAGCGCCGGACAAGACTGACGCGAAACCTGCGGAG
>SHOL01000010.1 GCA_004294945.1 Treponema sp.
GTCTTGCTCCTCAGAAAGCTGTCGAGCGTTTCCGCATCGATGGTAATGGCAAGGAGTCCTTCGTTGCACGATTGCTCATCAACGATGTTTGCTGCAAGTACCAGTTGTTTTTTTCCGGTGGATTTTGATAGGTTTGGATCAGAAATGTAACGCACTCGTTGGGCTGCAGGATTATCTGTGATGGTGCGGATAAAGTAATCTCTGTTGTTCAATAATACCGGGGCGGACGCGGGATCGGTGTTGTCCGACGTCATCAGTCCGCCTTGCGCCAGGTTTCCGGGGTTGTCCGAACGGTAATACGACCCGTCCGACTGAACCATCAGGATTGATGAAAACCCTCCGTTCGACTGCGAAAGGGTGGAAAAGCCCGGAGCCACAAGCGTCCAGTCGAATTCAACGACGGACGGGAAATGGGTATAGGCTTCCAGGTAACTCAGTTTTTCCTTGAAGTAAATGCCGACTTCGCCGGAGATCGATGCAGTGTACTCTGTCATGAAGCCGATTGCGTTTTTTTCGATAGTTTTACTGGTAGTCAAAATGACAATCAGAAGTCCTACCAAAAAAGGCAACAACGAGAGGCTAAGGAATGCGATTGCAAGTTTTCGTTTCAGTTTCATAGAAAATTTCCTGTTTCGTTAATGTTCGTCCGCCAGCACAATAATCTTGTCAAAATGATAGAAGCGATTCTTCTTGTCTTTTGCAGGATTGATGACAATATCGCCTGTTTCATGCAGGATGTAGCCGATTGCGGTTTCGTTCAAACGTCGTGCAGACTCAATTATAGTATAAAAATCTGTGTCGGTGTCAATTTCTATGTAATTCCCTGCAGGTTTGAGATAAATTTCTGCGCCTTCCGGATTTGTTAAATCAGAAAAGACTGCAGCTGTTGTCGGGTGCAGTGCTGCTTGTGCGGCAAGTTTAAATATACGCTTGGTCTGAGCGTCTTGTACCAGAGGGTTTTTGAAAAAAACCACATTATTTGCGAGCCCTCGTTCATTCAGGACAGACTGGACTTGTTCATGCAGAGTTTCGTTGTCGACAACAATGATATTCTCATAATATTCGTAGACAATAGACTCCAATACGTTCCGGGAATTGATATCGAGCTGTTCAACAGTGGTCTGCAGCCGCTGTATGGCTGGTATCGATACAGATTCGTTTGCGATTACCCGGACCGACGAGCCGTCTCCGGTATAGTGCGATAATTCCTGAAGCAGCCGATTGCAGAAGCGGTTCCATCCGAAAACCAGAAAAGATTCGGCGCGTTTGGTTGTTACTGCTGTTTTGGAGATAACCGTGATGTCCGGAGCAGGCAAAATTGCAGGGCTTTCTGTGATGTTTTCGAGATTTTGTGCAATAAGGATGAGCAGGTCGTCTTTTTGGATCAATGTGTTCATCGGTGGATTCAGACGAACGATTCCTCTGGAGATGATGCCGGCAATGCAGGCATTCTCATAGAATCTGAGCGTTCTGCTGTAGGGAAGGCCAGCAAGACTGCCTGCCGGAACAGTGTAAACATCGTTTCCTGCAAAACTGATGAGCTCTTCATAGACCTCTGCCAATCCGGTTTGCCTGGCAGTTTGAGCAGCTATGCGTATATAGAGTGATTCCTGAGAGATAACAACCGCTGTGTCGTGATACAGTGTCCTGGCGATTTCTGCTTCTGTATCGGTGTCGGTGATAATTATGCTATGAGCTGTCCGGGGACACGCCTGCCGAAGGTGTGCGAGCGTATCTTGAAGGGAAGTTCCGTCCGGAAGTGCACCGGTGTAGAGAATCAGGCACTGAGCTTCTGCGTTTTGAACGGTATCCGGTTCAATGGTGTCGAGAATGACGACTTCGATTGTTTTTCCGGCAGATTTTTGCGCTTCAAGTTCGCTGACAAGCGCATCCAGTCGGGAATGCCATCCGGCAACAAGAATTTGTACGGTTTTTTTCTGGCTGTTCGTCTTCATATAGATTGTTCCTCAAAATAGACGGACATTCGGCGTATTGTTCTGTCCGCGACTTCTTCGATTATAAAGGTAATGGATCCGCAGGGAATACTGCTTCCCTTTTCCGGCAGTCTGTCTGTTTTTTCCAGAATAAACCCGCCGATTGTTTCGTACCAGTCCGATTCAAGATTTGTTTTGACAAGTGTGTTGAAATCAGTCAATTTCAGATCGCCCGGTATACGAATGTGGCCCTTTCCGAGTATCTGAATTTTTTCGTCCGGATTTTCGTTGTCGCTGTCGTATTCGTCCTTGATGGAGCCGAATACTGCTGTTACTGCGTCATCAAGGGTTACCAGTCCGGCTGTCATACCATGTTCGTCTATTACGATTGCCATGTTAAGGTTGTGTGCTCGCATTTCTCTGAGAAATTCGGAAGTTCCCTGCGTTTCCGGTACAAAACGAATTTTTCTGACAAGCTCTTCGGGGATGTCTCCGTCCGGGCGGCCGTCAGGACTCAACGAATAAAACAGTATATCCTTGTAGTGGACTATTCCGATGATAGATTCGAGCGAATCGCGATACAGAGGCAGGCGGGAATATCCGGTCTCTTTGAATGCGTCGAGCACTTCGGAAAGATCCGCTGTGACGGAGATAGCGCTGATAGATGTGCGAGGCGTCATTATTTCTCTGAGCCGCGTGTCCGGAAAATCGAACGCGCGATTCATCAATTGATGTTCGACTTTTTCCAGCGCTCCGTCTTTCTGCCCGAGGTCGACGATAGTGCGAAGCTCGTCTTCTGTAAGGCGATGGTCCTGTTCAGGAAACAGTTTTTTGAAAACTGCTATAAAAAATGAATTGATAGCGGAAAAAAACAGGGTAAGAGGCGAAAGGACTTTCCAGAGCACGGCGATGAATGGGGCTGTGTGATGTGCGACAGCGTCCGGGTGATTCGTCGCAATGGTTTTTGGGGTGATTTCTCCGAAGATGAGCAATAGGATTGTCATCGCACCGGTTGCTACGCCGACTCCTTCCTGCCCGAAAATACCGATTGCAAGTGCGGTTGCGAGGCTTGACGCCCAGATGTTCACGATATTGTTGCCGATTAGCAGGGTTGTAATCAGTTTCTGCTGATTGGACAGGAAGGCAGCCAGCAGTTTGTCTCTGCGGGTTTTCCCCTTGCGTATAAGCCTGATGCGACTTTTGGGAAGTGCGGTAATTGCGCTTTCGGAGGCTGAAAAAAGCGCAGAAAACAGAAGCAGGACGAATAGAAGCAGCGCGGAAAGCAGTGGCGTGCCGTTCATGCCGTTCCTCCTTCAGGCTGTAACCGGATGGTTTCTATCCGGTTTCCAACAACGGCTTCGACTATGAGTACGAATCCCTGTTCGATGATCTGTGATCCGGGTGCGGGTATGTCTCCAAAACGTTCGAGCAGGTATCCTCCCAAGGTGTCGTAAAAATCCGACTGGAGGGATATCCCGAGTTTTTCCGATATTTCATCAAGACGAATCCATCCCGGAACGGTGGCGGGGATCGACTGTTGTTCAGGGTGTGGTGGAGTTATCGCGTGAATTTCGGCGGGTTTGTCGTATTCATCCTGCAAGTCTCCGAATATTTTTTCCAGCAGATCTTCTGTAGTAACAAGTCCGGCGGTTCCGCCATATTCATCTAGTACAATGGCAAGGTTCTGCTTTTTTTCATGAAATTTCGCCTGGAGCGAAGAGATTGTTTGACCTTCAAAACAGTAGAAAACTGGACGAATCAGGCTCCGGATGTTGGTATCAGGATTGTGTTCTGTTGCGTACAGAAAATCTTTTATGTACATGATTCCACGAATGTCGTCTATATCATCTCCGTAGACAGGGAAGCGTGAAAAGCTGGTGGACCGAGACAGTTCGAGCAGCTCGGCGATTGATGAGCTTTCGCTGACCGCAACGATATCTGTTCGCGGAGTCATGAGATCTCTGGCCGTCAGATCCGAGTATTTCATGATATTGCTGAGCATCTCGCGTTCTTTTGATTCAATCAGTCCTTCTTCTTCGCTGATTTCGATGAGCGTCTTTATATCTTCTTCGGTTACGGCTCTCGGGCCTTTTGCCGTTCTGATTCCCAACAGTCTGGTGATCAGCCCGGTAATTCCGGAGAAAAGGAGGATGAGCGGTGTCAGAAGAACGATACAGACGGAAAGCGGAAGCGACAGTTTAAGGGCTATCGATTCGGGACGGGTAATTGCGATCGATTTTGGCAGTATTTCTCCAAAAATGAGAATGACAAGCGTGGAAATTGCAGTGGCGATGCCGACTCCGCTGTTGCCAAAGAGGTCTATAGAGACTGCTGTAATGAGTGCGCTGGTAGCAATGTTGACGATGTTGTTACCGATGAGTATAGCGGTAAGGAAGCGGTCTTTTTGTCGGGTAAGGTTTTCGGTCCGGATAGCCGCTTTGTTCTTTTTTTCTGAAAGATAGCGGAGCCTGAGCCGGCTTGCCGAAAGAAAGGAGCTCTCCGATGCTGAAAAAAACATGGAGAGCAACAGAAGAATCGCGAGCACGAGAAAATAAAACTGGGTAGACGGTGGTTCCGATGAATCCATAACAGAACTACAGATTACTTTATGCGGCGCATATCGTCAATGAAGGGTTATTCCTCCAGGACTGAAGCCGCTGCTGCATTCGCCCGGATCTGGTCTATGGTTGCGCGTATCTGTACAGCGCCTTCTCCGTCGGGATCCGCTTCGACGGCTTTTTCCAGCCATTCGATAACTGTGGTTTCTTCGGTCTCTCCCGACATTGCGTGCATATACGCGCCCATGTATAAGGCTTCCTGTTTTTGCGCACCGGTAAGCGGAGCTGTATCCAGAACGGCGAAGAATGTGTTTCCGGCCTCGACAAGGGCGCCGTTCTGATATTTTCCGATGGCGTCGAGATAGGCGCTTTGCAGCATGTATTTTCCTCGAAGTCCGGTTGTACCGTCAGCTGCCGGTGCGCTGTTCTCCGGATCCAGATCCGGTACCTGACGTATCAGGTCTTCATACTGTTCACGCCGGTTCGATTCGACGGCAGACAGGAAGGCATCGATGGCGCTCGCTTTTTCCGTTCCTTTTGCAGAAGCTATTTTTTTCTTGAGCGTCACCAGTTGTTTTCTGCGGTCCGCAAAGGATTCGAACAGAGAGATAACAGATTCTTGGGTGAGGCTTTCTTCTGCGCCGGCTGTAGAACCGTAGAGCTCGCCTTGAGGAGTCTGAAGTATGAACCAGGGCATTGCCTGTACAGCGTATTCCGAGGCAAGGGTGTAGTTTTTCTGGAGCACTGCTTCATCTGCAGCATTTGCATCCTGCAAGATATCGATGTTGCACAGCACATATTTTTTGGAAAGCTTTTTGATGTAGTCTTCGGTAAACACCGAAGCAAGCAAGGTTTTGCTCGATTCGTTCCAGTCGGACCCGGTAAAAATGATAACGAGATCTTTGCCGGACTTGTTCGAGACCTCTTGAGCCTGATCGAAATCGTTGATAAGTGCGGTTTGGGGCTTTGAGCATGATGCCGCAATGAGTAATGCGAAGAATGATGCGATGAGCGCTGCGATACGCAGTTGCTTTTTCATAGTTGCTCCTGTTTCCTTTTTTTTGGGCTTTGCCGTCAGGCGAGCCAATAGTGCACGCCTGCGGTAAAAATATCCTGGCAGGTGTCGCCTGGTATGTTTTTATACAATGCGGCTTGTGCTGAATGCGTCCGTGTGTCCAGCGGCCGTTCACTGTGTCCCATTTTTCCCAAAATCCGTCCGCAGGGGCTGGTCAAGCCTTCGATCGCGTATTGCGAGCCGTTGGGATTATCAGGTTCGGTCATGACGGGAAATCCGCTGTGATCAACATATTGCGAAAACACCTGGCCCTGTTCGAACAGTTTTTGCGCAAGCGAAGCTTCGATTATAACACGGCCTTCACCATGCGAGACAGGAATTTGATGAATTTTCCCCTGGCTGAGACGGTCTGTTCCTGCCCAGGGAGAGATATCCGATGTGATGCGCGTTGCTGCGAATCGGGAAATATGGCGTCCGATCGAGTTGTACGTGAGGGTGGGCATCTCTTCCGATGGGGACATGATTGTACCGTAGGGCAGCAAGCCTGTTTTTACAAGAGCCTGGAAACCGTTGCAGATGCCGAGGATCAGTCCTTTCCGGTTTTCGAGCAAGGTCATGATGGCATCCGATATTCTGCGTTCGCGTATGACATTCGCGATGAATTTTCCGGAGCCGTCGGGCTCGTCTCCGGCGGAAAAGCCGCCCGAGAACGCTAGTATGTGCGAGTCGTCGATCGCTGAGCCGAGTTCGGCGATGGAGGCGGCGAGATCTTCGGCTGTCCGGTTCCGGAGGACGACAAACCGGGTCTCGGCTCCGGCAAGACGGAAAGCTCGGGCCATGTCGTATTCACAGTTTGTACCCGGAAAAACCGGAAGAACGACGACTGGTTTCGACGTCCGAAGGTGTTCCGGAACCTTTGCCGGAACGTTCCGGGCAGGACTGGGTTGTGAGCTTGAGCCGTTTCGTCTGCTCCCGCCTTTCGGAAGTTCGGCCGCCCAGACAGGTATTCTCGACTCCGGCAGGATTCCGGATACCGGCGGGAAAACGCGCGAAAGCGGCTTTTCCCAGGACATTTGGGCGCTGTCGAGCGGAATGCGCATGCCGCTCATGATAATGGCGGGATCTTTTGTTGTTGTGCCGAGCGTAATCCATAGGGAACTTTCTTCGGGCAACCGGGCAGCGTTATCGGCATCCAGCTCGAGAATCAGCGAACCGTAGAGCGGCGCGAAAAGGACAGCCCGGGCAGCGGGCGTGTTCTCTGGTACCGGCAGCGGTGCTGACAGTTCGATCCGGTCGAGCGCTTCCGGAAGGATGTTGACACCGATTCGGTTTCCGAACGCCATCTTCGACAGTGCTGCGGCTATGCCGCCCGGACCGACAGGATAGGCTGCGCTGATAGCCTTTGAAAGCGGGAGTACCTGATCGATATTGTTCTTGAAGGCTGTCCAGTCGGGAGTTCCGTCCCGAAGCCAGGGGGCGCGTACCAGAACGACGTGCTTTCCGGCTGCGGTGAGCGAGCCTCCCCGAACGTGCTGTTCGTCCGTAACCGCGACGGCGAAAGAAACGAGGGTGGGCGGAACGGTGAGATCGTGGAAGGTGCCGGACATGCTGTCCTTGCCGCCTATTGCGGGCGTCCCCATTTCGAGCTGCGCTTCGAGGGCTCCGAGGACTGCTGCTGCCGGTTTTCCCCAGGCTTCGGGGCTTGAGGTCCGTTCAAAATATTCCTGGAAGGTAAGCCTCGCGGTGCGGGGGTCTCCCCCAAGCGCGAGAATTTTTGCCAGCGATTCGAGAATTGCATACTGTGCCCCGTGAAACGGGCTCCAGGTTGCGGCTTTCGGGTCGTAGCCCATGGTCATAAGACTGACGGTTGGGGTTTCCTTTCCGGTGCCGACAGGGATACGTGCCGCCATCCCGCATTCGGGGGTGGACTGGTATGCGCCGCCCAGGGGGAACAGGACCGAGGCGGAGCCGATCGAGCCGTCAAACCGTTCGATGAGTCCGCGTTGCGACGCGCAGGAAAGATCGGAGAGGATGGCGTGCCAAGCGGTTTCGGGGTCAGCAGAGAGGGCTATGGCGGCCTTTTCGGGGAGCCAGGCCCATGTCCCTGAAGGTTGCCCGATGCGCGCATGGGCCGAACGGCTTGCACCGGCGGTATCGAGGAAGGACCGGTCGATGTCTACAATGGTTTTTCCCTGCCAGCGCATGACGAGCCGGGGTTCGGCCGTGACAGAGGCAATAATCGCAGCATTCAGGTTTTCCGCATTGGCCGCGGCGATGAAAGCCGGGGCGTCTTTTGCGCGTACGACGACTGCCATGCGTTCCTGCGATTCGGAAATAGCAAGTTCGGTACCGTTCAGTCCTTCATATTTTTTGGGGACTGCGTCGAGATTGATGTCGAGTCCGGGGGCGAGCTCTCCCACTGCGACAGCGACGCCACCAGCGCCGAAGTCGTTACATCGTCTGACGAGGCGAGTGGTCTCCGGGTTGCGGAAAAGCCTCTGGATCTTGCGTTCTTCGACGGCGTTTCCTTTTTGCACTTCGGCTCCCGCAGTCGAAACAGATTCGGCCGTATGCGCTTTAGACGAGCCGGTCGCTCCGCCGATGCCGTCGCGTCCGGTTCCGCCGCCGACCATGATGATTACATCTCCGGCTTCAGGTTCTTCGCGTACAACGGATGACACCGGGGTTGCGGCAATAACCGCCCCGAGTTCCATGCGCTTAGCCAGAAAGCCGGGATGGTAGTATTCAACGACCTGCCCGGTGGTAAGCCCTATCTGGTTACCGTATGCGGAAAAACCGGCCGCCGCTTCGCGGGTCAGCTTGATCTGCGGGAGTTTGCCCGGAATCGTTTCGGAAATGGGTACGGTCGGGTCTCCTGCCCCGGTAACGCGGAGAGCTTGGTAAACCCATGCCCGGCCCGAAAGCGGGTCGCGGATTGCTCCTCCGATGCAGGTTGCAGCTCCGCCGAACGGTTCGATTTCCGTTGGATGATTGTGCGTCTCGTTTTTGAACATCAAAAGCCAGGGTTCAGTATGGGTCGTGTTTCCGTCGTCGTCTGTAATCTTGACGTCGATAAAAATCGAGCAGGCGTTGATTTCCGCAGATTCTTCGATATCGTCAAGGAGTCCGCGTCTTTTCAGCTCCTTGGCGCCGATCACGGCCATGTCCATGAGGGTGACCGGCTTGTCGGTGCGGTTGCGGTAGAGTTCGGCGCGGATGCCGGTGTAGCAGCCGAGCGCTCGCTTGAACGTATCCGCGAAGGGACCGTCTTCAATTTCGATGCGCTCGAGAACGGTGTTAAAGGTGGTGTGGCGGCAGTGATCGGACCAGTAGGTGTCGAGCACCCGAATTTCAGTCTCTGTGGGATTGCGGCCTTTGCCGCGGAAGTAGTCGCGGAGAAAGAGAACGTCCGCCCGGTCCATTGCGAGTCCCGCGTTTGCCCTCCACGTTTCGAGAGCCTCGTCGGGCATCGAAATGAAGGATTCTATGGTAGAAATGGAAGAAAGCGTGCCTGTTTCAAGGGCGAGGGTTGCGGGTTTGTCGGATTGCGCCTTGCGCGAGTCGACCGGGTTGATCAGGTAGTTTTCGATTTTTGCCAGATCGTCAGTGTCGAGCTTTCCGGAGAATATCCAAACACGGGCGCAACGCACCCGGACGGTTTCTCTTGTGCTGTGGGTTTCCGGTTGCAGGAGAGCCAGACATTGCGTTGCGGAATCCGCGCGCTGGTCGTATTGGCCCGGAAGGTATTCGATTGCCAGGACCGTTTCGCCCGGTTCAACAGGCAGCGTCTCGAAGTGGACGGTGTCGCTCTGCGGTTCGGAAAAAACTCTCGCAGCAGCTTTTTGGAGGGTTGCGTCGTCGATTCCCTCTATATCATACCGGTTGCAGTATCTTGTTTTTTCGATATGGGTAACTCCGACGAAATTGACCAGCTCCGCGAGCGCTCGACGGGCTTCATTGTCGAAGCCGGGTTTCCGTTCGACAAACAGACGATAAACGGACGTTTTCAATGGATTCCTCCGGGGGGTGCGGCTGGTTCCGTAAAACGGCAGAGTGTTTCGGAGCCTGCCTTTAATCAGGCTATAGTGACATAAAAAGGGATGAAATTCTACGCTTGCATTCCCCTTAATTAAAATGCATGAATGTGGTATATTTATGCATTATCGGCGTGAATACGCGCCGGCGAGACCGTATACGGCCGGCCTGTTTGAGGCCGGACCCTGTGCGGCCAGACTTGAGTCACATGAGGAGCGGTATATGCAGGAAATTCTTGATCTTTTACAAAACGACGCGCGTCTTACGGCGGAAGATATCGCGACGATGACCAACAAGCCGGTGGCAGAAGTACAGGCACTGATAACAAAATTGGAACAGGACGGTGTTATTCTTAAGTACACCGCAGTGGTGAATCAGGACAAGATCCCTTCGGAGCACGATGTGGTCCGGGCGGTTATCGAAATTCAGGTGACACCCGAACGCGAACACGGATTCGACGCGCTTGCCGAACGAATTTATCGGTTTCCCCAGGTTAAATCCCTGCACTTGATGTCCGGCGGATACGACTTGCAGGTTATTATAGAAGGAAAAACACTGAAAGATGTCGCCTTCTTTGTGTCGGAAAAACTTGCGACGCTCAACGGCGTCAAAAGCACCAAGACTCACTTTGTACTCAAGACATACAAGGAGAATGACATTGTGTATGTCGACTCCAAGAAAGACCGAAGGGAAGGCGTAACTGCATGAATGACCGGCAGGACAGATTTTCACAAAAGATGCTCGGCATCCAGCCGTCTCCGATCCGCAAATTTTTCGACCTGATTATCGGGCGGGACGATATTATTTCTCTTGGAGTCGGCGAGCCCGACTTTGCGACACCCTGGGTGATGCGGGAGGAAGCCTTTTATCACCTGGAACAAGGCCATACTTCGTACACCTCGAACTGGGGACTGACCGAACTCCGCGAAGCGATCTCGACGTATCTGGAAAAGTTCAACCTTTCGTACAGCCCGTCGAAAGAAATACTGGTGACAATCGGCGTATCGGAAGCGATCGATGCGGTGCTTCGGGCTGTGCTCAATCCCGGTGACGAGGTGATCGTGGCAGAGCCCTGCTATGTGTCGTACCAGCCGCTCGTGGAGTTGTGCGGTACCACTCTTGTCAGGCTTGATACGGCTCCCGACGGGTTTATTCCGACAGCCACAGCGATCGAGCGGTTGATAACGCCAAAAACAAAGGCGCTGATGCTGTGCAGCCCGAGCAATCCAACCGGCCGCATGATCCCTGAAAGCGAGCTTGCGAAGATCGCCGAAGTAGTGAAAAAGCATCACATCTGGGTGCTGTCCGACGAGGTATACTGCGAGCTTGTCTATGACGGGCGAAAGCATGTATCGATCGGTTCGATGCCTGGTATGAAAGACTATACGATTGTGCTGAACGGGTTTTCCAAGGCCTTTGCGATGACCGGCTGGCGGATAGGGTATCTTGCATGCCCGGCCGACCTGATGGCGCAGGTGCACAAGCTGCATCAGTATTCAACAATCTGCGCTCCCATAATGAGCCAGTATGCGGCACTTGAAGGATTGCGCAACGCCGCCGATGAAGTGGAGAAGATGCGCGTGTCCTACCAACAGCGAAGGAATCTTCTGATGCATGCGTTCGCCGATATGGGACTTCCGGTGGCAGAACCCGAGGGCGCGTTCTATATATTTCCGGATATTCGGAAAACAGGATTGACCTCTGAGGAATTCGCCACAAAAATGATTAACGAATACAAGGTGGCGGTTGTTCCCGGAACGGCGTTCGGTGCCGGGGCGGAAGGCTTTGTGCGATGCTGCTATGCGACAGAGATCGGAAAATTGAAGGAAGCAATGAGACGCATGAAACTGATGGTCGAGGGCAAGCCGTTCAGCGACTAAGTGTGGACAAAGCGCGGGTCTTTTTTTCGACAGAAGTCCGATTTGAATCAGATACAGATGCATGGAGTTGGTAATGTTGAAAAAGCTAACGGTATTGGTGTGTGCGGCAGCCATGTGCATGCTGCCTGCGGCGGCGGAAAAAGCAGTGAGTATTGATGCAGCTGTTGCGAAGACAGCGGCCGGTCTTGCGTCGAAACTGGAACGGGGAACCAAGGTTGTGATTATCGATATTTCGGCACCCACCGAAGATGCTGCTGCGTATGTCGTGGACCAGCTGACCTACGAGCTTGTTCGTGACGGGTCTCTTATTGTTGTCGACCGGGCGAGCATCGGGGCGATAAAGAAAGAACTGAATTTTCAGATGTCGGGCGAGGTGAGCGACGAGTCTGCGCAAAGCATCGGGCAAATGCTCGGGGCGGAAGCGATAGTGACCGGCTCCTTGAGCGAACACGGCGCCGAGTACCGGCTGGCTATCAAGTCGGTGAGCGTTCAGACATCCGCGATACGGTATCTGGAAAATACGCAAGTGGTTCTAGATGCAAGGCTTTCGGCGCTTGTCGGCAAAAAAACCGGGACTGAAGCAGCCGTGGCGGCGGTGGGGACTGCGGCGAAAGGCGTAGCGGATTTTTCCAGCCGGGTGTTTTTCTCGTCTATAAACCCGCTGTTCGGCGTAGGGTCTTTTATACAGAAAGATTTTGACGGTGGACGGAAAGTTTTGTTCTGGGAAATAGCAAGCGGTGTGGTTGTCTATTGGGGCACATCGAACATGGACAAGGGCGAGGATAACGGGGAAGTGATTGCGGGTATCGGGGTTGTTATGGCTGTTGCGACTGTCGCGTATTCCATAGTCCGTCCCTGGTTGTTTCAGCGCGATCCTGCAGTTGCCCGGGCTATGGACCGGATAAACGTGTCGACACCCGATGTGCAAAGCGTTGCGTTTTCCCTGTCGTTCGATCTTCCGTAGTTCGATTTTCAGAAATCGATGTCTTTGAGCGCCCGCGCTTTTTCGGCTGCCGCGGCAGCCTCCGCTTTAAGAAACGCTGCCGAGAAGATTTCTGCGGCGCGGGTGTAGGCTGCGATCGCCGCCGGTATGTCGCCCGCTTTTTCTTCTACGGTGCCAAGGGCAAGCCAGTTCATGCCGAGGCCGTTAGCGTTTTCTGCTCTCCGGTCGAACTGTATCGCTTTCCTCAGCGCTTCGCGCGCGGCGGGATAATTGTATGCCCGCGACCTGACCGACGCGATGAGGTACCAGTCGTAGGCTGCGTCTTCCAGATACCGGTTTTTTTCGTGAATGGCTGCCGCCTCCAGAATAGCTTTTTCTGCGGCAGCGGCGTTGCCTTCCTCTTTTTCAGCCAATCCGATCACTTTCCAGGCGAATGCGGTAAACAGGGGATTCGATTTGATGTTCGGCATTTCCCGCACGGTAACCGCCTTTGCTTCCCGGGCAAGACGTTTGCGTTCGGCGTCGCTGACGGCGTCCGCTCCGAGGCCTTCGGCAAGCGTTCCCCGCGCGCGGTATATTTTTGAGGTGCTTTCCAGTGTCGCATTTCCGGCTTCCCGGGCTTCGTTCTCCGCATGTGTCCACAGTTCCTGCGCCTTGTCGCGCTTGCCTTCATTAAAATAGGCATTTACCTCTGCAAGCAGCACCCGTACCCTGGTGTCGGGATCGTCTGCGCTGACCGCAAGACGCCAGGCTTCCTGCAGAAAGAGGTGCGCATTGGCGTAGTCGCCCTTGCTGACCGAAGCGTTGCCGAGTTCGATCTGGGCAACGGCGGCGTTGCGATCCGTAAAAACTTCCGCCGGGCGTTTGGGCGCCGACGAGCACGAGAAGGCAAAAAAGGCCAGTACTGCCGCTCCTGCAGCACGAAGCGCACTGCCTGCACACCCCGCGCCTTCGCGGCGTCTGATCGGATTCCAACGCCTGTTGATTCGCGATGGTGTGTGTTGTGTCCGTCCGGTCATTGATCGTCTCCTCTCAGGTTTGCTTAGAATTCGATGTTTCGTGAGTTGGTTCCCGAGGAATCTGTTTTGATGCGTTCGGGGACGCCATTTTTCAGGATGGGGTTGTTTTTGAGGGCTTCCAGGACGTCCTGGCCTTTGACGAGGGCGAGGCGGAGGTCTTCGATGAGGCGCGCGATTTGGGGCACTTGGCTTTTCAGGATTAATGAGGAACTTTCGACGTTGGCGAGGGTGCCCTGGACGGAGTTGAAGGAGGCTTCGATGCTGGCGAAGAGGGTGCCGTCCGCATCGATGAGGGTTGGCACGAGGTTTGCGGGGTCGGTGAGTTTGGAGCTGAGCTGCTCAAGGTTTGATGTGATTTGTTTGACGGTGGCGGTGACTTCTTCGACGTCGCCAAGAATGACTGCGAGGGAGGTGTCTACCTGTCCGGTGATGGAAGAGACGCCGCCGAGGGTGCGTGCAAGGGGGCCTGAGCCGGTGCCGTCGAGGGCTCCCGAGACTTCGGTGAGGGTTTTACCGACGCCGCGCATGGTGTCTGCAAGCGGACCTTTGCCCGATCCGGAGAAGGCGTCGCTGACCTGCGAGAGGGTGTCGTTGATGTTGGTAAGCAGCGGGTTGATTTGGGCGATGAGGTTGGTGATGGTGTCGTCGCGTTTGGGTACGCTGACGAGTCCTTGCGCGATCATGTCTTTGCCTTCGGGGGTGTCGGCGCGGGGGATGCGGGAGCCTTCGGCTATGAGGGCGGTTCCGTTTCCAGGGTGGAAGAGGAACTGGTTTCCCAGGCCGATCGGGTTGACGATGAGTTCGACGAGGGAACCTTCTTTTGCGCGGGAGTAGTAGGTGTCGAAGATGACAAACTCGATGTTGACTTTGTCGTCGTCGGTGAGTTCGACGGTTTTTATCTTGCCGATGGTGAAGCCCTTGTACTGGAGGGGCATGCCGTTGCCGAGTCCGGTAGCGGTGTCGAAGAGTGTGGTAAAGCGGTAGTCGCGCGAGAACCAGCGCTGTTTGCTGCCCAGAAGGAAGATGACGGCGATGAGGGCGACGAATGCAAGTATGGTGAAGGCGCCGACGATTTGATCGGCGTAGCGGATTTTGAATTTCATTGCGTGATTCCTTCCTCGATGGTTTTGGCGAGTGTCTTGTCTCGGGCAAATTCGGCGGCTGTGACGCAGCGCGAAACCGATCCGTCTTCGATAATGCATATTTTTTCGGCGAGTTCCCGGATAACGGGAATGTTGTGGCTGACGAAGGCGACGGTGCAGCCTTCTTGACGTTTTCCCTGTACGATGTCGACAAGCCGGCGCGCTGCGTTGTCGTCGAGCGATTCGGTCCACTCGTCGAGGAAGAGGATGGTCGGCTGGCACACCAGTGCGCGGGCAAAGGCGATGAGTTTTTGTTCGCCCATCGAAAGGGCGGCCGGCCTGATGTCGAGTTCCTTGCGGTAGCCGGTTTCGGCGAGGACGGCGACGATGCGCTGTGTGCGCTCTTCGGCTTTCATTGTGGGGAAGTGTATTTTGAGCGGGAGTTCGAGGATTTGTCTGAGCGACTGGTTTGCCCAGAGGGCGGAGTCCTGGAATACGAAGGCGGCCTGTTTGCGGAAGGCGAGCGTTTTTGCGCGGTTCATGGTTGCGATTTCCTGGCCGCGAAAGCGGACGATGCCTTCGGAGGGGACAATGAGGCCGGCTGCGAGTTTGAGGACGGTGCTTTTTCCGCCGCCGGAAGGGCCGACGAACGCGGTGGCGATGCCCGCCGGAATTTCGTAGCTCAAATTCCGGATGATGGTTTTATCCTGGGCTGCGAAGGTGACGTTTTCCAGGCTGATAAGCGGTTCTTCGTTCATGAGGTGGACCGCCTAGATGAGTACATAGTAGAGCGCCGAGATGACGATGTCGGCGACGATGCACAGGGCGAAGGAGCTTCCTACCGCGCGGAGGCCTGCCTGGGGGATTTCGGTGCTTGCCCGCTCGACCGAGAAGCCCTGTTCGGTTGCGACGACGGCAAGAATCATGCCGAAGACGATGCTCTTGAGGATTGAGACGGCGAGGTCCGCCAGGGTGAGGTTCTGCAGCAGATTGTTGAAATAGTCGGACGCGGGCATGGGATTGATGAGCTGCACGATGAGGAACGAGGCTCCGAGGCCGGAAAGGGTAAAGTAGATGTTCAGGAGAAACAGGGAGAGTGTGACGCCGATGAAGCGCGGAACGGCAATGTGTTCGATCGGATCGATGCCGACAGAGATGTATGCTTCGATTTCGTGCGAGATGACCATACCGGCGATTTCGGTCGCAATGGCGGTTACCGAGCGCGCGATGATGATGAAGGCGGTCAGAAGGGGGCCGAGTTCACGGGTGATGATGGCGATAAGGAGCGGGTAGATGAGTTTTTCCTGGGAGAAGCTGGAAAGGAGGGGCATGCCGAGAATGTTGACTGCGGCGCCGAT
This sequence comes from Treponema sp., assembly GCA_004294945.1. GTDB lineage: Bacteria > Spirochaetota > Spirochaetia > Treponematales > Treponemataceae > Teretinema. The sequence continues at coordinate 15,825 of SHOL01000010.1, forward strand.
GCCCGCGGCAAGGAAACAGGAGATGCCGAGCGCTTCGACGAAGGTGAACAGTACTTGCATGATCAGGATTTTGTAGGAAGCCTGGCCGCGGATGATAAAAGGTCCGAGGCCCCGCAGTGTGCGGCCGAAAAAGCCGAGGGTGTACGCCGAGGCTGAAGCTTTTTTTCTGATGCCCAAACCGATTTGCGCGATCATTTGTATGAAAGTATAGCTTATTGAAGCGGAAAAGTATATTGCGACCAGAGGTCGACTCATGCCCGAAGGCGAGGTGCCCGGGTGCCGGTGCTCGGCTGTGCAGCTGTGCGCGCCTGTGCGCGTCTGCGGCGCATCGCTTTCGCAAATAGCGCGATCGTGGTACGTTCGTGTCCTATGATTCGATCGGTGTATATTATCCAGCCTCCGCTTGTTCAGCTGAATGGGCCGTATCCCTCGGGAGCCTACCTGGCCTCGTTCTTCCGCATGGACGTCTTTGGCGGCGCGAAACCGGCCGCGGTTCGCTGGATTGATGCGAATAACCGTTTTTTCCGCTATCTCTTTTGCGCCCGGGGCATCGGCGCCCTGTTCGACGCTTGCTCGGAGGCAGCTCTTGCCGAAGCGGACGCGCTGGAAGCGGCAAGCGTTTCCGCTGCTGCGGGAAGCGCAGCCGAAGGCGAGGCAAACGAAACTCGCGCATACTGGCTGCGCCGCTTCGTTTCGGAGCGGGATTCCTGGACGGTCTGGATAGACTGCATCGTGCGGATCCTGTGCGGCGCAGGACGCGAGGAAACGCATGCCTTTGTCCGCTCGCCGTATGCACCCCGCGGTCCCCGGAGCGAGGCCTTTCTTGCTTCGCTGGAATCCGATCCGTCGCCGGACGACGGCCGCATGCTTGCTACCCTCGCGCTCGAAGACCTGGCCGACTTCGTCACCGAAGCGTTCGATTCCGAGTTTTCGCTCGTGCGGTACGCCGAATCGCTTTCTTCGAGCGTGCGCCGTTTTGCAGACATCGAAAAAGCGCTCGACAGACCTGTCATGAAGGAATTTCTTGAACCTTGTATCCGCGAACTGCTGGCGGAGATTGCCGCCGCCGACGACAGCCTGAAAACTGCCGATGGCGCCAAAGGCGCTGAAAATAACGGGCCTGAAATCCTTTTTTGCGTATCCGTTCCGTTCCCGGGCTCTCTCGCCGGAGCGCTTGCGACGGGCCGCCTCATTAAAGAAGCGTTCGGTTCTCGCGCCGTGGTCAGCATGGGCGGGGGGTACGTGAATACGGAGCTTCGGAGCTGCACGGCGGAGGCCTTGTGGAAGTACGTAGACTGTCTCTCGTTCGACCGCGGCTACGGCGGCTATCTTGCGCTCCTTCGGGGCCTTGCGCAGGGTCGGGGCCGGGATGATGCCGTTCCCCGCATGCTGTTCTGCCCGGAAGAGCTCGCTGAAACCGAACGGAAGCTTACGGGGGCCGTCGCGCCCGATTATTCGGACATCGACTTTTCCCTGTATCCGCGGCTCGCCGACGATCCGAACCCGATGCACCGCCTCTGGTCGGACGGGGCCTGGATAAAGGCGTACCTCGCGCATGGCTGCTACTGGCACCGCTGCTCGTTCTGCGACGTCACGCTCGATTATATCAACGTATACCTACCGGTAGGTATACAAAACTTGTACAAAAGCCTTCGAACCCAGTGCATCTCCCGCGGCGTCCGGGGCATCCATCTGGTGGACGAAGCAGCCCCACCCCGCGCGCTCCGCGACTTCGCCCTCGAGAATATCCGCGCCTCGCTCGAAGACCCCGCAGGCGGGCTTCTTCCTTTCTGGGGAAACATCCGCTTCGAAAAAACCTTTACCCGCGACCTCGCGGACCTTCTGGCCGCAGGCGGACTCGCCGCTGTTTCCGGAGGCATCGAGATCGCCTCTCCCGAGGGCTTCAAGGCCGTCGACAAGGGAATCGATCTGGAACACCTTGTGGCCGTATGCGCCGCCTTCAAGGAAGCGGGCGTACTGGTACACTCCTACCTGATCTACGGCTACTGGAACGAGGACCCGCAGGGAGTAGCCGATTCTGCCGAAGTGATGCGCCAGCTCTTCGCCGCAGGGCTTGTGGATTCCGCCTTCTGGCACAAATTCGTCCTGACCCGGCACTCGCGCGTGTACGCCGAATACGAACGCGGCATGCACCGGGGAGAGAAAGGCCTTGAGCCGGTAGACTCTCCCGGAGACTTTGCCAACAATGACCTCCGCTTCAAGGGAGAGGAGGATTCCTCGCGCTACACAGCGCCTCTGGACGCGGCCTTGTCCGCCTGGATGTCAGGCGACGGACTGGACAAGCCGGTGCGCGCCTGGTTTCCCTTCCCCATGCCCGCCCCGCGCATACCGCCGTCGCTCATCGAAACCTACATCGAATCTTACGAAAAAAAGCGGGACATCGAACGGAACGCTTCCTGCGATCCTGCTGCCCGCTATGTCTGGCTTGCAGGGGTTCCGACTGCCGCTGCATCCGGAACAGAACTCGTCTGGAGACATCTCGGAGAAGAAACAAGACTGAAAGTGGACGCCACGCAGGGTTTGTCAATCCTCGACGCCCTCGCGCGCAATACCGCTTCGGCATCCGATTCCTCCGCGCTCAAGGCCTTGCCCCGCGCGGTGTTCCGCATGCTCAGGCATACCGGCCTGGCCAAAATCAGTCCGCTGTAGTTTTTTTCGTCCTGTACGCAGGAGGTCAGAACGAGGCCGAGATTCCGATCCTGACCCGTTCGGCGAGCAGTTCGGCGCCTCCGCCGTTGCCCGAGGAATACAGTTCCCAAGAATAATTTGTACTTGTTCCTGTTTGTATAGCGGTCGATCCCCTGAGATTCCTGATGGCGGACGAGCTGGCAGAAACGTATAGGGACAGGTTCTTGAACGGGTTGAAGGCAACGCTCATCGAGGCTTCGAAGAAGGTTCCGCTTTCCAGCAGGTCGTGATACGTATGATTTGTGACATGATGCGTATCAATCGCATAGCATTGAACGAACGGAGAAAAGACTGCCGAGAAAGAACAGGACACCATGCTGAGTGCTGGAATGTAGATGTGCAGTCCCGCATTCGGGACTAGAATTTGCTGTGCGTAGGAGATACCGAGACCAGAGAATTGAATCGGTTCGCTTTCAGGCGGATATTGTGTGTACCCGTCCCGGGCATCCCATTTCCATGAGATATATCGGATGCCTATGGTCGGAGTCAGCGAGAAAGGCTGTGTCTTTCTGTTGGTCTGAACGGGGAAGATCGCGGGGAGGTCAGGCGTTAATCGCCAGCCGGCATCCAGCCGCGCCGTCTCTGCATACACGAGCGTGGTGTCGTGATGGGAATAATGCGTTTTGGTATACGGATCACCGTATTTAATGTTCTTCCAGTCCGAGTCGTCCAGTGTACCGGTTTTTGACGATAGTGCGGTAGAAAACTCGCCGCCGATAAACAGTCCGGAGCACCAGACGAGGGCTGCGGAGGCTCCCGCCGTTTGTATGTCGGATATGGTCCAAATCAACTCGCTGAGCATGTAGTTGTTTTCCCAGACATATTCCAGCACGTCGCCGTTCCAGACTTCTGTGAAGGCGGAGACGGAAACTGTCGGGAGGAGGGGATGGTGCTCTGCCGATGCAGCGCCCAGTGCTGACGCTTGAAGGTCTGCCGCGATTCCGGCGCGGGCGCCGGAGGGAGCGGTTGCGGTGGGATCGGCGTTCAAAGCGGCAAGCGCGATCATGGAAAGCAGGAGCAGGCAGAGTACGTTGCGCGTGATCGTCGTCATGATTTCCTGAGTCTATCACAAAAAACTTGCCGGTTTCCGTTTTTTTTATGTACATTTGATAAGAAAAGAATTTTATGTAGTGGTTCAGGAGATAATCTCGACATGGCAACGTATCAATTTCAGACTGAAGTCAACCAGTTGTTGACGCTTATCATTCATTCGCTCTATTCGAACAAGGAAATTTTCCTGAGGGAGATTGTGTCGAACGCGTCCGACGCGCTGGACAAGCTGAAGTATTTGAGCCTTTCGGACGAGAAATACAAGAATGTGCAGTTTGCGCCCCGCGTGGACATTTCGTTCGACGAGGAAAAAAAGACGCTGATTGTGCGCGATACCGGTATCGGCATGGACAAGGACGATATTGTGGCGAACCTGGGCACCATCGCCCGCTCCGGCACCAAGGCGTTCCTCGAGCAGCTCGCAAGCGACGCGAAGAAGGATTCCAACCTGATCGGCCAGTTCGGCGTCGGGTTTTATTCGGCGTTCATGGTCGCAAGCAAGATCGAGGTCGTCACGAAGAAGGCAGCCGATTCGCTGGTGTGGAAGTGGATCTCCGACGGCAAGGGTTCGTACGATCTGGAGGAAGCCGACGATCTCGCGTTCCCGCTTATGGAAGGAGTTCCCGAAGGCAGCCACGGTACTGCGGTGATCATGTACCTGAACGACGACGACAAGGAATACGCGTCGCGCTGGAAGATCGAGGAAATCGTCAAACGCTATTCCGACCATATTGCGTTCCCGATCTATCTTCACTACCTGAAAAAAGAGTACGACGACAAGGGCAAGGAAAAGAGCGCTTCTCCGGTGGCCGAGCAGATCAACGACGCAAGCGCCATCTGGCAGAAGTCCAAGAGCGATCTGAAAGAAGACGATTACAAGAGCTTCTACCGCTCGCTGTCGCACGATTCCGAGGATCCGCTGCTGTACGTTCACACCAAGGCCGAGGGCACCCAGGAATACACCACGCTTTTCTACGTACCAAAGAAGGCGCCGTTCGACATGTTCCAGGCCGACTATAAGCCCGGCGTGAAGCTGTTCGTAAAGCGCGTGTTCATCACCGAGGACGACAAGGAGCTGTTGCCCGTATATCTCCGCTTCGTACGGGGTATCATCGACAGTGAGGATCTGCCGCTCAATGTAAGCCGCGAGATTCTGCAGCAGAACCGCATTCTGTCGTCAATTAAGACATCGTCGGTCAAGAAGCTCCTGGGCGAGTTCAAGAAGCTTGCCGACAATGACAAGGAAAAATACGATTCGTTTATTGCCGAGTATAACCGGCCGCTGAAGGAAGGATTGTACAGTGATTACGGCCACCGCGAGGAGCTGTCCGAGCTGGTGCGCTTCAAGACGACTTGGGAACCGGAGCCGGCCGCCGCTGCGGAAACGCCTGCGGCCGAAGCTTCAGCCGAGTCCGGCAGTGATGGTGCCGAGGCGAAGAAGGACTATCAGCCGAAGTGGACCAGTTTTGCCGACTACGTGTCGCGCATGAAACCGGAACAGAAGGCTATCTACTATATTACCGGCGGCGACGAGAAGACACTCCGGCAGAGCCCGCACCTCGAAGCCTACCGCAAGAAGGGCATCGAAGTGCTCATCATGGCGGACGAGATCGACGACATCGTGATTCCGTCGCTCGGCAAGTACAAGGACTGGGACCTGAAGGCGGCAAACCGCGCCGGAAGCGACGAGGAGCTCGGCGGCGAGGAAGACAAGAAGACGGTCGAGGAAAAGGAAAAGGCGTTCAAGCCGGTTGCCGAGAAGATCAAGAAGGCGCTCGGTGAGCGGGTCAAGGACGTTCACCTGTCGAAGCGGCTTTCCGATTCTCCCTCGTGCATCGTCGTGGACGAAAACGATCCGTCGCTCCAGATGGAGCGCATGATGAAGGCGATGGGTCAGACCGGTCTTGCCGAAGTCAAGCCGATCCTCGAGGTGAACGCGGACCACGCGCTCGTCAAGAAGATCGCGTCGAGCGAGGACGAAGCGTTTATCGAAGACCTGTCGTCGGTGCTGCTCGATCAGGCGCTGCTTGTTGAAGGAAGTGAAATCAAGGATCCCGCCGACTTCGTCAAGAAGCTGAACCGGCTCCTGGAGAAATAATCAGCAGGCGGGTAGGTCGGCCCGAAAGTGTGAGAGAAACTGAAAACCCGTTCCGGGCCCGATTGCCCGGGACGGGTTTTTTTTGCGTTGAACGCACTCACGCCGAGTCCTGCTGGTGCCGAGACTTGCCGGCTCCTGCGTTGCGCTCAGCGCTGCCTTAATGCGCCGGTGCCGGTTCCACACGGTTCCGGCCGTTTGCTTTTGCCCGGTATAGCGCTTCGTCAGCAAGCCGGATCAGTTCCAGCATGGTGCCTGTCGCAGTCGGAGTGAGGGACGAAACGCCGATGCTGACCGTTACACAGCCAGTCTGCGAGTCTTCGTGTGGGATGCATGCCCCCTCAACGGCAGTGCGGAGGCGTTCGGCCCAGGCAACGGCTTCCCTGGTTGAAAGGCCTGGCAGGATTGCAAGGAATTCTTCGCCCCCGTATCGCCCCGCAAAATCTCCAGCTCGCTGTGCTCCTTCGCGGAGCGCGGCCGCAACCTTTTTCAGGCACTCATCTCCTGCAATATGTCCGTAGCGATCGTTGTACTTCTTGAAAAAATCAACATCTATCATAGCAAGTCCGATGGTCTCGTTTGACCGTCGTTCGCGGCGCCACTCGGTTTCCAGCGCCTCGTCGAGTGCGCGACGATTCGGGATATCGGTGAGTCCGTCGAGATTGCCAAGCGCTCTGAGGCGGGCTTCCAGTTTTTGGCGCTCGATCAGGCTTTCCCGAAAGGTTTGCAGCGCAGCCCAAGTGCGGGAAATCTCGTCGGTTCGGTCGGACTGGGCGTCTTCGAGTGTAACCTCAAGATTTCCGGCGGAAAGGCGTTCAAGCTGTGTGCTGATTTTTTGCAGGGGTATCAGGAGCTTGGTGATAAACAGAGCGAGGGCGAACAGTCCGATGCTGAGCGAGAGGATCGCTTCGATGATGCTGGCGCTAAAGCTGAAACGCGCCTGTGCCTGCGCTTCCAGAATTTGTCGCCTAGTTTCCGTAGTTATGGCTTCGAGCAATTTCCCGATCGAATCGAGGGCCGGAACCGACGCTTGCAGGACTTTCTGGAGCTCGTACGGGGATTCCCGTCCGTTTTTTATAGCATCCAGCACCGCATTCTGAATCGGCCGGTATATTTCGAATATTTCCCGTTCGACTACGTGCATGGCCGGTTTGATACCCGTGTTTTCGCTGAGACTTGTTTCCCGGGACAGCGCTTTCCAGATGGCGGTAACCTGTCCCCGAAGATTTTGCAGTCTTTCGGTCTCTTCCGGCGTCATCGGCCGGTTCGCAGAGAGAATTTCTGCGGTCCGGGTCGCTTCTGTCCCCACGGTAGTCCGGAAGTCGAAGGCGTAAATTTTTATCCTGTTCAAGAGAGTGTACTGGCCTATCGTTTCTGTTTGCTCAATGGTGTCCGCAAGCGCGAGTGTTCCGATATCGGCGAGCATTTGCGTTACAGTGTCGTACCAGCGGCAGATCAATGCCGGATCCCGTTTTGTTTTCGGTAGCGCGAGTGCCTTGTCTACGTCGTTTCGGAGGTTCTTGAGTGTTGCGTAATCGTAGCGGAGGGTAATTGCTTCGTCGGAAAGCCCGAACTGTTCCGAGTGCATTGTCTGTTCAAGAAATTCTGCCACAGCCTTACGCCGTTGCATGATGAATTCGATGTTTTGGGCTGATGCGCTCTCCGGGTTGTTGAGCAGCACATTGGTGCGTCCTCGTTCAAAGGACAAATTCTGGCCAGCCTGCAGCAGGTTATCGAGCAAATCGTTGTTGATCGCGGCTTGTCTGGTGATGGACATAATGCGGTATTCGGCGATTACGTTTCGGACAGAGTTGAACCAGATCAGAAGAACAAGAAATCCGACCAGGAAAGAGATAGTCGCAATCAAGGGCAATTTCGGACGTTTGATCATACTGTCAGTATACAATAAAAAAACCCGGAACGGGATATTCCTGTGGTATACTCTTTCGCTATGAACAGCAGGAAATCGGGCGGCAAGCCGTATACGCATTTTATAGGGGTGCCGGTCGGCGACGATCTTGCTTCTCTGACGGAAGACTGCAGGCGGTGGATGGGCGAGCGTTATGGGTGCAAGTCCGGGTACCGGACGGAACCGCATGTGACGTTGATCGCTCCGTTCGCGCTGGGCGCGGACGATGCGGTGGAATACGATGTCGAACCCGCCGACGCTTTCGGCCGCACCGACTCTCGTTCTCCCCGCGATAATCTTGCCCGCATCCTTCATGAGGCGATCGGTGCTCTTGATTCATTTTCCGCGCACGTGCAGGGTTTTGGGACCTTCGGAGACCGGACGATTTACGCCCGCGTGGTGTGCGACCCGAGGTGGGATGCCTGGCGTTCTGCGGTCTGGAAGGCGGTGCAGGCGGGATTTCCGGGCATGCTGCCGCCGCTTCGCGGTGCGTTTGTCCCGCATCTGACGGTGGCGAATCGGGATGTTCCTGCGGGTGCGGTTGCGCCGGCGCTGGAGTATTTTGCTTCGCTCGGGCTCGACGAAACGTTCACGGTCGGCGAGGCATCTTTGTTCGAGTTTGCGAACGGCCGCTGGGAGACGGTCGAGCGGTTTTGCGCTTGCTGAAGTTTCGCGTGCGGAAATTTCGCGTGCCGCGAGTCAGTCCAGTCTGAAGTGGCAGCCGATCGACTTCCGGTTGTGCATGGCTGCGCCCACGATGAGCCGGGCTGCGGTGACGCCGTTTCGGAGTTCGATGATGTCGCGCGTCAGGCAGGCTTCGTGATAGAACCGGTTGATGCGGTGCTCGTGATAGTTGAGGTCGGCTTCGGCCCGCTGCAGGCCCTTGCGTGTGCGAACGATGCCGGCGTGGTTCCACATGGTGAGCTTGATCATGTTCCAGTCCTGGTACATGAGCGACGGTTCGAACCTTTCGGGGTTCGCCGGTTTTTCCCAGTCGAGGATGCGATCGAAGCGCTCGCCGCTTACGGGCTGTGCGCATTCAGCCCCGCACGCGCCGTTCGATGCGGGCGCCTCTTGCGAAGCCGCCGAGCATGCCTCGGCGGCACGCTTGCCCCAGAACAGGCCTTCCAGGAGCGAGGTCGACGCAAGGCGGTTTGCGCCGTGTATACCCGTGCACGCGGTTTCGCCGACCGCGAAGAGCCTCCGGATCGAGGTGCGGCCGGAAAGGTCCACTTTGACGCCGCCGCAAAAATAGTGGGCTGCCGGGACAATGGGGATCGGTTCGCGCGTAATGTCTATGCCGCCGGAGAGGCAGGTTGCGTAAATCCGTGAAAAGCGTTCTTTTATGGGAACTTCGCCTTTGTAATGCGACGCAATATCCAGGAACAGATGATCGACACCCTGTTCGGCCATTTCTTCGTAGATGGCGCGGGTGACGATGTCGCGCGGCGCGAGCTCCTTTTGCGGGGTGTATGTGTGCATAAAAGCCCGTCCGTTTCTGTCTACAAGGACAGCCCCTTCGCCCCGAAGCGATTCGGAAATCAGGAAACGCTTGATGTCCTTGTGGAACAGCGCGGTCGGGTGAAACTGCACGAACTCTGCATTTATCACATCGGCTCCAGCCCGCCAGGCCATGGCAATGCCGTCGCCGGTGGCAGCGGGAGGATTTGTGGTAAACTGGTACACGTTGCCGACGCCGCCGCATGCAAGTATGACCGCATCGGCGAAAATGGTATGGACGCAGCCGGTCGCATTCTCCAGCACGTAGGCGCCGAAAACTTCCCGGGGAAGATACAGCTCCCGCGGATCGGCCGAATGATGGTTGTTGGTTATCAGATCGACGGCGGTGTGCCCCGTACGGATGTCCGCGCCCAGACTGCGCGCGTAGGCGGCGAGGGCCGCTTCGATAGCGTCGCCGGTATGGTCTTCAAAATGAACAATGCGCTTCGTCGAGTGCGCCGCTTCGCCGGTGTAATCGTACGATGTGTTGGACTTGCTGAAATCGACGTGCGCCTTGCCGGCAAGTATGTCGAACACAAGGCGCGGCGCGCCGGAGGCGAAAAGTTCGACGGCGTCTTCATTGTTGTAGAAGCAACCCGCTTCCATGATGTCGCGCGCGAGGGCATCGGCGCTGTCGCCCGGTTTGGACGCGATGATACCGCCCTGCGCATAATTGGTCGCGCATTCTTCGACGCGGTCTTCCTTGGTGACGACAATGACGGAAAGCCCCCGTTCAAGCGCCGTAATCGCCGCGGTCAGCCCCGCGATTCCCGTTCCGATAACCAGCACGCCGGTTCGCGTTCTCATGTCGCACTTCCTTTGGCTTCGAGTTTTTCCCGTCGCTGTTCAGTCAGCGTGACCATCATTGCCAGCGCCTTCCGCGCATTTTCCCGGTCGATTTCAGGAATTTCAATTCGATCAAGGGGGGCGCCCGTTTCTTCATGGCGCACGATTGCTTCAAGCGTTTGCAGAAGTGAATTCCGATCCGTCAGTGCCATATCGCTGCACCGCAGTTTTCTCAGGTGCGAAATGTTCTTGCCCGGCCAGGCGGCGATCATGCGGTCGACGAAGCCCGATTCGGTGCCTATCGCCAGTACTGCTCCGTCCGGGGCTTCGGCGATTTCGCGGAGCAGCATCTCTGTGGAGCCTGCCTTGTCGGCGGCCTTCGCCACGTCGCTCGAACACTCCGGATGCACCAGAACGTGGGTGTCCGGATTGCACTCCCGTGCCTGCCTGACGTCTGCCGGGGTGAACTGCCGGTGTACGGGGCAAAACCCGTCCCAAAATATGATTTTCGCGTTCGCTGGAACGAGATCCTTCAGGCGTGCAGGATTGCTGCCGTCGAGATCCTGCGCTCCGACGGTGAAGGTGTCGTGCTCCGGAATCCCGAGAGAACGCGCGATATTGGTTCCCAGATTGCGGTCGGGCGCAAAAAATACGCGCCTTCCTTCGTCGAGGTATGCGCGGACAATATTCTCGGCGTTGCCCGACGTGCAGACCGAGCCGCCCTTTTCGCCGGCGAACGCCTTGAGCGCGGTCGTCGAGTTCATGTAGACAACGGGAACTGCGCCCGCAGATTCGCAGACCTCGCGCGCCTGCGCTGGGGTTATCATGCCCGCCATCGGGCATCCGGCTTGCACGACCGGCATCAGGACCGTCTGGTCGCTCCGGGCAAGGACGGCGACGCTTTCGGCCATAAAGCCGACGCCGCACAGCACGATGTATTCGGCATCTGTGCGCGCCGCTTCCACCGCGAGGCGGTAGGAGTCGCCGACAAGATCAGCGAACGAAACAATTGCGGGGTCCTGGTAATGGTGCGCCGCGATCGCGAGCTTCCTGCCGAGCCTCTGCTTGAGTTCGGCGATTCGCGCATCGATGTTCGCGTCTACCTGCGCGTTGCGTTCTGCGCTTTCGTGCGCGCCGGCAGCAGACTCGCCGGTCGTTTCTGGTTTCGCCGTCACCCGACCGACTCCTCTTTGAGCGAAAAGTCGAAAGCGCGCACGGTATGGGTGAGCTCGCCGAACGACACGAAATCGATACCGCTTCTCGCGAGGCTGCGCAGCCGTTCGATCGTCATGTTGCCCGACGCTTCGGTCTCGGCGCGCCCTGCAATGATCGAGACGGCTTCCGCCATCTGCTCGTTCGTCATGTTGTCGAGCATGATGCGGTCGACCTTCATGGAAAGGGCTTCCCGGACTTCGTCGAGGTTTCTGGTTTCGACTTCGATCTTGAACCGGTTTCCCCAGCGCGCGCGCACCTTGTTCACCGCGTTGGCGATACCGCCGGCGGCATCGATGTGGTTGTCCTTGATCAGCACCATGTCGAAAAGTCCCATGCGGTGGTTGCTGCCGCCGCCGGTTGCGACCGCGTATTTTTGGAGCACGCGGAGGCCGGGTAGCGTCTTTCGCGTGTCGAGGACCACGGGCTTGCCGCCCGAAGCAGAGGCGAATTCCGCCGTTTTGGTCGCGATGCCTGAAAGGTGCGACACGAGGTTGAGCGCCGTGCGCTCTCCGGCGAGAATTGCCGCGACCGGTCCGCGCACGCGAGCGACGACCGTGCCTTTCGCGAGCACCGCGCCGTCCGAGAAATACGCGTCGACCGAACACTTTTTCGAAAGTTCGGCGAAGGTTCCCGCGAACGCGTCGATGCCGCAGAGGACTCCGTCGTCCTTGGCGAAGAGCGTGAACACCGCTTTCTCTTTGGAGCTGAAAATTGCCGAACCGGTAACGTCCCCGTTCTTGCCGAGGTCTTCTTTCAGCGCCCGCCGGACAACCGGCTTCCAGTCTTTTTTCTTGAGTTTTTTCAGGGAGGATTTCATTCTTCGCTGCTCAGCTTCGATTTTTTGGAGCCTGACGAAATGCCGAGCCAGGCGGCGACGACGAGGGTCGAGATGATGCCGGCCGCGGCCGCTTCCGGGATTCCGTTGGCGACGAGAATCGTACCGATGACCGCCCACACGGTAATTCCTTCAGCGCCCCCGGTCAGGGTGCCGGAGCCGTTGGTGAGCACGAGCATGCCGAGCACCAGGATGGTGTGGACGAGCGTCGCAACCACCGACGACACGATGACTGCGGGGATTTTCTTCCATTTGGAAAGAAGCGCATAGAGCCCCCAGGCAACGAGCGGGAAAAGCACACGGGGCAGCACCGAGACGAGCGGGTTGCGGAAGAGCGCGTCGATGCCGACCGGGTTCATGTTTGCCTGGTACAGGCTGAAAATGCCGAAAATCGCGCCGATGCCGGTGCCGACGAGCGGGCCTTCGAGAATCGCGCCGATGATTGCCGGAATGTGCAGGATGGTGATCGATGCGCCCGAAACCCAGGGAATGAGGCCGAGCCGGGTGACGCCCAGAAAAACCGCCAATGCGCCCAGCGCACCGGTGACGACGAGTTTGCGGATATACCCGCCGGAAGCTGCTTTCATGACAGACTCCTTACTATTTATGATGTGTGGGTTGATAATGACAACTTGGCCCCTGCGTGTCAAGAAAAATTGACTAACGCATTGCTGCAGAATTTTAAACGAGTGAGGCTCTTTCAAAACTCGGAAAGTTTTGAAAGAGCAACCCTAGATTTACATGGAGAAAAACCACAAGTCTTTCTATTATAAAGACTTGTGGTTTTTCTCCAAAAGTCGATTTCAAAAGTAACCGACTTTTGAAATCGGCTCGAGTACGAACACGTTACGTAAAAAGAAAAAGAACCAGGAAACGTACCGCTTCCTGGTTCTTCTGACTGTACGCCGACAAAGCGGCGCGAAATCTTCAAGAGATTCGATTCTCGATCCGGATAGGGAAATCGAGCATCGAACCCTGGGGATGCTCTCAGAAGGTCATGCCTCCGACAATGGTAATGCGTCCGTCTGTCATCGGTTCAAGAATTTTCTTGTACTGGGCGTATGCGATGATTACGTCGCGGAGCGTGGTCGAGGTGTTGTAGGCTTCGACGTTGTTCTTGAGCACTGCGTAGCCGTCGCCGCCGCCCATCAGGTAGTCGTTGGTGACGAAGGTGTAGACTGCGTCGGGATCGACGGGCTTGCCCTTGATGGTGAGGTCCTTGAGTTCGCCTTTCTTGATGTCGTTGGTGTAATCGATGGTGTAGCGGGCTTCGGCGGATACCTGTGCGAAGGCGCCGGCGCCCTGCGGGATGGATGCGATGAACTCGAAGAGCTTGATGACGTCGCTGCCCTTCATTTTGGTCAGATAAATCCAGTTGTCGAAGGGAAGCACGGTGGTGATCTGCTCGCGGGTGATCTTGCCTGCGGGGAGTTCTGCGCGGATGTTGCCGCCGTTGGTGAAGGCGAAGTCTGCGTCTTTCTTGAGCACTTCCTTGACGTACCACATGGCTCCGTCGTTGACCATGTCGCCCAGGGCGATTTCCTTCTTGCGGGAGAGGCGGTCGCCGAACTCGAAGAGCGCGGAGGTTTCGGCTACGACTTCCTTGAGGGTGAGGTCTGCTTTTTCCTTGTAGGGCGCGATCATCGCGGCGACGGCTGCGTCGGGCGCAAAGGTGACTGCGTCTTTCTTGTTGATCTGGACGGGCTTCCAGGCAAAGGCTTTGACCGTACCGTCCACGATTTCGAAGCGGCCTTCGCCGACGAATTTGCCCCATTCGTTCGCGGAAACGATCGGGGTGCTTCCGACGTATTTGACTTCGGTAAGGGCGGTGTGCGAGTGGCCGTCGATGATCAGGTCGATGCCGGGAACGGCGGCGGCGAGTTTTTCGGAGGTGACCTGTCCGGCGGTTTCTTCTACGAGGCCAAGGTGTGCAACTGCTATGACGAGGTCGCATTTTTCCTTGGTCCGGAGTTTTTCAACCATTGCGGTTGCGGTCGCAATTTCGTCAGCAAATTTGAGGGACTTGTCGGGGCTCGCGATGGTGAGGGTGCGGAGTGTGGTCAGTCCGAAGACGCCGACGCGGAAGCCGTCGTAGTTCTTGACGATGTAGGCCTGGTCGAGGTATTTGCCGTCGGCTCGGGTGACGTTGGCGGAAAGCCAGGGGAATTCTGCCTGGGCGATCTGCTTTTCGATGAGTGCGAGGTCGTTGTCGAACTCGTGGTTTCCGAAGGCGACCGCGTCGTACTTCATCAGGTTGTACGCATTGATGTCGATTTCGCCCTTGAACATGTTCGAAAGCGCGCTTCCGGTGTTGATGTCGCCTGCGTCAAGCAGAAGGACATTCGCGTCGGCGGCGCGAACGCCTGCGATATAGGTGGCCCGTTCGGCGAGTCCGCCCTGGCCTCCGTTTGGAAGCACGGTTCCGTGGTGGTCGTTGGTGTGCAGTACGGTCAGCGAGTAGCTTTTTCCCGCTTCGCGCTTGACGGCGGGCGTTCCTGCGCAACCGGCTGTCGAGAGAGCGGCTGCGGTCAGGACGACGGCGGCTGCGATCAGCGCGAGGGCGCGCGAGGCAGTCTTGTTCAGCATTCTTTTCATGATTTCTCCTCCATTAAGAAGAGCTTAACACAACCGTGAAGTTATTGTAC
>SHOL01000337.1 GCA_004294945.1 Treponema sp.
CTTCCGAGGCAAAGGTGGGCTGAAGAAATGGCGGCCCGTAAATGGGCGCAACAAGCGCACCGTTTGGACGGTTGCCACAAAACCGTTCGCCGAAGCCCATTTCGCGACCTTCCCCCCGGCACTGATAGAGCCTTGCATCCTGGCGGGATGCCCCGAAGGCGGAATATGTCTTGATCCATTTTTCGGAGCTGGTACCACCGGCCTGGTAGCGAAGAAGCTGGGACGGCACTATATCGGCATAGAACTGAACCCGGAGTACATCGGCATGGCGCAAAAACGCATAGCCTCCGCGCCAATGCGATTAGATAACTGGATGTGAATTTATGAATGTAACCACGCCAAATGTAGACACCATCATCTGCGGGGACTGCCTGGATAGTTTGTCTAGCATGCCACCCGAGTCAGTTGATATAGTTCTCACCGATCCACCATATTCAACCGGGGGGCTGTTCAGATCTGACAGGAACGCGAACACCGGATCCAAATATATCGTCGGTGGGACGGAGCTTATCAGACCAGATTTTTACGGAGATAACCGCGACCAACGGAGCTTTCTTATCTGGTGCAATCTGTGGATGTCACAATGCTGGCGCGTTTTGAAGCCAGATGGGTATTTTTGTTGTTTCACGGACTGGAGGCAGCTACCAACCACCACGGACGCGGTACAGGTATCCGGCTTCGTTTGGAGGGGGATATATGTCTGGGACAAGACCGAAGCGGCCAGACCGGAAAAAGGACGATTTAGACACCAATGCGAATACCTGATTTATGCGACCAAATCGGGGTGGTCGAAGAATACAGAAACGTGTCTGCCCGGCGTCTTTAGGAAAGCGGTCAATTCCGCAGAGAAGTTCCACCAGACCGGAAAGCCGGTCGAGCTGATAGAGGAAGTTCTGCAGGTGTCGCCAGAAGGCGGGCTGGTTTTAGATCCCTTCATCGGCTCCGGTACCACAGCAGTCGCGGCAAAGCGAACCGGGCGGCATTTTATAGGAATTGAGCTATCCCCGGAGTACTGCGAGATAGCCAGAAAGCGCGTCGCGGCGGT
>SHOL01000159.1 GCA_004294945.1 Treponema sp.
CTGCTGCCCGCCAAACCGGCGCGATGCGTTCCATCGCCCGCGGTGCCGCCCGCCACATTGCCGCCCGCGGAGGATTCGAAGTTGTCCATGTCGTCACTGATCGCCGCTATCTGAAGTTCCCTGCGGTTGAGCACTTCCGGCCTGATGCGTCCTTCATAGCCCTGTTCCGACGGAATATAGAAAAGCCGGCCGACCAGTTCGTCCGGAAGGTACTGCTGGGCGACCCAGTGGTCGCGGTACGAATGCGGGTAGGCGTAGCCCTGTCCGTGGCCGAATCCTTCGGCGTCGCGGTTTCCGTCCCTGAGGTGGTTCGGCACTTCGGTATCTTCTTTTTCCACCGAAGCGAGCGCGTCGAAAAACGCCATCGCGGAGTTGGATTTCGGGCAGGTCGCAAGATAGAGTGCTGCATGGGTCAGGTGGAATCGTCCTTCCGGGAGACCGACGCGGTCGAAGGCGCGCGCGCAGCTTTCCACGACGGTTATTGCGTTCGGATCGGCGAGCCCGGTGTCCTCGGAGGCGGAAATCAACATGCGCCGGAATATGAATCCGGGATCCTCTCCGGCGGCTATCATGCGGGCCAGCCAGTACAGCGCCGCATCAGGATCGCGCCCCCGCAGCGATTTTATGAACGCGCTGATAACGTCGTAGTGGTAGTCGCCGTCCCGGTCGTACAAAACGACCTTCTGCTGGATGCTTTCCTCGGCGGTTTTCAAATCGATGTGTATCGCCGTACCGTCCGCAGGGGGCCAGGAAGGCACCGACGATTCGACGGCGAGCTCGAGGGCGTTAAGAATGCTTCTGGCGTCTCCGGATGCAGTCGAAACAAGGTGATCCAGGGCAGCGCTTTCAAGGGTGACATTCCAACGGCCATAGCCGCGCTCACGATCGGCGAGGGCTGCATTGGCGACTTCGCGAAGATCGTTTTCCGTCAACTGTTTCAGCTGGAACACCCGGCTTCGGCTCACCAGCGCCTTGTTCACTTCAAAAAAGGGATTCTCCGTGGTTGCGCCGATCAGGATAATGGTGCCGTTTTCTACCCAGGGGAGGAGGGCATCCTGCTGGGCGCGGTTCCACCGGTGGACTTCGTCGACAAAGAGGATGGTGCGGCGGTCGTAGAGCTTTCGCTGGTCATCGGCGGCTGCGATGGAGTCGCGAATCTGCTGCACTCCGGCGAGCACCGCGTTCAAGGTGACAAAATTGCTTTTGGTATGGTTTGCAATGACCCGGGCGAGGGTGGTCTTTCCCGTTCCGGGAGGCCCGTAGAAGATGACTGAAGTGAGCTGGTCTGCCTGGATTGCGCGGCGGAGGAGGCGGCCGGGTCCGATGATGTGGTCCTGGCCGATGTATTCGTCGAGTTTTCGGGGCCGCATGCGCGCGGCCAGCGGTTCCCGGCTTCCCTTACCGGGAGCCGAGAACAGGTCTGTGGCCGTGCTCATGCTCCCTGACTTATTCCCGGTTCCAGTTGGGCGAGTCTGCCGAAGGATAGAACGACCACAGGCCGTTGTAATTCGGATCGGCAACTGATGCGTAGAGCGCGTAGGGCGTATGGAGCGAATTGGTTACCGTGTCGCTCGTTACCGCGAAAATCCGGTATACCGCCCACTTGTCAAGGCTGTTTTCGTATTGGGTTTTATGTGCCGGCGGAATAGAAGAACTGTCGTTGTCTCCCGGATTCTGGAACGACTGGAGCGCTCCGGTTGCAGAGTCGACCACTACTTCGCCGAATCCCGAGGCGCCGCTTATAAGAATCAGGTTTTTGCCGGAGGAGCCGCCGAGCCAGGCGATGCCGGACGGCTCGGTTACCGAGTGGCCGGTGTTTGACCATGTGGTGCCATTGTAGCGGTACAGATCGCCCTTCGTCATCACATAGATGTCCGTTCCGTTCGTCGTGATTCCGCGGATTCCAGTCAGGCTTTCGGGTCCGACCACCAACGCGCCTGCAGCGGTGTACACGCCGCCGGTCGTCGCGAAATAATCGCTGACGGCGAGTGCAGCGCTGCCGACCGGGGTAGAGAGCCCTGAGGCGAGCGCCGTTACTGCTGGAGACACGGTGATTCTATGCGCAGTATAACTGTCGTCTGATCCGGTAAACGCGAACACCCCGCCTGAGCCGCTCGAAAGGTATACGACGTCGGAAATATCGGTAACAGTTTCCCATGTCTCGCCGTTCAGCCGGCGTACAACGCCGTTTTCGCCGTCGTAATCGGTGCACAGGATGTACAGGTGTGTACCGTCTGTCGCAACCATTGCGCAGCGGTCGCCGCCTCCGGTCGAAACGCTTTCCCAGTCGCCCGCGCCGCCTGTGCGTTTATACAGAAAGCCGTTTGCCGCGTAGAGGCTGCCGTCGACTGCAACAAAAGAGGTTATGTCGCCCCGAAGCGAAGGCTCCTTGAGCTTAACTTCCTTTTCGATTGCGGCGAATATCGGATCCTGCGAACAGGACATAAGAATCAGGGCCCCCAGCGCGGCTGCAGCCAGCCCAATCCGGTAATATGTGTTCCGGCTCTCCGCCTTTCGGCCGGCCGGTGCAGTATCAGTACGTTTCATCAGTTTCTCCTGCATTGATCTTAGAAATGGTAGCGCATTCCGGCTGTAACGTTCATGACATTGCCGGTTCTGTTGTTATCGCGTTGTTCATACCACTGGAAAATTGCGTTCCATTCGGCGCCGACGCCGAAAGACCATTCAGGATTGTACTGGTAGTAGGCACCGATTCTCGGACGGACTACCGGACCGAAATAGGTAACGCTGTTGTATGTCTGAAAGGCGAAACCCGCTCCGAGGGAAACGGGAACACGGATCCGGTCGAATACCGTTTCCCAGGACGCGGTGAACATCATCGGGATGTAAAAATACAGGTTTTCTCCGAGAGTCGAATTGAATGCGAAGGTTATTTCTCCGCCCAGCGCAATCCTGGTGTTTATGAACTGGCTGAACCCGATTGTTCCCAATCCACCGGTAAAGATATTGGTTTTTGTTTCGATGCCGTCGGGGCCAAGGTTAAACAATGGTATGCCTATTCCAAGGCTGATAGCGATCAGCTGGTCGCCTTTTCTGATCGGTTCGTATTCATAACTGGTTGCTGGCTGTTCCGGAACTTCGGTCGTCTGGGCGATGGCCGGAAACAACGCGGCAACGGCCAGAACTGATGCAATAATCTTTCGTTTCATGTGCTCACTATACCCCATAATTTCTGCTATTGTCTATCAAAGGCTGTACGTGTTACAACAAAGTACAGTTGCCGCAAGTTACGCGGCAATTACTGAAGGGCACCCGAAAAAATGCATGCATTTTCCGGGGTGCCCGGATATAACCGGAGGAAATACCTATGAGCGCACACGTTATAGACGGTTTTTCGGTAGCTGCATCGGTTCGAGCCCGGGTTGCCGACTCAGTTCGTTCCCTGAAAGCGCAAGGCATCAATCCCTGTCTAGCCGTCGTCCTTGTCGGCGAAGATCCCGCATCGGTTTCCTACGTTACCGGAAAGGAAAAAGCCCTTGCCGAAGTCGGCATGATAGACAAAAGCTATAAACTGCCGGTGTCCACCACGGAGCAGGAGCTGTTAACCCTGATCCAGAATCTGAACGCGGACCCGGCAGTCCACGGCATCCTCGTCCAGCTGCCGCTTCCCGCTCATATCAATGAAGCCCGCATCATCATGGCCATCGATCCTGCCAAGGATGTAGACGGTTTTCATCCGGTCAGCGTCGGCAACATGGTCATCGAACGTCCCGGCTTCCTTCCATGTACCCCGCACGGCGTGCTGGTGCTGCTCCGCGAAGCCGAAATTCGCACCGATGGAGCCCATGCCGTCGTGGTCGGCCGCTCGAACATTG
Organism: Treponema sp.; assembly: GCA_004294945.1. Lineage (GTDB taxonomy): Bacteria > Spirochaetota > Spirochaetia > Treponematales > Treponemataceae > Teretinema. The sequence goes on from SHOL01000159.1 coordinate 3,837, forward strand.
TGGGCAAGCCGCTTGCCATACTTCTTGCCCGAAAAGCGTGCAATGCCACCGTCACGATTTGCCATACCGGCACCCGCGATCTCGCTTCCATCACCCGCCAGGCCGACATCCTGATCGCGGCCGTCGGCAAGCCGAAAATGATCAGCGCCGACATGATCAAGCCGGGAGCCGCGGTAATCGACGTGGGTGTCAACCGGGTCGAAGATCCGACAGCCAAAAAAGGCTACCGTCTGGTCGGCGACGTCGATTTCGAACCTGCCTGCAAAGTTGCTTCTTATATAACGCCGGTTCCCCGCGGAGTCGGCCCCATGACTATTGCAATGCTGATGGAAAATACGCTTCTCGCTGCTGTTCGCTTTGCGGGAAAAGAATAAGAGCAGCCGCAGAAAACATCAGTTTTCAGGCTGTCCTACATACTCGGAGTCTTTTTTGCTTGATATCCAGAATGAACCAGATACCCGCGAAGTCCCGCTTCAAAAAGTGGGAATCAAGGGGTTGCAGTATCCAATTCTCGTACTGGACCGCGACCACAAACGCCAGCATACGACGGCACAGGCAAACCTGTTCGTAAACCTTCCCCAGCATTTCAAGGGAACGCACATGAGCCGGTTTATCGAAGTGTTCCACCGCCACCGTGACAACCTCTCCATGCCCCATTTTCTGGACATGCTTGCCGAAATACGCGAATCGCTGGAGGCATCGAGTGCATTCGGCGAACTGACCTTCCCCTATTTTATGGAAAAAAAAGCGCCCGTTTCTCGGGAATCGGCGCTCATGTCATACGAATGCGGTTACGAAGGCTCGGTGACCGCCGATTCAACAGCCTTTTTCGTATCCGTCGCTGTTCCCGTCCAGACAGTGTGCCCCTGTTCCAAAGCGATCAGCGCATACGGTGCGCACAACCAGCGGGGTATTGTCCGCGTCAAGCTCGAGCTTGGCCCCTTCTTCTGGATCGAGGACCTTGTCGACCTCATTGAAGGCTGCGCCTCCAGTGCCGTCTGGACCCTCCTCAAGCGCGAAGACGAAAAATATGTCACCGAAGCGGCCTACGACAATCCCAAATTTGTCGAAGATCTTGTCCGCGACGTCATTCTCGCCGTTCCCCGGCTCGGCGCCTATCCCTGGTACAGTGTCGAAGCCGAAAATTTTGAGAGCATTCACAACCACAGCGCCTTCGCCTATGCCGAAGGTGGAACCCGGAGCGGCTCCAGCCCGGCGAGACACAGCCCGGCAACGCAATCGCCGGGCTGCGACTCGCCGGGCTGCGACTCGCCCGCACATCCGGCTCCCTGCCGGCTTCCCACGGAGAATAACCCCACATGACCTACTTTTTTGAAACCTACGGCTGCCAGATGAATCAGGCCGAATCTTCCTCGGTCGAGCAGCTTCTGAACTCCCGCGGCTGGACTGCCGCGCCTTCGGCCGACGAAGCTGACCTCGTGCTGATAAACACCTGCTCGGTGCGCATCACCGCCGAAACGCGCGCGTTGAGCCGCATCAGCCGGTTCTGCGCCCAGAAAAAATCGCGCGACCTCACCGTCCTCGTCATGGGC
>SHOL01000160.1:0-956 GCA_004294945.1 Treponema sp.
TCACCCATCGCAAGGATAACGGTAGCCGCTCCGAGGACGATGTCCCCGCCTGCCCAGACCCGCTTGAGGCTGGTCCGCTGTTTTGCGTCTACAACGATGTTTCCCCTTTTGGTTGTTTCCAGTCCGTCCGTGGTTTGCGCCATCAGGGGGTTGGATTCGTTACCGAGTGCGACGATCATTGCGTCAACGGGAATTTCATGCTCTGTGCCCGGCTTCGCAACCGGACTCCGCCTTCCGGATGCGTCCGGCTCGCCGAGTTCGTATTCAAGCACCTCCACGGCGCGCACCTTTCCGGTTTCGTCGCCGAGGATTTTCGTGGGGTTCTTGAGGAAGAGGAATTCGACGCCTTCCTCTTCGGCGTGGTTCACTTCTTCGACGCGCGCGGGCATCTCGTCGCGGGTGCGGCGGTAGATGCAGTACACCTTTTCGGCGCCGAGGCGGAAGGCCATGCGGCACGCATCCATGGCGACGTTTCCGCCGCCGACAACAGCGACGGTTTTTGCCTGGTAAAGCGGGGTTGCCGCGCGCGAGGTGTCGTAGGCTTTCATGAGGTTTGCGCGGGTGAGGTACTCGTTCGCGCTGAACACGCCGATGAGATTCTCTCCGGGGATGTCCATGAATTTCGGTAGTCCCGCGCCGGTGCCGATAAAGGCTGCATCGTACTTTTCCCGGTCCAGGAGGTCGTAGATGGTCTCGGTCCGGCCGACGAGGAAGTTGGTACGGAACACGACGCCCATCGCCTTGAGCACGTCGACTTCTTTCTGGACTATCGCCTTGGGCAGGCGGAATTCAGGGATACCGTACACCATGACGCCGCCTGTTTTATGGAAGGCTTCGAATACGGTAACTTCGTGTCCTGCCCGGCGCACGTCGGCGGCAACGGTGAGTCCTGCCGGACCCGAGCCGATGACCGCGACTTTTTTTCCGGTCGGAGAAGCGACTGCCGGCGGAATAAT
>SHOL01000160.1:966-5375 GCA_004294945.1 Treponema sp.
TCGGCGACGAAGCGTTCGAGGCGGCCGATGGCGACGGAAAGGTCCACGCTCTTGAGCGACTTGCCCAGGGTGCAGGCGCTCTGGCACTGCCGTTCCTGCGGGCATACGCGGCCGCAGATGGCAGGGAGGAGGTTGGCTGTTTTAATGGTAGCGACCGCTTTCGCGTAATCGCCGTTCTGGATGCAGGCGATGAACTCGGGGATGGGCACGCCGACCGGACAGGCCGACACGCAGGGCCGATTCTTGCATCCGAGGCAACGCGCCGCTTCGACACGGGCCTGTTCGTCGGTGTAGCCCAGGGCTACTTCGCTCATTTCCCGGGCACGCTTCGCCGGGTCTCCGGTCGCCATTTCCTGCGGCGGAATCGCCATCCGGTCCTTGGGTGACAGTTGTGCGTCTTTAATCGAGTTCCATATCTGTACGGCTTCTGCGCCGAGCTGTTCCTTTGTCTTGTGGCTCATTTCGCCCCTCCCGAAAGTTCCGCCTTCGCGTCGGGATCGCCGACTTTGTCGGCTTCCATTTCCATGTGGCATTTGTGGTGGTCTTCTTCTTCGCGCCCCTTATAGGCTTTCATGCGCATCATCATGTTGTCGAAATCCACCTGGTGCCCGTCAAACTCAGGTCCGTCGACACAGACGAATTTGGTCTTGCCTCCGACGGTGACGCGGCAGCCGCCGCACATACCCGTTCCGTCGATCATGATGGTGTTGAGCGATACGACCGTATGCACGTTGTACGGCTTGGTCGTTGCCGCACAGAATTTCATCATGATCGGCGGTCCGATAGCGACAACTTCGGCGGGGGGTGCCGCGCTTTCGCACAGCTCCTTGAGCGGTTCGGTGACGAGTCCTTTTCTTCCATAGGAACCGTCGTCGGTAACGATTATAAGCTCGTCGCTCGCTGCCCGCATTTCGTCCTCGAATATCACGAGTTCCTTATTGCGCGCGCCGATGATGGTGATGACCTTGTTGCCCGCGGCCTTGTATGCCTTGACGATGGGATACAGGGGCGCGACGCCGATACCGCCTCCGACGCAGACGACAGTGCCGAGTTTGGAAATATGAGTCGGCTTTCCGAGTGGGCCGAGAATCGCTTCGATTTTATCGCCGGGGTTTTTCAGCGCGAGCTTGTGCGTCGTGGCTCCGACGGTCTGGAATACGAGGGCAATCCAGCCTTCCTGCGCGTCGGCATCGGCGATGGTGAGCGGAATCCGCTCGCCGAAATCAGTATCGATCTGTACCAGCACGAACTGGCCTGCTTTTCTGTTTCGCGCAATCTCGGGTGCGGTCACCCTCAGGTAAAAAACCTCCGCCGAGAACTGCTTTTTTTCGAGAATCGTATGCATAGTGCATCCCCTTTGACCATGACATTAAACGCTATTGTGTAAGATTGCAAGGTAATAATACCTGTTACTGCATATTTATGCAATGCCGCTGTATATTGAGCCGATTTTCAAAAGTCGATTTCAGCGGAATTACGGGCAAAACTGCCGGGGAATGCAATAACTGTCGTATGGTGATTGCAATTACATGCGCCGATCGCGGGCTGGAAATTCGAGTACCACCCGATCCGGTCTACGATAAAGCTGTGCATCGGGTTCCCGGCTGCGTTCGGGATATCGAGGGCGGATGCTGGCTGGTGCCCGATCAGCCCTTGCATCGACTTTTACTGCTCCGTGCTGTGTACGAACTGAAAACATGTAATGTTCCCGAATCGAATGTCGAAGAAGAAGATATTCCCGCTCCCGGAAAGCTTCGGGCGCCTTCCGTGCGTCGGGATGCTCATTCTGAAAAAAAATCTTCTGGTTCAGGAAGTGCTGCTGCGCGTGTGGTGCAATCTGCTGCTCCGGTTTCTGCCGTTCTTCCTGTCCGATCGCCCCGGCCGCTCCGGGTACGGTTTGCGGAAGCGCTTGGTGCCAAGCATTACAGCGATCGAACCTGCGAGGCGTATCTGCGCTGGTTTGACCGTTTTGCGTTGTATCACAAGGGGCGTTCGCCGGCTACGATGACCGGGAAGGATATTAATGCGTTTGTGACCGATCTTGCCGTCAGGGGGGACGTGAGTTCTTCGACCCAGAATCAGGCACTCGCAGCGATTATTTTTCTGTATCGCACGGTGCTCGGTATTGATATCGATGATATCGGTGAGGTGATTCGTGCGAAAAAACCCGGTCTACTGCCGGTGGTGCTCAGCCGCGACGAGGTTCGCACGATAATTTCCCTGCTTCGAGACGACCGCCGGCTGATCGCTCATGTGTTGTACGGTACCGGTTTGCGGATTACGGAATGCCTGTCCCTTCGGGTACAGGATATTGATTTTGAACGGAACGAGATTCTGGTTCGAAACGGGAAGGGCGCCAAGGATCGAGTGACGATGCTTCCCCGAACGCTGGTAGACCCTCTGAAATCTCATCTCCAACATGTTCGTTCAATCCACGAGGCGGACCTGAAGGCCGGCTGGGGGAAGGTTCCGATTCCGGGTGCGCTTGTCCGCAAATACCCGAATGCCTCGACGGACTGGTGTTGGCAATGGGTGTTTCCACAGGAGCGGCGCTGGAAGGATCCGGTAACCGGCGACGAGGGCCGCTACCACATGGACGAGTCCGTGATCCAGCGCGCCGTTCATGAGGCGGTTCTCCGTGCAGGGCTCACCAAGCGTGTTTCCTGCCATACGTTCCGCCATTCCTTCGCAACTCATCTACTGGAATCGGGCTACGATATCCGTACGGTCCAAGAGTTGCTCGGCCACTCCGATGTAAAAACTACTATGATTTACACGCATGTCCTGAATCGCGGCCCTTCCGGCGTAAAAAGCCCCCTTGACGTTCTGTGAACGGCTGGTTCGAGGAGCTGGCTGTTTGCTGTTGTGTGGGCGGTTCGGCGGGAGCAGGCTGTTTGCTGTTGTTGTATAGCGTAAACTAACAGTACCCGGAAAGAAAAAGACGGAATGGACCAAAAAAGCGTCAAAAATACCCAAAAAAAGCGTGGGTGTTTCTAAGGCATAATCCGCCCTTTTATACTTCTAAGTGCAAAGGGGGAAAGGAGATGCTTACCTTGAAGCAGATTGACGAAATCAAGGCGCTTCAGCGCCAAGGGTATGGGCCAGTTGAGATCGCAGAACGGCTTGGCATCAATGGAAAAACTGCATCCAGATATCTTAGATGAGACAATTTTGACCATGAGATATCAGAGAAGGTCGTACCAATCTCAAAGCTCGACATTTGGAACCCGGAGATACATTCCTGGCTTGAGGAAGATCGGAGAAACCGTTACAAGCAACGACATACCGCAAAACGGGTATACGACCGGCTCAAGGAATTGCATGTGGATTTTTGCTGGAATCGATGACAATCTTCGGCCGGGGCAGACTGGTGAATATCGGTTGGATGAAGTTCTTGGGTGTGGTCTTTATGATTATCTTGTTTTGATTTTTCCAATAGCCGAAATCACAGGTAATCGAGCCGATTTAAAAAAATCGGTTACTTTTGAAATCGGCTTTTGGAGAAAAATCACAAGTCTTTCTATTATAAAGACTTGTGATTTTTCTCTCTGTACATCTAAGGTTGGTCTTTCAAAACTTTCCGAGTTTTGAAAGATCCTCAATCGATGTTTGATTTCGGTTCCTTTAAGTTTTTTTTGATGTTTTTTCTGGAAGAGCGATATATACTGTTCAGGATAATATTCTTTGATGCAGCAGTTTATGATGACAAAATAGTGTCTTTATTCTTCCCTATTACAGACCGGTCATCGATTTTCTGCATGCTCTGTCCGTTTTCCGACAAGGTATGCTGGCCATACCGGACGAGTACACGTTGTTCCGGCACGGTGCTGTCTTTTGTATGAAATCTGTCTCTTGTTCTGATGCTGGCGGCTCTGTTGTGTACACTGAACTGTTTGTGATCACAGGAGAATTTCCAATGTGAAGGAAAGAGAGATAGCTTAGTTGCTGGATGGCTGGATGGCTCGAGGAGATTATGCTGAACAGCAGAAAAACTTCGGACGTTCTGTTTATTCGGCAGTGTGATGCACTAAGTAATTACATGGAACAGTCCAAAGAATGTTAGAGCGACGCCTTCGGCGCGGCGAGGAAAAGGAAGAATTTTGAACGGCATTATCGAATATTTACGGAATGAACAAACAAAATTAAATATAATTAAACTGATTAAAGATAATTTGTATTTGTACCAACAAATTAACACAGATGAAAGAATACAAAGCTATTCTGGATCGATATACAACCACTTTGTTTCGGAATGTATTCAAAACAACCAATATATATCTCTCTCAAATGAAACAATAAACAAAATAAATGGTATTTATAGAAATCTGGTTCAAAAGTTAAAACAATTAAGTACAGATAACAACAGTAATGAATTAATTGATTTAATTGTTATTAGGCATAGAGAACAA
>SHOL01000161.1 GCA_004294945.1 Treponema sp.
GGGACACACGGTCGGAAAATCGTTGGTCGAAGATGACTTCATTGACACTGCGAAGAGCCTGCTTTCCGCAGCGGCAGCGAAGAACGTCAAGATCATTCTTCCTGTCGATCACGTCTGCGGCGACAGCTTTGCTCCCGACGCCAAGGTGACCAATGTCTCCGGCCTTGATATACCTGAAGGACAGATGGGTATGGATGTCGGCCCCAAAACCATCGCGATCTACATGGAGACCATACTTTCGTCCAAGTCCATCGTATGGAACGGACCGGTCGGCGTGTTCGAGTTCGATGCGTTCGCCAAGGGAACCGAAACTGTTGCCCGTCTTGTAGCCGAAGCGACTGACAAAGGTGCAACCAGCGTTGTCGGCGGCGGCGACTCCGTTGCTGCGGTCAACAAGTTCAAGCTTGCAGACCGGATGAGCCACGTTTCTACCGGCGGTGGCGCCTCCCTTGAATTCCTCGAAGGAAAAACCCTTCCGGGCATCGCCGTTCTGGAAACGAAGTAAACTTCGTTTCCAGAACTTGGAGAATTTCCGCGATGCAGAAATTCTCCCCTTTCGAACAGGAAACTAATAGTTTCCAAAACGAAATAAAAAGAGCTCCCCGTCGGGAGCTCTTTTTATTGTTCTGCGGATTATGAGTATGAGCCGGAACTGGCCGTAAAATGCTAATGGAAAGCGGAACCGGCAAACGCCTCGACAGCATCCGCGGTTAGGCGCCATTGTTCGCTGGCAGGGATCGAAGCCTCTCCGTCCTTTTTTTGCGTACCGTAGGAGCCGAAGCCGGCATGGTTGCCTCCTTCGATCTCAACGAAGAGCGCGTCGGCGGGAAGTTTCGATCTGCTTTTATCTATGTCTTCCTGCGTTGCAAGTCCGTCGTTTTCCGCGTAAACCGAAAGGACGGGCAGTCCAGAACCTGAAATGTTGCCAGTCGGATACGATGCAAAATAGACAAGCCCCTTGATTCTGTCCCGATGCTTCAGGGCGAAGCCTGTCGCCGCGACGCCGCCGAGCGAGTGCCCTCCGATCAGGAACTGCGCGTCCGGCCACCGCTTGAGTGCGCGTTCTCCTCGCGACTGGCCGAGAATTGCAAGTTTGAATGGCATCGGCACAATGACGACGGCTATCCCCCGTTCGGCGATTGCCTGCGCAAGAGGGATGTACGCCTCGCTTTCAACGAGGGCTCCCGGATAAAAAAGCAATGCAGGCTCTCCCGGCTCCACCTCACCCGCAACGATCATTCCTTTTTCGATGCAAACCTCGGCGGACGAAGCGCTTTCTGCGTCCGGCTGCGGAAGCACTTTATAAGACGAGCATCCCGTCGCAAGAAGAGCGAAAGCGGCGCACGCGATGAACGCGGCGAGGGAACTATGACGGGCGGCTTCGATCGGGAAGGCGAAGCCACCTGGGACTTCGCCTGTTGTTGTACGTGTTTTCATGACATTGGTTATTTTACTGCATCGGCTCGACTTTTACCTCTCGATGAATCAACCCTGTAAGAGAATCCTCCCCGGGGCAAAGTTCAGTGCAGGCGTTCGATTTTCTGTTTCTAAAAAATTGGTTTTTGTTTGAATAAACTAACTTGACAATGAATCGCGTTTGTCTGTATTGTAAGTGCAGGCAAACATAAGGAGGACTAACAATGTCTCTTGAAGCTCTGGAAAAAGGGAAGCGCGCGGTGGTTGCGCGTATTGAAGGCGGACTGTACGCACGGGAAAAGCTGCTCGAGCTGGGTGTTGTTCCGGGAGTTCCGGTTCGAAAGCTGCAGGGCGGCCGCAATGGGACGGTGCTTGTTGAAGTGCTCGGCTCGCAGGTTATGATCGGACACGGGCTTGCCGCAAAGGTTATGCTCGGCTGATATGTGGGATGAGCTCGGGTTTTTTTTGCTTTGTAAGTTAGTCTTGTATAACATATAGCCGCGGCACATCCGGCATCTGCTGAATTCGCGCGTTTTTAACAGGAGTTTTTATGGAAATACAGCTCAAGGATTTTTCACCGGGAGACCGGGGCGCTGTAGCAGGATACGCCAAGGCCGATCCCGCATACAGGGACAAGCTTTTGTCGATGGGACTGACGAAGGGCACCGAGTTCACGGTTTCCCGCGTGGCGCCGCTCGGGGACCCGGTGGAAATTGAGGTTCGAGGCTTCAGTCTGACACTCAGGAAATCGGAAGCGGATGCGCTTCTGGTCCGGAGGGTTGGATGAGCGCAGACAAGAAGAAACCGGTGATTGCGGTTGCCGGAAATCCCAATTCGGGCAAGACGACGCTGTTCAATGCGCTCACCGGCAGCCATCAGCGGGTGGGGAACTGGCCCGGCGTTACGGTAGAGAAAAAGTCGGGAGACGCTAAACTGGGCGGGCTTCCAGTAGAGATCGTCGACCTTCCCGGCATTTATTCGCTTTCCTCCCATTCCGAGGACGAGCGGGTGTCCCGCGATTATCTCCTTTCCGGAGACGCGGATTTTGTTGTGAATATTGTCGACGCGTCCAATCTGGAGCGGAATCTTTTCCTGACCCTGAATATTCTGGAGATGAAGGTGCCGACAGTCGTTGTGCTGAACATGATGGATCTTGCGGCGAAAAAAGGGATTGCGGTCGATGCGGCAAAGCTTTCGGCGGAGCTCGGCGTTCCCGTGTTTGCGGTGAATGCGACGAAAAAAGGCGATGTCGAGCTTCTTGCAGAAAAGCTCGCTCTGGAGTCGCTCTCGATAGCGGCTCCGGAGTTCGAAGTGCCGTATCCGCCTGCCGTCGCGCTTGCTGCTACTGCGCTCCAGGCAAAACTTGCGCAAGTTTCCCGCGAAGTGTCGAGCGATGCGCGCTGGGTAGCCCTGAAAATACTCGAGGAAGACCGTCATCTGACCGCTCTAGCGCTCGATTCGCAGAGCCTTTCCCGCGCGGAGATCGATGACGTTCTCGCTTCAATAGAAAGAGAGACGGGAGATTCGGCCGACGCTGCGATCGCCTCCGCGAAATACGACGCCATTTCGGGTTTGTCGAGGACTTGTGTTTCCGGCACCGGAAAAAAAGCCGGTTCGGGCGGAAACCTCGACCGTATCGTGCTCAACCACTTTCTCGGCATTCCGCTGTTTCTTCTGGTTATGTATCTCATGTTCGCCCTCGTCATCAATGTAGGCGGCGCTTTCATCGATTTCTTCGATATCCTTTTCGGCGCGGTGTTCGTCGACGGTTTCGGCCATCTTCTGGGAATGGCAGGCGCGCCCGAGTGGCTTATCGCCCTCCTCGCAGGTGGCATCGGCGCCGGCATCCAGACGGTTTCTACCTTCGTGCCGATTATGTTCATGATGTTCTTTCTTCTGTCGCTGCTGGAGGATTCAGGCTACATGGCCCGCGCCGCCTTCGTCATGGACCGGGCGCTCAGGGCAATCGGTCTTCCGGGAAAGGCCTTCATTCCGATGATCGTCGGCTTCGGCTGCACGGTGCCGGCCATCATGGCGACACGCACGCTCGAGAACAAGCGGGACCGGTATCTTACCGTTTTCATGGCGCCGTTTATGTCGTGCGGCGCGCGTCTTCCCGTGTACGCGCTTTTCGGAGCGGCCTTTTTCGGAAAGAACGCCGATCTTGTCGTGCTCAGCATCTATCTTGCCGGCATCGCGCTTGCTGTGCTCACCGGTATTATTCTTAAGAACACCCTGTTCAAGGGAGAACCCGCTCCTTTCGTGATGGAACTTCCGCCGTATCATGTGCCGCGGATCGGCAGCACCCTCCGGCATTCCTGGCTGAGGCTCAAGAGCTTCGTCGTGCGTGCCGGAAAGGTAATCGTCCTGGTCGTCGCGATTCTCGGTATGCTCAACTCGATCGGCGCCGACGGTTCGTTTGGCAACGAAGATTCGTCCAATTCTGTGCTTTCGGCTGTAGGGAAGACGTTTACACCGGTGTTCGGTCCCATGGGGATAACGCAGGACAACTGGCCCGCAACAGTCGGCATGTTCACCGGCCTCTTCGCAAAGGAGGCAGTCGTCGGCACTCTGAACGGACTGTACGGCCAGCTTGAGGCGCAGGAAGCCTCGGCAGACGCCGCCGGAGCTGTTGCGGCCGGATCAGCCGCTTCGTCCGCAGATGATTCTGCCGAAGCCGCATCCGGAGATCCGGGATTTGATTTCGGCGCTGCGGTGGTAGAAGCCTTTGCGTCCATTCCGGCCTCTTTTGCCGGTCTTGCCGATTCCGTGCTGGACCCGCTGGGATTGTCGATCATTTCCGGTAACGAGGCAGCCGTAGCGGAAGAAATCGAAGCCGACTCCGGCATATTCGCCGTCATGCGCGACCGGTTCGGAAATAACAAGCACGCAGCCTATGCGTATCTCTTGTTCATTCTGGTGTACTTCCCCTGCATCGCCGCGCTTGGCGCGATTATCCGCGAACTTGGGCGGTTTTACGGCTGGCTGTGCATCGTCTATTTAACCGTGCTTGCCTGGATAACCGCAACCCTCTACTACCAGATCGCATATGCACACCAGGCACTGTGGATTGCAGTTCCGGTTGTTCTGTTTCTGTGTATGATCGCGCTCTTCAATGTGATTCGGAATAAAACCGACCCAGTCGGCACTCGGTGAGCCTGACACAGCCGGGCCTCACACAACCGTGCCTGATGCAACCGGGCCTGATGCAGCGCCCTCATTTCTCGGGATCGAAGTCGCCGATCGTAGAGATGTCTGTCCGGCGGCTCCGGGGCGGAGAATGTCGCGCCCCGATGAGCCTGCTGCCTCGATCTACTCTGGTCCGTTACGGCTTCGGGAAGTTTCTGATGCAGTCCAGGGACCGGGCGAGCTGCTCGGGCGAGGGCTGGTGGTCCTTGATGTTTCCAGAAAGGTACTTTTCGTAGCCGATGAGGTCGAGCATGCCGTTGCCGGACAGGTTGAAGACAATGACTTTTTCTTTTGCTTCTTCTTTGGCCTTGGCGGCTTCGCGCATCGCCATTGCAAGTGCGTGGCTCGATTCGGGGGCAGGGACGATGCCTTCGCTTCGGGCGAACGCGACGGCGGATGCATAACATTCTTCCTGGCCGATGGATCGTGGTTCCATCAGCTTGTCGGCGACTGCTTTGGATACCAGAGGGGCCATACCGTGGTAGCGCAGTCCTCCTGCGTGGATCGGGTCCGGGATAAACTCATGGCCCAGGGTATACATCGGCAGGAGGGGTGTCATTCCCGACATGTCGCCGATGTCGTAGGCGAACGGTCCCCGGGTCAGCGTGGGGCAGGATTCGGGCTCGACCGCGATGATGTTCACGTTTGAGCCTTCGATTTTGTCCTTGCAAAAGGGGAAGGCGAAACCGGCAAGGTTCGAGCCGCCGCCTGCGCAGGCGATAATAACATCTGCGTGTTCGCCGACTTTCGCGAGCTGCTT
>SHOL01000338.1 GCA_004294945.1 Treponema sp.
TTCGCTGTCGGCGGCCGTCGTTCCGACGGCGCCTGTCTGATCGACGGCGCCTGTCTGCGAAAGCGCAAACAGCGCATCTTCGTCGATAGCCGTTGCGGGAGCTGCTGTTGCGGCGAGCACGACGACCCCTGCGATCCTCGCGATCCTCATGATCCCCGCGATCCTGGCCTGGTTTTTTTTTGCTGTGCGCGAAAGGCGTTTCATTGCTGGCTCCCTTACCGCGACTTTTCTTCAAGAAACGCTTTCGAGAAGGTATAGTCAGGTATCTTCGAAGTCGAGATATTCTCATTGGTCAGGAAGGTTTGCTGACCTTTTTCCAGGGCGTCGACACCGAGCAGCTTTGTAAAGATGTACTTGCCGGGTGCAACCTGCTTGTAGTCAATATAGTAGGTGGTGCGCAGCAGTATTTCGGAGGCGCTGAAGTTGTCTACTTTTACAGGAAGGCCGTCTGTCTTTCGGATATACCATTTTTGCACAGGATACGAAACGTCGAGCGTCTTGCCGTCGAAGCGGAGCACGTCGCACTCCATTTTTGCGACAATCGCAGTTCCTTCGGAATTGATCCAGTACTGTGATGAAAGATCCGACTTGCCAAATGTGTCGGTGCGGATGTCGGTCGAGCCGACGTCGTCCTTGCTGTTCCGGTACACGAACTCGCGGGTGGACGGCAGGTACAGGAACAGGTCATCCCTGTTTCGGTAATATCCCTTGCCTTTTTCGCTTTCAGGATACTCGAACAGCATGGTAAAGGTATCCGAACTGTCCCGGCGGTATATCCTGAGTCTCAAAACCCGGTCGCTTTCTCCCGTTTTTTTCTGGACGAGCGTAAAGGTGCTGGTAATGTCGAGGCCGAAAAGATTCAGTTTTTCCTCGAATGCCTTGACCAGCGAGACGGACTTGGGATCGGAGGACGACGTTTTTGGCGTCTGCGCGGAAAGCGGAAGAACGAAAACCAGCAGGACAAGAACCGGCACATACCGGAATGTACGATAGATTGCGTCGACGGATATTTTGTGTTTCATGTCTACTCTCCTTGAA
>SHOL01000339.1 GCA_004294945.1 Treponema sp.
GTTATTGTACGATGTGAAAAGCTTTTCTTGAAGGATACTGCTGTTTTTTTGCGCTGTCAAATGAAGAACGCGTTAAAAGAGGTGGAGAGCCGGAGGGCGGCTTTTTCTGTTTGCCTGTTTTCCGCTATACTCCCGGCATCAAGACCTGTGGAGTGTGTGCTGATTGATGTTAGTATCCGCCGAAAACCTTACATTCCGGTATCCGGATGCCGCAAAACCTGCGCTCAGGGGCATTTCGCTCACAGTGCACGCCGGTGACTATGTTGCGATTCTTGGGGCGAATGGTTCCGGAAAAAGTACGTTTGCCCGCTGCGTTGCAGGCTTGCTCAAACCCGATTCCGGTTCGGTCCGGTTCGATGTTCCGGAAGGATGTGTTCCGTCGGCTCTTGTTTTCCAGTCGCCTGCAGACCAGCTGGTGGCCGAAACTGTCGAGCTGGATGCCGCTTTCGGCCCGGAAAACCTTGGCATGAGCCGGGAGCGCATGCGTACTGTCGTCCGGTCATCTCTTGAAGCGTTCAATCTTGACCGGCTTGCCGACACTCCGGTTCATTCGCTTTCGTCCGGGCGCAAGCAGCATCTTGCTCTTGCAGGTGTTCGCGCGCTCGATCCCGCCCTGTTTGTGCTCGACGAGCCGACTTCCATGCTGAGTCCGCTTGCCCGGAAAAGCCTTCTTGATGTTCTTGACCGTTTCCGCCTGGAAGGCGGGACGGTGATGCATATAACCCACGACATGGACGAAGCCGCCCGAGCCGATCGAGTTGTCGTGCTCGAGGACGGTCTTCTGGTCTTCGACGGAAGTCCAACAGAACTCGCTGCAGTGCAGCCTGAGGCGCTTGTTCGCTGGGGGCTTGCGTACGATGCCGGCGCCGGCGCCACGCACACTACTGGCGCCACGCACCCTATAGGTACCCAGCACCCCGCCGATTCCCCGCACACTACCGGCGCCCCGCTCCTGAGTGCGCGCAGTGTTTGCCGGGGACCGGTCAGGAATGTGTCGTTCGACCTTGCTCCGGGAACAATAACAATGATTACCGG
>SHOL01000162.1 GCA_004294945.1 Treponema sp.
CACGTAGCCAACCAAACGCGCGCGGGCTCTTCATGCGCGAGTGTGGCTGACCGCGCGCGTTTGGTTGGCTACGTGCGTGCAAGTTGAGCTGGCCGCACACGCGGTTTGCCACGCGCAAGTTGGGTTGGCCGCACGCGCAGGCTCTTCATGCGCGAGTGTGGCTGGCCGCGCGCGTTTAGTTGGCTACGTGCGTGCAAGTTGAGCCGGCCGCACGCGCGGGCTCTTCGCGCGCGAGTGTGGCTGGCCGCACACGCCGCATATTAAATAACTGCGAGATTGGTTAAAATACCATGAATAACTCTGTCTGCAAGTCCTTCCCTGCTTACGTTTCGTTCAAAGCCGGTTTATAACGAATACAGGAGGAAATCATGGAATTGCAGAAAAAATTCGAATCAAAATCAACTGTCTTTCGAACCAGGGAAGAAAAAGCATGGCATCAGGAATGCAAGAGGCTCAGCCTGCCATTCATCGTAATACGATATAAACCGCACTATGCAGATATTTCCTGGGATACAGACACGTTCACCTTCAACCATTTTGAAGCACTGTCGGATTCAATCAAGTCCGTGCGCAAGTCGATTTTAGCGCAATGCGAACCGTACAGGCACTTGTATTTCGATTTTTACTTTTCTGTCGCTTTCGGATTCCTGAACAATGTGCCCGTACAATATGCGGAACAGACCGCTTCCATTATCTTCGATTCCTTGTATGATGCCTCGCGCCGAATTGAACACCGACGCGTCAACAGGCAGAGCCGCGAGCGCTTTCGCGCCGGCAAGCCCGATCGGCCTTCTCATTTCTGCCCAATAAAAAGAAGTAATAAAAGAGGCGGCAGAGCCGCGAGCGCGGTCGATCAACGAGCACAAAAAAAACTAATGCCGATTCACGATGCTACAGATCCGATTCTCGATTCCACCGCAAAAGAGCCTCCACCGATACTGTTAACCAGCACCCGCTTCCCGCGGGTCAACTGTTTTACGGCAGATCGTCCCGCTTGGTCACGACTTTCGAAATCAGGCCGTACTCAAGGGCTTCTTTCGCGCTCATCCAGAAATCGCGATCGGTATCGGCCGACACCTGATCGACGCTCTTGCCGGTTTCAGACGCGATCATCTCGTTGATGCGCACCCGCATTTTTTCCAGCTCGAGCGCATGGATTTCGATCTCCGTCGCAACACCCTTTATGCCGGAAAGCGGCTGGTGAATCAGATAGTGGCTGTTCGGCAAACCGAAGCGGCGTTCTTTCGGTGCAGCCAGCAGGATGATCGAGCCTGCGCTCGCGACAAGTCCCATGCCGATAGTATGCACCGGAGCCTTGATAAAGCGGATCATGTCGAAAATCGCATACCCTGCATCTGCATCTCCGCCGGGAGAATCGATAAAGATCTTGATCGGTTCGTCCGAATCCGCCTCGAGTACCAGAAGCTGGCGAACAATCTTTTCTGCAAGCGACTTGTTGATTTCGCCCGAAAGCAAAATCTGGCGGGTTTTCAGGAATTTATGCGCAAGCGGATCCATTCCCTCCGCCTGCTTTTCATTTTTTTCGTCTTCTTCGTCTTCTTCATTGCGGATATAGAACGGGTTCACTGCTGGGCTCCTCAAAATTTTGAATACCGGCACGACGCAACGGTGAAAGCGCGCCGGGATTTTTCAAATGTACTAAAAATCTGCGTATAAGTACAGAGCTTTCGGTTCGAGCCGCGCATCGGGTCCGGAAACCGCGGGCAGATCGGCATATACCGCATCTCCGTCCGATACCAGATGCCAGGATCCGCCGTTGACGCACTCCGGAAGCTTCACTGAAACGGCTTTGACTGACGGATTGACCATCAGGCAGACGCTCTGCCAGGTATCCACAGTCAATCCGGAGTCGATTCTCCAGATCAGCGGACTCATCTGGCTATGCGCAGGTGGCACAGCGTGCGGCCGACCGCTGTCCGGCTGGTGGCCGCCTCCCGGCTGGTGGTCGCCTCCCGGTATCGCTTCGATAAACGTGAGCGAGGTGGTTACTTCCGCAGCCGTCCTGAGCCGGAACAGAGGATGAGCTTTCCGGATTGCGATCAGCGCGCGTACAAATTCCACCAAATCCTGTTTATCCGCGCACCGGTTCCAGTCGAGTGCATTGATCCGGTCGCACAGGTTGTAGGTATTGTGCGAGAAAGCACGTGTTCCGTCCTTTGTGCGGTACAGGTCGTACAGGTCGGGTACGGACTCGAGAACGTCGGAAGGAATTTCCTTTGTCCGCATAAACTCCATACCCGCATGAAGGATTGGCATGCCCTGCGCGAACAGCACCAGGCCGATCGCCGTTTTCTGCAGGCGGGTATAATACGCATCGTCCCGATCAGGTTCGACCAGAACGAGCTTGTCGAACAGAGTCGAGTTGTCGTGTATTTCTGTATAGTTGACCGTCTGTGCAGTACGGTCGCCCCAGGGATTCGGGTTTGCCGTACCGTCGACCTCATGTCCATGCACCTGGCTGTGATACACCGTGCCAACCAGACCAAACTTGACCGACTCGCGGTGGCTGCCGTCATGGATAAAGCCGCCCTCGTGCTCCTTGAACACAGAGCCCTTGATGCCGCAGCGGAAGGCGTCGTTGAAAAAACCGATGCCGGGCATTTTTCGTGCTTCGATCATGCTCGCACCGATCATTTTTCCGCCCCGGTACATGTCCCAGCCTTCGCCGTATACCAGCACATCGTTCTTTACCGCCCTGAGTGCAGACAGTACGGAATTCATCGTCTCTACATCATGGAGACCCATCAGATCAAAGCGGAAACCGGACAGCTTGTATTCGGTCAGCCACCACACGAGCGAATCGATCATGTAATGGCGGAACATGTCCCGTTCGCTCGCGGTATCGTCGCCGGCGCCGGAGTAACTGTCCACGCGGAAATAATAGCCGGGCACCGCAACGCCGAGCGCATTGTTCTGCGCCGCCGGAACATGGTTGTACACCACATCCATGATCACGCCGATTCCCTCGCGCGCACATGAGGCAATCAGATTCTTGAGTTCCCGCACCCGGACAGTGCCGTCCGAAGGATTCGATGCATACGATCCTTCCGGCGCATTGTAGTTCTCCGGATCGTATCCCCAGTTGAACAGTCCGCCCCGGACTTGCGCTGCATAGGATGGATCATGGATGCGGCTCTCGTCGACGCTTTGATAGTCGAAAATCGGCAGCAGCTGGACATGGGTTACCCCGAGCGAGCGGATGTGATCAAAGCCGGTAGGAACACCCCGATGCGTAGTACCTGGATGGCAGGCGCCGGCGTATGTGCGCCGGAGAGCAGAAGGACCATTCCAGGCCGGAGAAGAAGTAAGGTCGGCAACATGAACCTCGTAGGCGACAACATCGTTTGCGGACGAAACCTCCGGCGGGCGCACGGTGTTCCAGCCTTCGGGATCGGTTCGGGAAAAATCGCAGACCATGGACCTCTTGCCGTTCACACCGCAGGTTTTTGCCGCAGGATCCGCCGTATCGCGCACAATCCCGTGAGCCTGTACGCGAAACCGGTAATAGGTGCCATGCAAGTCTCCCTGCATCACGAGCTCCCAGACGCCCGGATCGCCGGTTCGCAGAGATCCTGCCGTCATAGGCACTACAGCGGACGGCGGTGCGTCGTTTCCGTCCGGATACAGAACCAGAGACACCGAACGAGCGGTCGGCGCCCAAAGGCGGAATACGGTCATATCACGCGAGTACAGAGCCCCAAGACCGAGCCGGGTATTGTATTTTTTACGGAACCAGTCGGAATCAAAAAACCATTCAAGGCTTGCAGCCTGAGGGCCACCGTTCGGTATGTTCATCCTGTTCGAAAGAATGAGCCGCTCAAGGAAGTCTTTTCGGCGCACAGAGCCGCACCATTCGGGTTCCAGTTCTCGTTTTGGAAACGGATCGGTACACCAGATGCGGCCGGTATTTTTCGCCGGCGATTGTAAAACACCTGAAACCGGAAAAAACAGTTCGAGTTCGGTATCTGGCACAATGCGCACGCCGTTCAGGGCAAGAGGGGGAACAGGACCAGCCGGGTTATCGGTTGTCCAGCGGGCAACACAGCGGATACCGGCCTGCCCGGCCGCAGTGTCCAGGACGCGCTCCAGGCGCACGGAAAGCTTCCAGTCCGGCCCAAAGCGAAGGTCGGCACTCCAGAAATCGCTGTCCGCAGGAAGATGCGGCGCAAGCAGAATCGAATCCTCGGCAAGCCGCGGATGAAAGCCGATTACGTCCTGGTACACGTTCCGGGCGAATTCGGAGACGCTCCATGCCTGGCTCCAGGTGCCGGAGAGCACCGGTTCGCCCGATTCGTCGCATTCGGCGTGAATGTTCTCGCTGAGCGTTCCGAGAGTGCCTGAGGCGACGGTCATGCGCGCCTCGTTGCGGAGCAGTGCGGCGGCCTTTGGCGGCAGGAGTCCCGAACGCGCAGGATCGCCGGAGGCACAGGCAGCAGACACATACGGTCCTGAATTCCATACCCAGATCGTACCATTGTGATATGCGGCATCTTTATGGTGCCACTCGGGATTTTCGTGTTTCGGGTGGAACAGAGGGTCGTCCGGACACAAACTGAAAAGGCCGAACGGCGATACCAGCTCCCGGTCTACGTTTTCCAGCATTTGTGCGGCACGGCTGGGGTCTACCAGTGCATCATCCGTGCCGAGTATCGAAGGTACCGAAAGCGTAAATAGCTGGTTCGGCCGTACACTGAAGTCCCGCAGCCATTCGCCCTGGTCTCCCGGAGGCAGATGATCGGCAAGGGCCGAGCGTTCGGTGCACCAGAAATAGCGGTTGAAGGATTCCCGGACGCGGTCGGCAGCCTCGGCCCGTTCGCGCGCCTGTTCCGGGCGGCCGCGCAATGCTGCGATTTTTGAGCCGATACGGAGCGCGGTATACCAGAGAGCCTGAATATCGTTTGCACGATCACCGCGCGGCGACCAGGGTTCGTTTCCGCTTATGCGCGCGTCCATCCAGGTGTCCGCGTCGGCATGCAGAAGGAATCCCGGGGAATCGGTTCTGAGCGATAGATCAGCTTTGAAAGCGAGATCGAGAACCGGATCAAGTTCATCAAGAATGGTCATGTCGCGTGAATACTGTAGGTACTCCCACACTTCACGTATGAACCATAGAGTCCCGTCCGCCGTGTTGTAGATAACGTCGGTGTCGTTCCGGTAGCGGTTCGGGATGCGTCCCCATTCGGGCTTTGAGCGGTCTGTGCATTGATGGCGGGCGAAGCCGAGGAGGACTGCGCGCGCTTCGTCGAAGAGGCCGGAGGCGAGGAGGATGCCCGGGAGCGCGATGAAGGTGTCGCGGCCCCAGTTGTCG
>SHOL01000163.1:0-3400 GCA_004294945.1 Treponema sp.
GTGTCGGTGCGGCACTCAAGTACGCAATCATGGGGCGTTCCGTCTTGATGGTCGAAGTACGCGGGCAGGATATCGCTTCGCCCGATCTGCAGCGGTATCCGAACGGGGCGGCAAGCGGGTGGATGACGCTGGGGATTCTAGATCCTGCTTCGTATTATTACCGGAATGTGTTTATGGACTGCGTCCGTGCGGTTGAATTTGTCCGATCTCTTCCGGAGACCGATCCGGACCGGATTGCTGTTGAAGGCGGCAGCCAGGGAGGGGCTCTTGCGATTGCTGCGGGAGCTTTGAATCCGCACGTTGCGCAGGTGCTGTCCGACGTCCCGTATCTGTGCCATTTCAGACGGGCGGTAGCCCTTTCTACCGAGGGGCCGTACAACGAGATTTATCACTACTTTAAGGTGCACGACCAGCTCCATGCAACGGAAAATACGGTCTACGGAACCCTGAGCTATTTCGACTGCTGTAATCTTGCTCCGCGCATTCGCGCCAAGGTGCTGATGAGCGTCGGTCTGGAAGATACTATCTGCCCGCCTTCTACGATTTTTGCGGCGTTCAACCGTATCAAGGCGCCAAAGGAGCTTCGGGTATATCCGGAGTTTGCTCATGGCGGCTTCTGGATGCACGACGAGGAAAAAATCGCATTCCTGGCAAAAGGGTAATCGATAATCGAAGTTGGTATTTTTTTCTTCGCGGCTCTCCGCGCGTAGAACGTTCGCCGATCCTGACGCACGCCGGTTCGTTATAGCTGTTTGATGAAAAGCGACAGGGCGGTGACGCCAAGGCCGACTACCAGACTGACAATGACGCAGGAAATCAGGACGCCCAGAGCGATCGTGAGCATCGATTTGCGGCGGCTCATGCCGAATACCCAGGCTGCAAGCGTTCCCGTCCAGGCGCCGGTAACCGGCAGGGGTATGGCGACGAAAAGCATAAGACCCCAATATCCGTATTTTTCGACGCTTGCGTGCACTTTGCTTCGGGTGCGCTCGACTACATGGTCGAACAGGGATCGGTACCAGCCGAGCCGGTAAAACAGCTTGTGGAAGGTTTCCAGGAATATGAATGCGACGGGCGCGACCAGCGCGTTGCACGCAAAGGCAATCGCGGCAGCTGCCGGCAGGGGGATTCCGTTCGCGACGGCATACGGTATGGCGCCGCGAAGTTCGGAAATGGGCAAAAAGGACAGGAAAACAGTTAGTACATACGGATTAATTGTCATATTTCCGGAGTATAAAGGGTGTCGGAATGAGGGGCAAGAGGGCTCAAGCACGCTGCCCGCCGGGGCTTGCAGAACCCCGGCGGGCGGCTCACCGCGCTACACCTTGGTCAGACGGTAGGCGCGGGTACCCAGTCCGAGACCAGCCGCGTGGTCCAGTCCGGCGGACCAGTCGGTATCCGGATGTACATGACCGAACTTTTCACCGGTGCCGGAATACTGCTTGTCGGTCAGGGCTGTACCGTTGATCGGGGGTGCGGCGTTGACTGCGTCGACGCAAGCCTGGTCAAGGGCAACCGGATCGGTGCTTGCAAAAAAGCCGATGTCGGCAACAAGCGGCGCGTCGTTGTTCGCCCAACAGTCGCAGTTCGGCGAGACGTTCATTACAAAACTGATATGGAAGGCAGGCTTGCCGTGCAGAATCGCCTCCGTATATTCAGCAATCCGCTCGCTGCACACACGGCTCGCCGAACCCTCGCTTGCACGGGCTGCGCCGAACTGGCACACGGCCACGCACTGGCAGCAGCCGACGCATTTCGAATGGTCGATGACAGCACGACGCTGGCTGTCCAGCGTAATCGCTCCGTGGGCGCAATTCTTGACGCACACACCGCAGCCCGTGCATTTTTCGCGCAGAATGTTCGGGTGCGAAACCTCGTGCAAAAACTGCTTGCCTGCGCGGCTCGCACAGCCCATGCCGAGATTCTTGAGCGCCCCGCCGAAACCGGTCAGCTCGTGGCCCTTAAAATGGTTCAGCGTAACAATTGCATCGGCCTCGGCAACTGCGCTGCCGATCATCGCAACAGAGCAGTGCTTTCCCCCAACAACCGGCATGTTGACGAAATCGTTACCCTTGAGCCCGTCGGCGATAATAAAATCGCAACCGGTCGCATCGCGCGAAAAACCGTTTTCGTAACCAGCCCGCAGATGGTCGTATGCATTGTGCCGGCGGCCAGAATACAGGGTGTTTGCATCGGTTAGAAACGGCTTCCCGCGCAATTCGCGCACCAGACGCGATACGACAGACACATACGGAGGACGAATGTACGCCATGTTTCCCGGCTCGCCTACATGAATCTTGAGTGCAGTATATTTGTCGGCCAGATCGAGCGATGCAAAACCTGCGGCCCGCATCAGGCGCTCAAGCTTCTGCAAAATCGTCATCGTCGGCGTAGTCCGCAGATCGGACCAGAATACAGTAGATTCGGACATAAAAAACCTCCAGAGAGCGGAATATACACACAGTATACACGAAAATGACGCATCTCGAGGAGTGATCGAGTATCGAATCTGCGAAGGCGTTCACTGGTTCGACCAGCGATCTGCAACAATGGCGCATAAGCCTCGACATACATCGTGCAGATGAAGGACACCCATAAAAAAAAGGCGCGGCTCCTTGTTGCGGAACCGCGCCGAAAAAATGGGTGTATAAAAAACGGGGGCGGGGAATTATTTGGGACCTTTGGAGGTCATTTTGATGCTCAATTCCGGCTCGATCGCATACTCAATGCCTGCTTCGACCAGTATTTCGGTTTCGGCAGACAAGCCGCCAGACACGAAGCGCAGAATATGCTTGCCAGATTCGACTTCGAACCGGTCCTTGTTCATCTTCTGCTGCGAACCATCAATCCAGAGCTCCATCAAACCGAACGCGTTGCCTTTGGGGGCGCCGTTGCCGGGATTTTCGCGGGCTGTGATAACCAGCACGGCTGTATCGGGCTTTAACGCAATGTTCAGAGTCTGATTGCCCGAAAGCGACACTTGCTGGGTATAGTCGATATAGCCTTTTGCGCTTGCCTTGAAATTGTAGGTACCCGGAGCCAGCCTGACCGAATTCGACTTGAGCTGGGTCCCGTCGATAAACAGTTTCGCGTCGCGCGGATTCGCCGTAATAACCAGGTCGAACAGATCGGGTTCAAGGTCCAGGCGCATATTCATGTCTGCCGAAACCGAAACAGACACGGATTTGTCCCGGTATCCCGGGGCGGAAGCCTGTACGGTATGCGCGCCGCCGGGCACAGAAATCGTGTTCCCCTTTATCTGCAATCCGTCCACAAATACTTTTGCGGACGCAGGAGTAACCGTTACCGTCAACTGATACGTTCTTGCCTTGGTCGTTCTCTGCGCAAAACCGGCAGACACCGCAAGAAGAGCAATACATACACACAAGAATAGTTTCTT
>SHOL01000163.1:3410-5328 GCA_004294945.1 Treponema sp.
ATCTCCATACCTTTGAATACAAACCGTTCGCCCGCCTCTGCCCGGGAATCCGGGCGGGAATGCGAAACGGTCAAAGAAACGGTATATTAGCGGATTTCCTTGACCGGAACGCCATAGTTAACGTTCAACAGCGAACGCGGGGTGTTTGGCGCGGCGAAGTTGGCACCGAACGAGCCTATAGAAAGCGATCCGTCGTCGTTTCCTACCATGCTCACCATAGCGACCTGGCCTTCGTCGGTATTTAAAGGAGCGAACCAGGTGCCGTAATGTTCCGCTTTTGTTAACGTCTCCATATACATGGCATAAACCGTCACGCCGGCGGGCATTTTCGAAGTTGTCCCGGCATCCAGTCCGGTAATCGAACCCGTCGAACCCGTCGAACCCGTCAAGCTTTGGAGCTGTACATAAAACCGGAGCTCGGTTCCAGCTGCCAGGGACTCCACCAACGTTGTTTCTGCGGGATACGAACTGGGGGTTATTGCGGCAGCTTTAATATCGCGTTCAAGAGTCACGGTGGTAACGCCAGAACCATCTGAAACGCTAAGTGTTTTATTATCCCAGTATACTTGTGTAACAGAGCTTCCAGAGTCGACCATCGAAATACTGTCCACGTCGTATTCGGTGTTGGTCCAGGTGGTGATCAAAAGAATGCTGCCCACAGGGATAGCCTTGAAAGCGAGCGCCCCGACATTCGACACATTGCCTTCGCCTACGGTCACCGACACCGGAACCCCGAACCAAACCGGAGTTGCCGCGGCATCTTTATAGGTCACCAGATACGAGCCAGACTTGAGCCCTTCCACGGTATACGTTCCGTCTGCAGCAACTGGTGCCGTAGCGACCGCTGTTGCCGATCCGAACACCCTGACCTCTACGGAACCGGAATCCGGCTTATCCGTTTGTGTTACGCTACGTACGTTCACCACAGATCCGGAAATGGAATACTCCGTTTCTACGGGAACTTGTTCCACTACGGTAATTTCGCAGCCCGAAAACAGCAGAACAGCCAAAACCCCGGCCGCGCACACCGCTGCGCAGGAATGTGCCAATTTTTTCATGAACCCTCCAAATTTCCGGAATACCGGATAACACAGTATAGAATTCGCGGTATGCAATGTCAAATCAGCGTCGATCCATACAACAGCCCGCACCGGCTTCTGGCACACTTTTAAACACATTTTTCAAACGCAACGAACAAGAAGCACCATTGATACCTAACGTCCTTGCGGAGAGATCGAGTATCGAACTGGTGAACGCGCGAACCGGTTCGAAGGACGATCAGGCTACGAAAATCGCGATGTTCGTTATTATAGGAGCCTCGTATGAATCAGGAAGGTTATTAAGAATGACAACCTCATGATTGGTAAAACCTTCGCAGCAATCGATGATTCGGGAATTGTTACTGGATATATGACATTCTCAAACGCCCAGATAGAAGGGTCCAATCTTCCAGAGACAATTACCAAAACACTACCTCGGTACCCGGTTTCCGCTTTCCGTATGGGAAAACTGGCCGTTGATTCTCGCTTCCAGGGCATGGACGTTGGATCATGGCTTCTGAAAAAGGCGCTTCAACGAGCGCTTGATGTTTCCAAATCGGTTGGTATATTCGCCGTAGTAGTCGATGCACTAGACGAAAAGGCAAAAGATTTTTATCTCCGTTACGGATTTATTCCAATGGTTGATCATCCACTCACTCTGTATTTACCGCTTGCTACTATTCGACAGGCGAGATAATCGTAGCTTGCGAAAACAGTAAACCGGGCGGCTTTAGCGGTACGGTCACTGGTCGACCACGGTTCGACTTCGGCAAGGGCACAGCTGTCAACATCGGTGAAACGTTTCCGCTTTTCATCGGCCGCTCGTTTCCGCTTTTTAGGGTGGTTGGGCTATCAGCCCAAGGAGTCAACGACTCCCA
>SHOL01000340.1 GCA_004294945.1 Treponema sp.
GGAAAAGGTTCTTGCAGCGAAGAAGGTCACGATAGATACGACAGCGCCTGACAGTAATATCATTACTACTCCTGCTGCTGATGTTACGGCTCCGGCCTATATCTCCGGAGCGGCGTATACGTTTAAGGGAACGGCGAAAGACGCCGCAGGCGGAGTCGGAGTCGCGAAAGTGTATTATCGATTCTCGACGAGCGCTACTGACTCTGAAACATTGACGGATTATACGCAGCTTACCGCACAGGATAATATCGAGTGGTCGATATCTAAAGAGATCGTTTCTGGAACCGATAGCGCTGCGGCCCTAAGCGCAGGTAAGCTGTGTGAGGGAACGTGGTACCTCTATGTATTGGCTGAAGACAAGGCAGGGAAGCGAACAGCGTTTGCAAGTGCGGCTGTTCGCCGGTTTGATATAGACCTTGCAGACCCGACATTGACAGTCAGCGGAACGACGTCCGTAGTGAATACGAACGTGTTGACCGCGTTAACTTTGGGCGGAAGCGATACGCGCGGAATCAGTTCGGTAACGATAACGCAAACGAAAGACGGAACGGGCATCACGATTGCTGACAACTATAGTAGTGGAGCGTATAGCGAGATCTTGAACAATCTGCCCCGGTCGACCAGCAATGCTTCTGTTGGAGCCGCAGTTAACGGAACAGCGGATGGCATATACGAGTACAAGATAGTCATAGAAGATGTGTCGGGAAGGAAGAAAGAAGAGAACCGGACGATCAGACTTGATACGACTGGGCCTGAGTTAACGCTGACAAATCTGAAGGATAATGATGCATTCACCTCAACAGACGAAGCTACGACAAAAACGATATCTGTAAACGGAAGCGGAACCGATTCGGGAACCGGAATGACCGGTGGATTGTCAAAGCGGGAGTATAGTGTTAATGGTGGCGCATATGTGACATTTGCATCGTTCCCGGTAAGTATCACTCTTCCCCGTGGGTTGACGAATACAGTTGCATTCAGACTGACAGATGCAATTGGTAATCAGAGTACCAGGACGATTACCGGAATTAA
>SHOL01000011.1 GCA_004294945.1 Treponema sp.
GCAGTGCATACCGCGCCGGGTGTTGAATTCGAGTTGCGGAATCGTTCAACACGATCGCACGGCTATGAAACCTAAGGAGTCTGCTGTGAGTATTATCGAAGTCAAGGACGTGCGGAAAATCTATCCGCTCGGCAAAGTGCAGGTCGAAGCCGTCAAGGGCGTCAGTTTCAGGATAGAAAAAGGCGATTTCATTTCCATCGCGGGTCCGTCCGGTTCCGGCAAGTCGACTATACTCAATATGATCGGGCTTATCGACACCCCGACTTCGGGCGAAGTTTTTATCGAAGGGAAACCGATTTCCGGCCTCAAGGACAATCAGCTGACCACGCTCCGCCACGACACCATCGGCTTTATTTTCCAGTCTTTCAACCTCGTGCCCGTTCTGAACGTCTACGAAAACATCGAATTTCCCCTCCTGCTCGGTACGCAGAAAAAAGCCCGGCGCAAGGCTGCCGACGGCGCCATAGTTCCTGCCCGGCAGAAAATGAGCAAAAAGGAAAAGACAGAATGGATTGATTTTCTTATCGAACAAGTCGGTCTTACCCAGTGGCGAAACCACCGCTCCAACGAGCTTTCAGGCGGTCAGCGCCAGCGTGTTGCCATTGCCCGCGCCCTGGTCGGAAAACCGTCCATCGTCATGGCCGACGAACCGACCGCAAACCTCGATTCAACCACCGGAGAACAAATTCTCGATCTTATGAAAAAGATCAACAAAGAATTATCAACTACGTTTATCTTTTCGACTCACGACGTGCGCATCGTCGATCTCGCCGATCACGTAATACGGCTGAAGGACGGTCTTGTTACAGAGAATGTCAGGAAAAACGGCACCGTTGCCCATGCGTCCGCTGGTGACGGCGCGCAGCCGCGGGCGGAGCAGTAACGTATGCCGGTACTGATCAGAATAGCCTTCCGCAACATGTGGGAGCACAAGGCAAAAAGCGTAATTATCGGCGGCCTTCTGGGGATGGGCGTCCTCATCATGATTGTGGGCAACGCCATGGTCGACTCTGCCGCAGACGGTCTGCGCCGCGGCTACATCGAATCGTATACCGGAGACGTGATGGTTTCCGGAGTGTCGGAACAGCCGTTTTCCATTTTCGGTTCCGAATCGATGGAAATGACCGACGATGAAGAACTTCCGATTGTTCCGGAATATGAAACCGTGTATGCCAAGCTGACCGAAGACCCCCGGGTTGCTTCAGTTTCCGGGCTGGTTACCTCTTTCGGCCTGTTGTCCCGGGACTATTCCGAAGACGCGCTTGCGGATGTTGAAACCGACAGCGAAAACATGATTTTCGGCATTATTTTCGGTGTGGATCTATCTACCTATTTCGACCTGTTTCCCGGCCTCACGCTCAAGGAAGGAAGCCTTCCGAAACCCGGCGAGAACGCAGTGCTATTGCCGCAGGGGATAAAGGACAAGCTCGACAAGAAATACAACACCACCTTTGTTCCCGGCGACAAGATCCTGATCACCGGAATCATGGGCGGCATGCGCCTGCGCGAAGTAACTCTCGCCGGCATCTATGATCGCGGCGAAGTGAACGAGAATGCGCCGTTCATCATCAGCGACGCCGATACCGTCCGCGTACTTGCCGGACTTACTATGAGCGTCGACGAAACCATCGAGCTCGACGCCTCGCAGACCAGCCTTCTTGCCAGCGACAATCCCGACGATATTTTCGGCGGCGATCTGTTCGGCGGCGACATGATCGGCGAAGCGGCGGTTGTCGATACCAATGTTCAGTTCGACAACGCGGCGAGCCTTCTTGGCGACACCTCAAAACGCGAACTGCTCAATACCGCGCAGTCCGGCTCCTGGCATTTTCTGCTCGTCAGGCTCACCAATGAAAACGACACCTATCCGTTTATTGCGGAAATGTCCGATTGGGCAAAAGAAGAGGGTATACAGGCGCGCGTCGCGGACTGGAAGGAAGCGGCTGGAACTTATGGCAAAATGGCCGATCTAGTCCGGGTGATTTTTAACATCGCTATTATCGTAATCGCTATCGTCGCAGTGATTATCATCATGAACACGCTGGTTATTTCGATTATCGAGCGGACTGCCGAAATCGGCACCATGCGCGCGCTCGGAGCGAAACGCTCGTTTGTCCGTCTGATGTTTCTTACCGAAACGCTCACCCAGTCCGTATTTTTCGGGCTGCTCGGCGCTGGCGTTGCGGTTGTCGGCATGCTTGTCGTGAACGCGTTTAACATTCCGCTGGAAAACGGGTTTGCCCAGCTTCTGCTCGGCGGTGAAACCGTACATCTGGTTCCAAGCGCCGGTACAATTATCAGCACAATAGTCGCAGTCTTCCTGGTCGGTTGGCTGGCTCACCTCTACCCGGTTTCCATCGCACTCAAGATTCAGCCGGTCAAAGCAATGCAGTCGGAGTGATATACCATGGCAACCTTACCAAAAATCGCGCTGCGCAACCTTAACAGGCAAAAAAAGCGCAGCTTTCTGCTCGGAGGCGCGATCGCCTTCGGTATTTTTATCGTGACGGTGATCAGCGGAATTGCGGGCGCATTCCAGCAGAATTTGGCCGCCAACATGGCCCAGGTTAATGCGGGGCACGTGTTCATCGAAGGCGTCGAAAAAAACGAGGGTGGAAAACCCTTCTCGATTATCCGGGATGACACGCTGCTCACTAAAGCGCTTGAAGATTCGGGCATCGTATACGACACTCTTTCCCGCCGCTCCCTTGGCGAAGGCTCTCTTGTGTTCAACGGCAAGCGCGCAACCCAGAGCGTGTTCGGCGTCAATTTCGACACCGAACCCCAGCTGCATGAGCGCCTTGTTCTGAAAGAAGGCTCCTGGGACCGCATCCGCGAGCCGGGAACCATTATTCTCAATGAAGGCGTCGCCAGGAAACTCAAGCTCGAAATCAATGACAAGCTCCAGTTCGAACTCAAGACGGTAACCGGACAAAAAAACTTCGGCGATTTTACTGTTATCGGAATCAGTCAGGATATGGGCATGTTCAGCTCGATGATTGCGTATACCGAACAGAGCTATCTAAACAGTCTGCTCGACATCGCTCCCCACGAGTACGAGTTTTTCTCGGTTATGCTCAAGGATATGACGCATGTCGACGACTATACTGCGCGGCTGTTTGCCGAGCTGAAAAAGAACGCGCCGGTCTTTGAGCTTTCGCCCGAAGAGCTTGCTGCTGTGTCTACAAGCACAACTGCCATGCAGTCCCGCTATGTCAAGCTGCAGAAACAGGCACGAGATACCACCTGGGATGGCGTAAAGTACCGGGTATTCTCCATAAACGACACAATCTCGTTTATGGAAGACATCGTCGGCATCATCAACTTTGTTTCGACGGTTATTCTGTTCGTGCTGTTCCTTATCATCATGGTTGGCATCTCGAATACCTTCCGCATGATCATGTTTGAGCGGATCAGGGAAATCGGCACTATGCGCGCAGTCGGCATGCAGCGCAAGGCGGTAAAGAGATTGTTCATACTGGAAGCAGTGTTTCTGGCTATTGGCGGCACGATCGCCGGCTGGATCATTGCCGGCATCAGTATGTTTGTGCTTTCGCTGTTCAATTTCGGCACCGGCACAGTGCTTTCGCTGTTCCTGAACAACGGCCATTTTTCGTTCCTTCCCCAGTGGGGAACCATGGCTGGCCACTGTATACTCGTGCTTCTTCTGACCGTCGTCGCCGCGTACCTTCCGGCCCGCAAGGCTGCGAAACTTCCGCCGGCGGAGGCGCTCAGAACCTCAAAGTAGTTTTCTCCTTCCGCCGAACAGGGCGGAAGGGCTTGTGTTACCACCGGGCGCCTTGTACACCCTTTCGGTTTGTTCGGGGTGCCCGTTTTACAGGAGATTTTTGATCATGAAACACCAGCGATATCCGGCAATCGTCCGAACGCTTTTCGCCTCTGTGCTGCTCCTTGCAGCTACTGTCCTTCCGGCGCAAACACCCGATTTTGAAGCGCTCGTCCGCCAGCTCGACGATTCGTCGACTTTCGAGAATATGGATTTTTCTGCGATCTTCACAATTGTTACCGACCGTCCCAACAAGAAGCAGGAAGTCTCTCAGATCCGCATGTTCCGCCGCGACTCGAAAGACCAGTCGCTTATCCTTATCCTGTTGCCCGAAGCGGACAAGGGGCAAGGCTATCTGATGGAAGGCGACAACCTGCTGTTCTACGATCCGACCAGCCGCAAGTTCAGCCACACGAGCATGAAGGAAGCGCTTTCAGATTCGGAGGCGCAGAACGACGATTTCAGCAAGAACGACACCCTCGAAGACTATTCGATCGCCTCGACTTCGGAAGCAATGCTCGGCAAATTTCCGGTGTGGGTAATAGATCTTAAGGCAAGGCGCAACGACGTCAGCTACGACCAGGTACGCCTGTACGTCCGCAAGGACATGCCCCTCGTTCTCAAGCAGGAATACCTCAGCGTGTCAGGCCGCCTGATGCGTACCATGCTGTATCCCAAGTACGCCGAAGTGACCAAGGGTAAGTACTTTCCGTCCCAGATGCTGATTGTCGACGAAATCAACAAGGGCGAAAAGAGCCAGATAACGCTGTCCGAGATTTCTGTGGACAAACTGCCGGACAAGGTATTTACCAAAGCCTTTCTTGAACAGGCGAACTGACGGAGGATGCGCATGAAAACCTCTATTTTCCGGTCATTACTGGCTGCAGCTGTCTGCTTCGGACTTTTATCGGCCGCAGCCGCTCAGGACGCTTCATTCTTCGAAGATGACCTCTTCGGCGACGACATGTTTTCCGACGATGCCCTGTTCGGCGGCGATTCTTCCGGCGTCGAGCCCGTCTCCGGCACCGGTTCGGCGGATAGTGTCGGTTCCGCATCGCGCGGGACTGCGGCGGGAGCAGTCAGCACCTTCCTGAAAACCGAAGGCGTCAGAATCGGCGGAAACTGGAGTGGCTCGGTCTCTCCTGCTTGGACCTGGACCGATCCCTGGCACGACGGCTTCGAACTCGACGACTTCGATGCCCGGAGCCTTTCGGCCGACGTCGGCGCCAAAGTGTTCTTCGACGCCCGCCCGAACGAGGATACCCGCTTCTACGGCGCCTTCAAGACCTCCTGGCCCTTCGGCGAACAGGCCGACATCGGGGTGTTCGAACTGTTCGGGGACCGCGTCTGGAACGATCGCCTGTTTTTCCGCTTTGGCAAGCACACCGTCAAATGGGGCGTCGGCTATTTCTGGAGCCCCGCGGACGTAGTCAATATAACAGAAATAGATCCGACCGACCCCGAAGCCCAGCTCGAAGGTCCTGTGAGCCTTCGTGTGCACATGCCGGTTCCTGGCACCCAGACCAATTTCTGGGCCTACGCGATTGTTCCCCCGAGCATCGAACCTGCCGCACTGGTCCCCGAAGACATCGCCTATGCCGGCAAGCTCGAATTCCTTTTGGGAAATTATGAAATCGGTGCCGGCGCCTTCTGGCAGCGCGATCTTGCGCCCAAGGCCATGCTGACCGCAACCGGCTCTCTGTGGCGCTTCAATCTCTTCGGCGAATTCGTCGCAGGCTGGGGCAGCGACAAAAAGTTTGTGAAAAACGTCGCCACTTCTATCCCGGAGTTACCGGCAGGCCCGATCACTTTTGAAAAAGACGACAACGGCGTCTATGTGTCCGCAACCGCAGGCTTTATGTACATGGACAGCAAGAACGACTTTACCGCTGCGTTCCAGTATTTCTACAACGGCGACGGCTATTCCGATTCCGCCCGGAAGGACCTGATCAAGGATTCACGGGATCTCGTTGCGCTGCTCGAAACGCTCCCTCCCGGCACGGTTCCCGGCCTTGATTCCCAGAATGCTTCCTACATGATGCGCGGTCTTGTCGCCAATGCCGGCCTGCATTACGCGGGCGTGTCGCTGTCGAAAACCGGCCTTGCGGACGACAAGCTGTCGGTGTCGGTGTTTGCCATGGCAAGCCTTTCGGATCTTTCCGGAATGGCTCAGCCGTCGGTCAGCTGGAATTTCTTCGACGGTTTCAGCGCAAGCCTGAATCCCCTGTTCTGGTGGTCCGCGGACGCACTCTGGGGTGCCGGCAACGATGGTGAATATGTTATCCTTTCAGGCGGTCCGTCCGTCTCTCTGTCTTTCAAGGCGACCCTCGGCTCCGGCAAGTTCTAGTACCAACACCGCACCGGCTCCGCACAAGCCGGCTCTGGGCCGGAGTCGGGGCGGTGGCGGCCGTCAGGCGGGCACGGGTTCTGATACGCCGGAGGCGCTGGCAGTGCAGCCTTCGAAGGATCGGTGCGCCTTGAAGTGTGCGATACGAGCGGACCATACCTGGTTCGTTCGCCTTTCTTGTAAATTCTTGTCTCGGATAGTTTGCGACGGAAACAAAACGGTAAGGATGCGTTTCCCGTATGCCGATAGTGTGGGTAACACTACCCGGGAGGTACGCTATGAACAAAAAGTTGCAGCCGTGTCCGTTTTGCGGAAGCACCGATCTGGACGATTGCCATTCCTATATCAGGTGTAATAGATGCTTCATGTGCGGACCCAAGATCGAGACCCGATTCTATTCGGGCGTCGACTTGTTCGACTTCGATTTCGCCGCGAAAATCTGGAACGACCTGCCCCGCAAAGCTGTCTGCAACGCGTGAGCTGTACTGGCAAATCCTTGAATTTACTATATACTCCTTGTCCAGGAGGCTACTCTGATGCTGTATGAAATCGGCCGTTTTTTTGTTGACGGCTTGCTGACGCTGGATTGGCAGAACTATATGATGTTTGCCATCGGCGGTTTGCTGATCTGGCTTGCGGTTGCCAAGGACTATGAACCGATGCTGCTGCTACCTATCGGATTTGGTGCTATTCTGGTCAATCTGCCCTATGGCGTGTGCTGGGAACATGAGGGTGTTCAGGGTGTGCTCAAGATTTTGTTTGAAGCTGGAATCCTGACGGAACTGTTCCCCTTGCTCATCTTTATCGCCGTGGGCGCCATGATCGATTTTCGACCCCTGTTTCAGCGTCCCTGGATGATGCTGTTCGGAGCTGCAGCGCACTTGGGCATTTTTATTACGATTTCTCTTGCGGTAGTGTTGGGCTTCGATCTGAAGGAAGCTGCCTGTATTGGCGTTATCGGTGCGGCTGACGGGCCGACGACGATTTATATTACGACGCGGTTTGCCAAGCATTTGATGGGGCCGATTACCGTTGTTGCGTATTCGTACATGTCTTTGGTGCCGATTATCCAGCCGCCCGTGGTTCGCGCGCTTACTTCAAAAAAAGAGCGGATGATTCACATGTCCGGCGTCGACCGCGAGATTCCCCGTGTTGTGACGATCGCCTTTCCGATAATCGTTACGCTGATTGCCAGTTTTCTGGTTCCGATTGCAGCTCCGCTTATTGGTTTCCTGATGTTCGGAAATCTTATCCGCGAATGCGGTGTGTTGGAAAAGCTTTCGAACACTGCGCAAAACGAGCTTTCAAATTTGGTTACCCTGCTGTTGGGAATTTCCGTTGGAGCGTCGATGCAAGCGCAAAACTTCCTTCGGACAGAGACGCTGTTCATTATGGCGCTCGGCTTGTTCGCGTTTATTTTTAACACGGCAGGCGGTGTTCTGTTCGCCAAGTTTATCAATCTGTTCCTTAAAAAGAAAATTAATCCGATGATCGGTGCCTGCGGTATTTCGGCGTTCCCGATGGCGAGCCGCGTGGTGCAGAAGATGGCCCTGAAAGACGATCCGACGAATATTATTTTGATGCATGCGGTGTCCGCGAATGTGTCCGGGCAGATCGGTTCTGTTGTTGCCGGCGGACTGGTGCTGGCGCTTGTGCCGGTATTGCTTCGTTAGTTCAGGGAGGATAATCGTATGGATATGGTAGCGTTCGAGCAGAGTCTGATTCTTATGGGAGTCGGTATGCTTGTATTGTTTGTTTTTATGGGTGTGATGATTGTTGTCTTGCAGGGTTTTGAAAAGATAGTGACGGTTTTTTCACGGGGAAAAAAGAGCTGATGCCCGCGCCGGATACATCCGGCAGCGGTTCAGCGATGTCGCGAAGTAGCGAAGTCGCGATGTCGCGATGTAGCGGTTCAGCGAAGTAGCGATGTCGCGGTTTCGGACCTCCGCTCGGGGGGCTCTGTTTACCCTTGGTCCCGATTCTTGTCGTAGATATCTTTGATCCTGTTTTTAATCAGGCGGAATACTACGACAAGATCCGGATCGTACACGGTTCCCTGGGCCGCAAGAATTTCTTCAAATGCTGTATCAAAGTCTTTTGCTTCGGCATACCTTCGTTGTAGCGTCATAGTGTCGAAGGCGTCTGCGATTGCGACAATCCGCGAAGCGAGCGGTATATCCTGTTTGGTCTTTCCTTCCGGATACCCCGAACCATCCCACCGTTCATGATGATACAGGATAATATCCCGCGCAAAATCCAGAAATGCATAGTCGGGGAATGACAGCCGGATCATGTCTATTGTCCGCGCTCCGTCGGTGGTGTGGCGTTTGATATGATCGAATTCCCGATCCGTAAGTGGACCTTCTTTTGACAAAATGTATTCGGGTATGTTTACCTTGCCGATGTCGTGCAATGCGGCCATGTCCGCAATTTTTTGGACAAATTCCTCCGATATGTCTGTTCGGAAGCGTATGCTTGCCGCCGCGGCAGCAGCGATTTCCCGGGAATATAATCCGATACGCTGTAAATGGCCCGTGTTTTCATTGTCTTTTGCCGATGCAAGATCGGCCAGCGATTCCACCAGGAGTATCTGGGCCGATTTTCCTGCCGTCCGTTTCTCGGCCGCATCCCGGTGGCCGGATACCAGGCGGAAAATGCGTGTTATTCTGAGAATGAGTTCTTCGCTGTCGTAGGGTTTTCTGACGTAATCTGCTGCTCCGCGGATAAATGCTTCTTTGACGTATGCGGGGTCGTTTTCTCCGGAAACGATTATAACCGGAATCTGTGCATAATGCGGCGTGCTGGACAGTATGTCCAGAAACTCAAGGCCGGACACTCGCGGCATGTTCATGTCCAGCAGAATCAAATCCGGCTGCGATGACGTCAGTTGGGCGATTGCTTCTTCATAGGTAGATGCGGTGGAAACAGAAAACATTCCGTCCAGTTCGCTGGTGTACAGTAACAGCTGGGTTTTGCTGTCGTCGATGCACAGCAAACGCAAGCCGAAGGTGTCGAAGTCCAGTATGCTCATTCCATTCCTCCATCTGTATAGGGCACCTATAACAGTATTGCAGAAGAAGGCGCTGAATGCAAAAAAGAAGCGCACAAAAAAACCGACCCCCGAGAGGGCCGGTCTTTTAATTGAAGTTTTGTTGTGCGCGGTGCTGGTTGTGCGTGCGCGATTACAGGCCGGTGTCGAGTACGAGCTCGTGCTCTGCAGGCGGCAGGGTCAGGTTGTTGGAGAATGATACTTCCTTGACTTCACTCCTGTTTCCAAGATTGTCTACCGCGTACATTTTAATAGAGTGGGTTCCGCTGATGGGCAGTTTGGAATCGAACTTGTAGCTTGCAAAGGGCGAATCGTTGAGCGATACGTAGATCGCATTGACGCCAGAAAGCTCGTCAGTGGCGGAAATGGTAAATCGCGCTGCCGGGTCTACCCAGGTTTCTCCGCCGAGCTCAACGGGTTCGGGAGAGATGGCGATCGTGACTTCCGGAGCAGTGTTGTCGAGGTAGCCAACTGCGGAGACTGTCTCCGAGGCATTGCCGACATAGTCGACCATGTAGCCTTCTACGGTGTATTCGCCGTCCGGGCTGTCGGTCAGGTAGAGAAAGTCCGAACCGGCAAAGTCGGATGCCTGGTCCGAGCCGGAAAGCGTGACATAGATGTGTTCGGTGCCGGACAGGTTGTCTTCGCCGTACAGGAGAAAGCCGGTATTACTGGTAAAATAAAACACGTCGCCGTCGATCCAGGAAGGACCTTCCACGAAGTACTTCGGGTCGGGAGCGGTTCCGTCGACGAAGGCGGTATAGGTGCGGTGGTTGGAGACATGCCCGAACACGTCGCGGGTGGCATAACTAATCCACACCTGGCCTTCTTCGTTCAGGGCAATCGGTTCAGTGTATTCGACGGGCTCGCCGGAATTGTAGGTATAGTAGATTGTTCCCGATCCTTCGATCAGATTCCCGGCGCTCAGCTTGACGCGGGTTCCGAGCGGTACGTAGTCATTGGTACCGTCGTTCCATACTTTTTTGACGGCTTCCTGTGCAAAGAGCGTGCATACGGAACACAGCGCGAATACTGCTAGAGCTGCTTTTTTCATTGTCTATATCCTCCTGAAACATTATATGTTGCGATTGCCTCATGTGATACTAAAGTATACGCCCAATTCCCTATAATGTAACCTGTTTTTTTCTGTCGCGGGCGCGGAAAAGTAACTGGATAGCGCTGACAACGGTGAGAATGGACAGTCCTGCAATATCGGTTGCCAGACCGGGAGTAATAAGGAGCAGGCCGCCTCCGGCCAGCAGAATCCGTTCGAGTGCGGTGCATGTGCGAAAAAGCCATCCTTCCAGGCCGGCGCTGACGCCGATCATTCCGACAAGGGCGGTGACGATTATGAACAGCACCTCGCCAGCTGTGGTGTCGATCAGGAGCATTGCGGGATTAAAGACAAACATATACGGAATTATGAACGCTGCTATTGCGAGCTTGGTTGCCTGGAGCGCCGTCGCCATCGGTTTGGCTTTTGCAATGGCGGCTCCCGCTATTGCTGCAAGGGCGACCGGCGGGGTGATGTCTGCAATAATGCCGAAATAGAAGGCGAACATATGGGCGGCCAGTGGTTCGTATCCCAGGCCTACAATAGCACCGGCGGTGATCGTCGAGGTGATTAGATAGTTCGCTGTAGTAGGCGTGCCCATTCCGAGTATGATGGACGCGATCATCGTCAAAAATAAGGTGATGAAAGGTATTCCGTGCGAGAGCTCGATGAGTCCTGCTCCCAGTTTGAGGCCGATACCGGTCAGTGTGACGATGCCGATGATGATGCCGGCCATGCCGCACGCGATTGCGACGCTGATAATGTTGCGGGCCGAGCTGGTGAGAATGTCGACGAAGTCTTTTATGTCCATGCGGGGGCTTGTGCCGCGGGAAATGTCGATGATGGATGCGATGATGCCGAGTGCCGCGCACGAGACGATGCCCATGAGTGCCGAGAAGGTTGCGGTTTTGCCTTCGACAAGGAAGTAGACGATGACGGCCAGGGGGAGCATCAGATAGCCCTTTGTTAAAAAGAGCGGGAGGAACTTTGGAAGCGTTTCTTTGCTCATTCCCTTGAGGCCGAGTTTTCGGGCTTCCAGATGCACCATGATGAAGATGCCGGAAAAGTACAGGAGAGCGGGGATGATTGCCGCTTTGGCTACGGTAACGTAGGGCAGGCCGAGGCTTTCGGCCATGAGGAAGGCGGCGGCACCCATGATGGGGGGCATAATCTGCCCGCCGGTGGACGCAGCTGCTTCCACTGCCGCGGCGAACTCCGGTTTGTAGCCGAGGCGTTTCATCATGGGGATGGTGAAACTGCCGGAGCCGACGGTGTTGGAAACGGAACTGCCGGAAACGGTGCCTTCGAGGGCGCTTGTTAATACCGCGACCTTGGCCGGTCCGCCGGCTGCTCCCCCTGCGATGGCGTTGCAGATGTCGATAAAGAACTGCCCGATGCCGGTTTTTTCCAGAAATGAGCCGAACATAATGAACAGGAAAATGAAGCTTGCGCAGGCGCCGATGGGGGTGCCCATGATGCCTTCGGTGTTGTAGTATAGGTGGGCGACGACACGTTCAAAGGAATACCCGCGATGATTGAGGAACCCGGGAAGCCAGGGGCCCGCGAAGGCGTAGATAATGAAGGTGCCTGCGATGATCATGATCGGGATGCCGGCGATGCGGCGGCATGCTTCGAACAGTATCAGGATAGCGGCGACGCCGACTGCGATGTCTATCGGGAGAAAGTCTCCGGTTCTGCGGACGAGGGTGTCGAAGTTGACGGCTGTGTACATCCAGCAGGCGAAGCCTGCCAATCCGAGCGCGACGTCGTACAGGGGCAGCGTGTTGAGCGGCATTTTTCTGGATGCGGGATACAACAGGAACCCGAGCAGCATGACGAATGCAAGATGGGTTGAACGGAGTATCTGGGCAGTTAGGGTGCCCGAGAGCGTGGCGTACAGCTGAAACGAACAGAAAACGAGCGATACGATTATTGTAATGTACTGTTTCCAGCATTTATGTTCGCGGTAGGTGGCTTCGGGATCGTACTGTTTCATGTACTCCTGTATATCCTCCATGTTGGAGGTTGGAGTCATGGAATTGCTTATTCCTTCGATAACTTCGGCGGAAGTCTTTTTTTTACCGGTCATGAATGGTGCTCCTTATATAGTCGAATACCGAAGCTCTTCGGTACGAAATTGCCAGCGTGGTTTGCGGCGGCCAGATGTCGGAGAGAACCCGGGTGCGGCCTGCATAGGAAAGCTCGTGGTCTGCGATGACGCCGACGGCGAGCAGGAGAACGGGAATGTGCAGCTGCATATTCCCGATTTCAAAGCGTCCGTCGACAGATGTGAATGTGTTGCCGGAGCCGGGATCGTTCATTCCGGCTCCATACGAAACGAAGCGGGTTGCTTCGAGCATGATGCCGTCCGGTCCGACTGTATAGAGGTCGGTAACCCGACCTTTGTTGACCGAATGGGTATATGAAATTTCAAACGTGTCGGCATCGGAAAGCAGAATCGGTGAAAAAACACCGAATCTGCTACTGGCGGCAGCGCCGAGGGTATGCCCCCCGCCGGCAGCGCCCCCGAAGGTATTGCCGCTGCCGGAATCCCTTCTGCGGTTGCGCTGCAGGCTCGACTCTTCCAGGCAGAGTGCAGGGAAGAGCGGCAAAAAAAGGACAAGCAGAAATGCCAGCACAGCGGCTGCTGCCAGCGCACTAGTGCGCGAGAGGGCTCGCGGGTGCGCGGGCCGCTGGTGCGCGACCAGCGCCTGTGCAGCCCGCGCCTGTGCAGCTCGCGGGTGTGCGGGTTCTCGCCCTGCGGACGGATGCAGGCGGCGCGGTCCTTCAATCATGAGAACACAGCCCTTATTCGACCGACAGCCCGATTTCTTTGTAATATTGTGCTGCGCCCGGGTGGAAGGGAACAGAGACGCCGGTAACTGCGTACGCTGCGCTCAGTTCCTTTCCTTTTGCATGAGAGTTCGCAAGCTCTGCCTGGTTTTCAAACAAAGCCTTGGTAAGCTCGTAGACTGTTTTTGTGTCGAGCTTGGAGCTTACGGCGAGCGTCGCCTTGACGGCTACAGTAGTAAGGTCGGCATCATTGCCCTTGTAGGTGCCGCCGGGAATGATTTTTTCCGTATAGTAGGCGTATTTGGAAGAAATCGCCCGTGCGGTTTCCCCGTCTACCGGAACAAGCACAAGTCCTGCGGTAAGCGCAAGTTCCTGAAGCGCAGCGTTCGGAACTCCTGCCGTAACAAAACATGCGTCGAGCGTTCCGTTCTGGATGGCGTCGCTCGATTCCTTAAATGAAAGGTTCGCTTTCTTGATGTCGTCGAACGTAAGTCCGTAGCCTTCGAGGATTTGCTTTGCATTGAACTCTACGCCGGAACCGGCGTCGCCGACGGAAACGCGTTTACCCGTCATGTCTGCAACAGTCTTGATGCCGCTGGATGCGGAGGCCGCTATCTGAATGACTTCGGGATACAGTGTACCGATGGTCGCAAGGTTGTCCAGCTTCTGGCCTGCGAACATGTCGGTTCCATTGAAGGCATAGTCCATAACATCGTTCTGTACAATAGCGAATTCTGCTTCGCCCTTGCTGATCAGCCGAAGGTTTTCCGCAGAAGCTCCGGTGGACTGGGCGGTAACGTTCATTCCCTGGACTTTGGTATTCCAGATGTTCGCGATAGATCCGCCGAACGGATAATAGGTACCGCTGGTTCCTCCGGTCGCAAGAATGAAGTTTTTGTTTGCGGGTTTTGCGCAGCCGGCGAGGACTGCGGATGCAAGCGCGAGTGCGCACAGGGCAGTAAAGACACGTTTCATGAATTCTCCTCCATTGTACAGATACAGCAGACAACATAGGCCGGACATGCCGGCCTTTTCACGCAAGCTTCATTGCGTGCAGTCTCAATGTACCACAGAAATAAACGCTTTGTACAACGAGTTTTCTTTGGATCCGCTCTGAATGTTTTTTTCCGCGCGCCTGTTGTCCCTGTGCCGGCAGCTCCTGCTCAGCGTTTACGGATGCGGCCGCTGCCGGTGATATTCGTATCCATCGATGGACTGCCGCTGTAGGTAATTATTCCGCTGCCGGTAATAACCGATTCGAGTGTGTTTTCGGCGATCAGCGCGAGCGAACCGGAGCCCGTGATCCGGGCTTCGACGTCGAGCGCACGGAGTTTTGAGGTGTCACAAGTGCCGGAGCCCGTGATTACCGCTTCCAGCGTGTCGACAACGCCGGAGCCCTCGACGGTGATGCCGCCAGAACCCGATACAAGGGTTTTTAGTCCGGTTGTCCTGCAGTCGTCCACCGAAATGGTCCCGGAGCCGGTGAGTTCCAGAAACACATCCTTGGCTGTTAATCGGCCGTAGCGTATCTTGCCCGAACCCGTGAGCCTGGTCTTATGCGATCCGGTAGAAAACCCCCGCGATTCCACGGTGCCGCTTCCGGAAAGCTCAAGCCTCGTAAGGTCGCGGACCATCAAATTGAATACCGGCTCCTTGCTTCCATTGACGTTTCGTTCCTGATCTATGCGGAGCGTTCCACCTCTGTCCGACACGGTAAAATAGTTCATCAGATTCTTGTCGGTAATCAGCTCCAGCTTGGTCTCGCTGCCCTGTGTAATCACAAGGCGGCATGCTGCCCCGAAATCGACCGAAGAAATGTCGCCGATCCGGAAGATTTTTTTTGCGAGGTCTCCCGACCCCTGCACCCCCGAGGCGTATGCTCCCGCCGAGCCCAAAAAGAGGAAGAGTGCGGCTATAACTGCCGAAGGAATATCGAATACAGATTTTTTCATGCATCAGTCTCCTGTTCATGTATAGAGCCCTCAGTGTAACACATACTCCTGCGTTTTTCGCCACCGTCGTTGCCGGATTGCCGCCTTACTCTCCGGCGCTCACGGTAATTTTTACACTGGACGTTCTACCGTTCGAGTCGACTGCGGTAACAAGATGGGTTCCCGCTGAAGGATTCCAAAAGAGTTTCTGCCCCGGCGCAGCGCGGCCAATGAATACAGAATCCGCGAACCAGAACAGCTCCGTAGCATCAGCGTCTGCTGCTGCGTGCAGAACGAGCGTCCTCCGCGATTCGGAGCCGGCTCTGAGCACATACGTAGTATTTGAAAGAGGCGAAATA
This sequence comes from Treponema sp., assembly GCA_004294945.1. Taxonomy (GTDB): domain Bacteria; phylum Spirochaetota; class Spirochaetia; order Treponematales; family Treponemataceae; genus Teretinema. The sequence continues at coordinate 15,321 of SHOL01000011.1, forward strand.
ATGTCGGGAGGAAACCCTGCCCGCCGTGCATCGGAGCCGGATGTTCCCGGTGCATACGGCGGAGGGACAAGCCGGGGAAGCCCGGCCTCCGCAAACAGCGCGAGCAGGTCGCTCGGCCAGAACTCGCGCACTTCCCGAACTACATCCGGTCCTTCCGGCCGATCGGTTCGATACCCCGTGCGGACATCGATATTGATAGCGCGGTGAATTCTGCACGTTGCAATCGGAGAGACACCGGGAATGTACCAGGTAGAAACTGTCCGCGGACAGTCAGATCCGGGGAGCGCGCCCGAAACCGGGCAGACGTTCACACGGGATACGTTATCAGGATATAGCTCAGAAACGCTTCGCTGCTCGGGCGGAAGGCCGGAAAGAAGTGCGTCCGCAAGGTTGAACAGAAGCGGGGCTGCCATCGAGCGTCCGATAAACGCCGTGTTTCCCTGCCCGTCGAAGTTGCCGATCCAGACCGCCATTACGAACGGCCCGGCGATTGCGGCGCACCAGGCGTCCTTGAAGCCGATCGAAGTTCCGGTCTTGAACGCAACCGGAATATCCGCCACTGTGCGCGAGCGCGACGCAACGGGAAGCTCATTGCTTTCGAGCATCCGCAGTGTAATGAATGCAGCCTCGTCTGAAAAAAGTGCGACAGGCCGGGCGGACGAATTTTCACCCTTGCCGGTGGCAGACAGTGCGTGCTCCACCGGCGAAAAAATTTCCGGTTCGCGGTACGTTCCTTCGTTCGCAAGCGCACCGTACAGGCCGACAAGTTCGTTCATTGTAACTTCGGCGCTTCCAAGCACGATCGAAAGTCCGTAATGATCCCGCCCCTTCAAGCCCGCAATTCCTGCGCGTTCAAGCAAGCCGTACAGATCGTCGGTTCGAGCAACCCCGCTGCCGGATGCCAAATCCCGCGCAAGCGCAATTGCCGGAATGTTTCGGCTGTCGGTCAGCGCCTTTTGCGCACTCACCGGCCCCGCAAAATCTCCCCGATAATTGTCCGGCGTGTATTCATTGAACCCCGTCGGCGTATCCTTGAGCATTGTTGCAGGATGCAGAAGCCCGCGATCCAGTGCGAGCGCATAAATAAACGGCTTCAAGGTTGATCCGGGAGAGCGCTTTGCAAGGGTGCCATCCACTTGCCCTGAGATCGAATCATCAGACCAGAAAGCCGATCCGACCGCTGCGCGGATTTCCATGGTTTCCCGGTCTGCCACAAGCAACGCGCCGTTCGAGACGCCGATCGCCCGGTTTCGTTCGATCCAGCGGGAAAGCTCGCGCTCTGCCGTGCTCTGCATGCCCAGGTCAAGCGTGGTGCGCACGATGCCGCCGGCTTGTCCTGCGGCCTGATTGCGGCGGGCGATCCCGCTCTGCCGGCCGCTCCGGCTTTCCTGGGCGTCCGGGCGTTGCCTGCTTTGCCGGGCGGCCCGTTCCGTAAAGTGCGGAGCCGTAAACGGGAATGAACAGAGTGCGCGCACCGGGAGCGCAAGGTCGGCGCGGACTCCTGCGTCCTCCGGGTGGTCGGCGAGCCAGGACTCGAAGAGCGCGTTGCGCGCCGCAAGCGTTTCGTCCGGGACGGTGCCGGCTCGAGGGCGCCTGTCGACCGGATCCTGCGGAAGGACTGCGAGCAGCAGTATTTCCGAAAGGTCGAGCTTTGCAGCGGGTTTCCCGAAATAGTACCAGGAACCGGCCTGGAATCCTTCGATATTGCCGCCAACGGGCGCAAGGTTGAGATACGCTTCGAGTATGCGTTTTTTGCTGTGGCAGAGATCCATCAAAAGGGCTGCACCGATTTGCCTGAGCTTGCCGGGAACCGTATCTGTCCTGATATCGTACGCAAGGCGGACAACTTGCATCGTGATCGTCGAGGCACCCATGCGTCTGCTTTTCCGTACCCAGGTTTCACGGGCTGCCCGAACAAGGGCTGCAGGATTGACCCCTGGATGCGCATAAAAAAAACGGTCTTCCTGCAGGAGTATCGCTTCCGCGAAGCCGGGCGGAAAATCCGCTAGCCGGGTGCGGATACGGTACTGGCCGTCGGCAGCGGGAAAGGCGCGCAGCAGATTTCCTGCGCGGTCGGCATACGCAAGCGAGAATGGAGTGTTTTTCAGTATATCTCCCGCGATCCGCTCATGAATGACGAAAACCGCGAAGACGGCCGCTGACAACACGGCACAAAGGACGACGACGCGCCGGCCGGAGACGCGCCATGCGGTGCGCCGGCCTTGTCGCACGGGGGCGCGCTGCCCGGGCTGGGGAGCCTTTGTTTTACGGTCAGCGCGCACCGATTTCTATCGCCGCCTGTGGCTTTAATGCGGTAACCGAACGGTCGTACATTGCTTCTGCAAACAGCGGCGGCACGGCGAACGTGCCGGGATTGACCGCGCGAACCGAGTAGATAAGTGTCTTCAGGTTTCCGTCAACGGTTCCGTAGAACACCACGCGGTCTTCCCGGATGTCGGTGTAATCCGGCTTCCAGGTTGACGCAGCAGCCGGAGTTCTGATGGACACAATGTCCGGCTCGAATCCTGCGCTCAAAAGATCGACTACCGCGACATCGCGGACTGTTTTGCCGTTCGTCGTGCGAAGACTTATCTTTACGCGCACTTCGTCTCCGGTCTTGATGGAGGCAAGCTTTGCTCCCTTTGCGTCGACGAACTCGCGGAGCACTTCGATGCCGTCCTTTGTTTCCGCCGTCGGGAGCTTTTCGTCGAAGCCCGCGGTCGTCGCCTGATAAAAGAGCGGCTGCCGTCCACGGTTTTCTATTTCCAGTTCGACGGCATCCGCAGGATACTCCGCGCTCCGGAGAATGTCTCCGGCAAGCTCGAGCGCGGTTCGCGCCTTGTCCGCATCGAGCGAGGCTGCGGTAACGGTTCCGCTCTCTGCGGAGGGCATCCGCGCAAGGTAGCTTTCAATTCCCATGAGCGCATGGTTTGCCGAAAGGGAGGTGCATTGCTTGTGCGCAAGATCTTCCGCGATCGCTTCCAGCAGCGCAGGTCCGATGTCCTTTATGCGCGAGGGGAAGTGCCGCGCGACAATGTCGAGGTAGATCGAGCGGTAGCACAGCGAATCTGCATACGGGCTTTCTTCCGGGTGCTTGAGCTCCCGTTTCACTTCCGAAAGAAGTCTTCCGGCTTCGAGATCCTGCCTGAGGATGGCCGAAGTCCCTGCAAGAAAGAGCCCGGCATAGCCTTCGGCCGCGTCCTTGTTGTCTTTCATGTCCTTGCGGAGCTTTTCGATGTACGGTGTTGCGATGGTGCCGCTGCGCGCAAGGAGGTAGCAGGCAAACGAGCGGTTTGCAAGCGAATACCAGTCCGTGCCGTCCGCATTTGCGACAGTCGCAACTCCCCGGATGCAGGCGTTGTAGAGCGTGTCGCTGACGTAGTAGCCGTGGTCTCGTGCGTCGATCAGGAAGAGCGTGCAGTAGTTATTCAGGTAGAGTTCCGAATTTGATTCGGAGGTCCAGGTACCGATGGTGCCGTCGGGGCGCAGGCGTGACTGGAGAATGGACACCGTGCTTTCGATCTTTGCCCGCGTTTCGGCTGGGTCGAGGCCCAGTTCCCTGACCAGGTTCGGGTAGAGGTAGGGCCAGGTAGCGCTCGTGATCTGCTCGGAGCACATGTACGGATAGTTTTTCAGATAGAACCAGAGACCTTTGGCAAGACCCGTCGGAAGGTACGAAACGCTGGCGTCGCGGATAGCGAACTCGTCGCGCACCTGACGGACGAGCGGCACGCGTAAGGTCTTGTCGCGGACTATTCCGGACGCTACTGTTGTCCGGTAAGGGACTGCCGGACGAATGCTGAGCCTGGCTGCGGCTGTTGAGCTTTCGCCTGCGCCCGAGGCAGTAAAGCGGATTTCCGCGTCGCTGGAGACGTCGAGGGCTTTGACTCGGAAGGTGACGGTTTTATCGCCGCCTTCGGGAATCGAGAAATCAAAGGACGTGTCGCCTGAAATTGCGAGACCCGATTGCGGAGCTGCGGAGAGCGTGACCTTCGGTACTGTTCCTGATCCTGTAACTGTGTTGGTGACGGTAACCGAGACGCCGAATTCGTCGCCGGGGGCTGCCATGGCCGGCATGTTCGGGACGATGACGAAGGGCGCCTTGACGGTGAGTTTTTGTTCGGCCGAACCGATGGTGTTGTCCGAAACGGCAACAGCCATGACGCGGACGGTGCCGTTGAACCAGTCGGGCACGCGGTAGGTAAGCGTGCGTTTTTCCGGGCCGGAATCGACAATGCCGGACCAGTATGCGACGGGGACGTTCCGTTTGCGCTTGAAGGGATTGAGGTTGCGGTTGAGTTCTTCGGCCATGGCGTCGCCGCCGATTGCTCCGATGGTGCGAAGGATGTTGAACTCGGGCAGTACGAGATCCATGATCTGCTGGGTGCCGACTTCGAGCGCCCGCTTGCGGAAGAAGAACGAAAGCGGATCCGGGGTTTTGTGGCGGCCGACTTGCAGGATGCCTTCGTCGACGGCCATGATCGCGATTTTGCCGGTCGAGGAAGTCGAGTAATCGATCTTGAGGTCTTCACCGGGGCGCATGGTTTCCGGGAGTCCGAGCGTGATGCGGTTGGTGCGCTTGTCGCGGCTGACCGAAAACGGGACGCTGGCGTAGCACAGGGGGCTCATGAAGATTTCGTCCGAGGTGATTGAGCGGGCCCAGGTGACGGTGACGTAGGCGTTGCCTTCGATGTTTTCGGGGACAAGAATGCTCTGGACGGTCGAATTTCCGTTCGAGGTGAACCAGGTATGCGTGTAGACGCGGTCGCGCTCGATGGTGATCAGTCCTGATCCTGCGTATGGCGCCTTGATGAACAATCGCACGTAGTCTCCGTTCCTGTAGTCCGTGCGGTCGAGCTTGACGTCCAGTTCGGCGATCCGGTCCAGGCTGCGTTCGATGTTCTTGCCTCCGATCACCGACCAGGCGATTTTTGCGTATTCAAGGCTGTCCGGGCCGGTCAGTACGAGCTCGAAATCGCCCTGGCGGAGCGTGGGGATGGACCAGGAGAAACCGCTTGCCGGGATTTCGATCGGGAAGGATTCTACCGGTTCGCTCTTTTTGACCGACTGGTACTTCCAGGTTCCGTTCGGCTGTTTGACGAGCATCGAGATGTATTTGATTTCCGAAATGTGTGCGGTCAGGCCTTTGACGGCGAGCGCCTTCGCCTCCGGTCCGACTGCGATAAGCGAAAGTTTTCGTTCGCTTGCTGCGTTGATGTAGCCGAGGTCTCCGTCGGCTTTCCAGCCGACGAGGTAGTCGAGCGGCGACACCCACAGGGATTCTTCGGTTCGGACCGAGCGGCCGGATGCTTTTTCGAAGCCTTCCGCGAAGAAGGTCATCCGGTAGGTGGCTTTTTCGAATTTGGCAAGGTCGATCGGGAAGCTGCACAGTCCTTCGGCATCGGTTTCGAGCGAGCCGAGCGTTTCAGTGTAGGTCTTGCCTTCGTCACGGGGATCGGAGAAGCGGTAGTCTTTCCATGCGGGGAAGGCTTGCGAGCCGGGACGCAGGCTGACGCTGGCCTGCACGTCGTTGCCGGCTGCCGCATTGCCGAACAGGTTGCGGAGGCTTACCCTGCCTTCGATTGCGCTTGGCTTGATCCAGCCTGCAGCGGTCGACGGGACGAGATTCGCCCTGATGCTCAGTGTGTCCGGGAGGAATTCTTCTACCTTTACGGTTTCCGAGCCAAGGAAGGCGAGCTTTCGCTTTGCTTCATCGATCAGGTGGTAGAGGCTTACGGTGTATTCGCCGGTGGGGGACCAGTCCTCGGTTTTCCATTCGATTTCCTCGAAGCCGGCGCTCGAGGCCGAAAGGTTTTTGGTGTACACCTCGGCGCCGTTCGGATTGACGATGGAGCACACGAGCGGCGTGCGCTCAAGGTTGATTTTCCAGTCGCCGGACTTGAGGATCATGCCGATGTGCATGGCGTCGCCGGGGCGGTAGATGGTCCGGTCGGAAAAGAGGAATGCGTTGATTTTTTTGGGATCGGTTGCCCCGGTTACGCCTCCGGTGTCGAAGTTGGACCAGTCAAGACTGCGGCCACTCGCTTCGTAGGGCATGAACGAGAGGTCCTCGCCTTTCCGAACGACCCATGCAACCGGCTGCTTTTCGCGCTTGAAACCCGAGACGTCGGCGAATTCAACACGGCCGGAGGCGCCGGTTGTCATGGTCGAAAGCGCATTTCCGTTGAGTCCGACTATTGAAACTTCAGCTCCGGCTGCCGGTTCGCCCGATCCGATAGACTGGACGAATACAGTGTTTGTGCCGTCGTAGTTCTTTTTGACATAAAAACCGAGGTCGCTGACCATGATGAGCCTGCGGTCCCTGAATCGGCTGGTGTTGTCTGTATTTCCCTGGGCTGTGAATACGAAAAGACCGTAGCGCAGGCTCTTCGAAGGAATCGACGAGAGGTAGCGGGAAAAGTCGAATGAAAACCAGGAAGGCGCGCCCGCTTCCGCAAGCGATACTCTGGTCTGTTCGGCGTACTGCTCGGTTATGTTGTATTCATTGAAATTCCAGTTTTCAAAGCGGAAATTAGTGAGGTCTCCGTTGGACTGGGATATCAGGTGGTTGATATCGTCGGGCCGGATACGGCCGATGTTGAACCGGACGTCGCCGATGCCGCGCGAATACAGGGCAAGCCGTTTGCTGCCGGTCATCGGAACGATCATGCCGTCGGAGAGAATATGGATTTCCCGCGGGAATTCTTCGACTCTGAAAAGGGCTTTGCGGTCTCCTTTTTGGCGGTAGGAACCGTAGAATTCGAGCCCGTCGTCGACACGTACAAAGATGGACCGGCCGGCGGGAGCCTTGAAGGTGAGGCTGTTTATGTTGTTATGTTCGAGGGCGTTCGGGACCAGCTCGAGTTCGAGCCGTTCGGAAACTTCGAGTATGGACGGGGTGACCAGATCGATCATGTTCCAGGAAACGTTTTTTTGGCCCTTGATGCCGGGAAGATCGGGCCGGTCGACCGGAAGGATCCAGGCATGCGTCCGCTTGAGGACTTCTGTTCCGGAGACGGCGCCGTTTCCGGAAAGGACAATAACGCGCTGGTAGCGTTCGTCCGGCGTTTTAACCAGGGTGCTTTCGATGGATTCAATTTCCATAAAACCGGTCATGCCGGGGATGGTTGCGCGTGCTGTTGCGTCTTCCGGAGCGGGTTTCCCGCCGGAGGAGGACGAGACGCCTTTTTTAACGGTTACTTTCATGCTGACCGAATCGACGGGCATGCCGACCGGTTCGGAAACAATGTAGGCGTTCAGATAGTATTTATCGTAGGAAACGCTCGCCCGATATTCGCGCTTTTTGAGTGTTCCGGAGTCTGCCTGCATCTCCGGCTCTATGACGATGTTTTGTTCGAGCGTTGCAGGATTGATCGGCCAGTTTGCGCTGACTGTGGCAATCACGCGCTTGACTTCTGCGTTTTGGGGATCTATGTGGAATTCGCAGTCCTGGAGCGACAGGCGGAAGGGTTCGGTCGAGAATTCGACCGTCCGCGAAATCTTTATGTGATCGGGGAAATAGCCTTTGGCAAATTCCGTCTTGAACCGCTGGTCTACCGGCCAGTCCTGATCGGGCCGGAAGGTAAGCGTGCTGTCCGTTTCCCATGTCCAGGTACCGGGAAGGGCAGGGGTGAGTGTAATACCTTCGGTGACTGTTTTCCCTTCTTCCCCAGCGGGAACTGCCGAACCGGAGAACATGAGGTAGACAGCCGGAATCGGAGCCTCCCAGTCTGTTCGCGTATACGGACCGTCTACCGAGCACGAGATTTCGAGCATTTTCGGCTGTCTGGCCTGATACCAGGTAAATGCGAAAAACCCGCCTGCAAGGACTATGGCAGCGGCGAGGGCGACGAAGCCTGCTTTGCGGTTTTTTGACGCAAAGCGTCCAGCAGCGCGTGCTGACCGGGCGATTCCCCTACCGATCAGGCGGAGATAGGGAGGCGGTGTCCAGGTGCCGAAAATGTGGGCCAAACTGAACTTTCTGTGTGGTTTTTTTTCTGTGTCCGACATGCGTTTTCCTTCCGGGATTAGTGGATAGCCGGGAACCGGCTGCGCACGGTTGTATGCGCGTTCGGCTCAGATCGACTTTTTTAGAGGTGCTTTTCAGTATATACCAATAAAGGATCGCTGACGAGAAATTTTGAAGGTGAGCCGATTTCAAAAGTCGGTTACTTTTCTTTCCATTAGTAAGACGTGCGATTGGCGGCGAAAGCCGAAAATCGCACGTCCGTCTGATAGGCGTTCGCCCGTATAAATGCGTTCTTTCCGGGGCAAGGCCCGAAGTTCGCCCCTGTTGGCGCTTGAAGTTTCAGGATGCCTTACACAAAACTCGGCTGGTAGAGATGTCCGTTAGAAGAAATTCCATCCTGCGGGGGCGGGACACTGGCGTTTTGTGGAGAGGTCGAGTGTGATTGTGCCGGTAGAGTCCTTGTAGCCGATTGCGTTCCAGCGTCCCCAGACGTCGGTGCGGGCGTAGCTGTCCTTGTGCGCGCCGAGGAGGTTTATGCCGTAGCCGCCGTCTTCGCGGTTGAGGCCAGCGACGTTCCAAACTGCGGTGACTGCGAAGAGGCTGGAGATGCTGAGCGTCGGGATGATGTCGCTCTTGTCGCCGAGCCGTTGGACCGAGCCTTCGCGCCAGATGAAGGTGATGAGAGGGGCGCCGAAGGTGACGGTGTTCAGGATGGTGTATTTTTTTTTGATAGTGTCGTTCGCGGACACTTGCTGGGCAACCATGCCGCCGAGGCTGTGGCCTGCGAAAACAATGTTGGATCCGGCAGGAATGCAGGATTGTATGCTGCTGACGACCGAGTTGACGTAGGCTCCGTCGATGCTGAAGCCGGCCTGCAGGTCGTTGACGATTCCCGTGGCCTGGCCTGATTTCATTTCGGTGCCTGAAAGGGCGACAAGGTACATAGTTTTAGTCGACCAAAAGGTTTTGAGCGTGCCTTTGGTGATCGAGATGGGGCCTGTCGGGTTGCCGTAGTTCAGGCAAATGTAGTCATACATGGCGGGAGCGGTGGCTATTGTTTTGAGCAGAGCGCGTTCGGAGCTGCTTTCTGCGGCGGCTGCATTCGCTTCGGTGGTTTCTTCGGGCAGTTCGGCGTCGAAGGCGCACGAAAGCAGGGCGGCGGGGAGCGCGACGGCACCAAGAATGAACGGTACAAGCTTTTTCATGAACAGATCCTCCTTCTGTTTCCCGTTTATGGGATAATTCATGCTGAAGCCGGAAGACAAAACGCGCTACAAGTATTTACCGAAAAAGGGGGAGTATTTTTACCCGACCGAATCGCGCCTGTTGGCAGAACCGCGCCTGTTGGCAGAACCGCGCAACTTGTCAGCGCAGCTGCTCCGCTGTTTTGCCCGCATCGCCGAAGGCCGACCAGAGGTCTCCCGAAAGCCACCGCGGAGGGTTGTTGGTTTTGTTGTAGTTGGCGCCCAGGTACATCGGCGAGTTCCACACCTTGCCGCCGGGGCCGAAGGGCTCGGCCGGGTGCTTCAGATTGAAGTACGCAATTACGACGCCACGGGAATAGCTTGAATGGAGGTAGTGGACGGTGCCGTCACTCTCGACTTCGATCACGATGCCGGCATGGGTCAGCCCGTCGTCGTACAGAACGCCGTTGTCGTTGCGGTCCCAGGTGTTTTCCCAAAAAACCACATCACCGGGCTTCGGGTCTCGCATTTCATGCAGTACGCCCCAGTCCTTCATGCTTGCGTACAACCTGAGAACTCCGTTTCCCGAGTATTTTGCAAAGTCGCGCTGAATATCGTAGCCAGCTCCCCACCAGGCCGCGCTTACCGTTCCGATGCAGTCGAGCGTAAACTGCCTGCCTGCAACTTGGACCGAAGCGTCGGGCTTCTGCCCGAGCAGAACTTTTGCCGAATCGACCACGCGCTGCCGCGCTGCTGCAATCTCGCCCGGACTGTGCGCTCCGGACTGCTGCTTTCCAGCCGACTTCCGAAGTACTCCGGCGTCCACATTTTCTCCCGGGGGCACAGACGCACAGGCGGAAAGAAAAATGGCTGCAATGACACAGACAGTCGAGCCGAACCGCGCGCCGCCGGCGCCGGGTCGCACCCTGCCGCCACCGCCGAATCGCGCGCCTGTTGTCAGAACGCTGCCTGGTGCGGCGCACCGATCCGGCAGAATCGCGCGCGTGTTACCAGCCGTGCCGAATCGCGCGCTGCCGGCGCCGGGTCGCGCAGAAAACCGTTTCATGCCAGACAGCATACCACACTCACACCGGACAAACGGCAAGCGTGTAGTACACATTCTTCCGCGCATCAAACCAGCGCGCAAGCACGTAAAACCCCTGAATAGTACCGCGCGAAAGCTGGAAAACACCATTCCTGCCTGCCTCCCCGGTTTGCGTCTGCCCGGTTGCCTTCGCCGTCTCGCTGTACGATCGGGCTTCGGTTACGGTATCGGCGCTTGCTTCCATCAGCGCATACGCAGCACCAATGTCCGCCGCTTCGAGCGAATCCGTCAGGAACCGGTACCCCTTCGTTTCGCCGACCGCAGCAATATATCCCGGAATCTGGGGCGGACTGTCAATCCAGGCTGGCCGCCCCGTTTTGTCGCGCCCGCCTGCGTCCGGCCGCCTTACAGCCGTTTTCGCCGGGTCCTCTGCAATCAAGAGCATCCCCTCTTTCCCTTCAATCAGTTCCAGCGTTTTCAAGCGCGAAGCAATACCTTCGATCGACGACTCATCGTACACCGCTTCCCCGCGAGACGCCCAAGATTGCAGCTGCGCCCCCGCCGACTCCGTTACCAGACCGGTACTGACATACAAATGCTCACTGATCGCAACACTGCGCGCACACCGGTACAGCGCTTCGGCCGCCATTGCTTCCCGATCGCCGGAAGGCGCGGCAAGACCGTAAAACACATTCATCGGATAATCATCCAAATTCCAAAGCGCATCGAAGTGCCTCGTGTTCGACACAGGCGTCAGTCCTTCCTCCACAGAACCATCCGGCGAAGCCCCCCTTTCGGGGAAGCTCGTGCACGACGAGACAAGACAGAGCAACGACGCCAGCGCGGCGAATCCACTAACAGCTTTCATATCCGATTTCTCCGTGGGATGATAATTCTGATATCAATTACAGCTCTTCTTCCAGCTTTCTGAGGGCTTCTTTCATCTTCTGTGCGCTCCAGGCGGCAGCATCCCGGCGGGTAAGCGTGTGTGCCGCTTCCTCGAATTGACGAATCGGAACCGCCCGGGGCACTTCCAGCAGCACCCAGACACCGCCGTCGGATTCAGCCCAGAAAGCCTTCTGCACAACTCCGGAAATCGACGCCCTCGACACCGAGCGGGAAATTTCCAGCGCAGTTTCGGTTACCGAACTCCTCGACGACGAGGCGGTTTCGGATGTGTGCTCCAGAAGAATCGTCTGGACCTTCGTTTCCAGCCATTTCGAAATCTGGTCCTTCCCGTCTGCAACCGCGCGTTTCGTGGACGTCGTGCGATCCGCCACCTTGCCGTATCCGACGACATACAGAAATTCCGCCGATTTCGGCGTCTTGCGCGTCCACTCTGGAGCTCCCGCCTGGGCGTCCTGTGTGGCACCCTGTTGGGTGTCCACCTGGGCGCCTGCCTGGGTGCCGGTGTGTTTATCGGCTTTAATCCCTCCGCCCATCGTCTGGCACGAAGAAAAGGTCGCCAAACTGCCTGCCAGCGAGAAGAGCAGAAGTGCCTTATATATAGAAGAAATTCGATACCGTTGTGCTGTCTTCATAGTATGCAACTATAACACTTTTTCGCCTGTTATTCGACACAGTGCCCGGGGAGTTCAACGCCTGCCCGGTGTAGACCGACCAGGTTCCGGAACCGGTCCGCTCAATGTTAGTATTCGGCCATTATCATTTCGCAGATCAGGAAAGCCGCCGGGCAATAGAGCGAATCAAGCGCGAGCCCGACGAGCTTTTTTTGTATGTTCACCGATTCGGTATGCGGAAAGCTTTTGCACGAAAGCGTCCGCTCTTCGTACACTTCGCAGGTATTGTCGGCGCGCTGGAACGGACACGGAAGCTCCTTCAGCAGAAAGCCCACGCCGTCCGGATCCTGCCTGAGGTACCGTTCGGTGAACCGTTTCGGATCGGTGCCGATTTCCGCGCAGATATGCTTGATGTCCGTATTGCGGAACAGTGGTCCAAAATTCCTGCAGCACAAACCGCATGCAGTGCAGTCGATCTTCGCGAACACCGTCCGGTGGCACTCGTGCACGAACGAATCGAATCCGACCTTATTAAGCTTCGACAGGTGCCTCATCTTCTTCAGCACTTCCTTGTGCTTTGCCTTGCTCCGCTCCAGAATCTTTTCGTACGGGTTTATCGTGTCCTCCGATCGGGGGTGGGTTGTTGTGTTATTATATACCGATATTACCGCATATTGATAAAATGGTCGCTTTTGCCGATATAACTAAGATAAAAGCGGATGCGATCGGAAATGCGTGTTTGTCTGCTTCGACGACGAGAACTACGTATTGTACGCCGAGCTTTTAAACGAGGGTAAAACGAATGAGTGAACAGGACGCGATCAGCCTTTTGCATACGCTGCCGAATACGGTTTCTACGCTGGAAGCGGATTTTATCACATTGGGGGTGCAGAGCGGAATGACGCTGATCGTGCATTCATCCTTGAGTTCTTTGGGTTGGGTGTGCGGCGGCGCTGTCAGTGTCATACTTTCGCTCGAGGAAGTCCTTTCCCCTGAAGGTACGCTGGTGATGCCTGCTCATTCGGGCGATCTATCCGATCCTGCCGGCTGGAGCAATCCGCCTGTCCCGGAAGCCTGGTTCGAGACTATCAGGAAGGAAATGCCGTGTTTCGACAAGGACCTGACGCCGACGCGGGGAATGGGAACGATTGCGGAGACATTCCGAAAGCAGTATTCGGTCGTTCGAAGTTCGCATCCCCAGCTTTCATTTGCCGCCTGGGGCAAGCACAAGGAGTCTGTCGTCAAGGATGACCATTACGACTATGCCCTGAATGCGCAAAGCCCTCTGGGAAGAATCTATGAGCTTAACGGATTCATTCTGCTGCTCGGCGTCGGCCATGACAACAATACGTCCCTGCATCTGGCGGAGCACCTGGCGGACTATCCTGCCAAAAAGCGCATCAGGAACGGCATGCCTGTCCGGGAAAAGGACGGCACGCACTGGAAAGAATTCGAGGACATCGAAATTTCTTCGGATGACTTTGAAGAGATCGGAAAAGCCTACGAGCAGGAACATGAAATACGGAGCGGAAAGGTCGGGAATGCAGATTGCAAACTGATTAACCAGAAAAGCCTCGTCGATTTTGCGGTGACATGGATGGAAACGCACCGAATGTGAATCGCTTGCAATACAGTGCGATAGATAATGCTATTATACGAGGAGAAATAGTATGTTCGGACGCATTACTGCTAACGACCTGAAGGTGAAAGGCATTTCCGCAATCGAGGAATCCGCTGAGGATAATCAGGGTGTCGTGATTACGGTCCGCGGTGTCGAGAAGTACGTAATCCTTCCAATAGAAGAATACAATCAGCTGCGCGAAATGGAATTGGAGTATGCCATCCGGGAGTCTAGAAGGGATGTCGAGGAGGGAAGGTATTTCGCCGGCTCTATCGAAGAACATATGAACAGAGTCGGCAATGTATAAGCTTCTCCGTCGCTTCGTCTGCATCAGTTCATGACGGGAACCTTCGAGGGCTATTCAGTTTCCATCAATTTGTCATACAGAATATCGCTTGAGTTCATCGTCAACGAAAAAGAAATAATTCTGGTGAATATCGGCGACCACCAGGAAATCTACGGTAAGAAGTAGAATTCCATTAACACAACTTACTACGCGAATCGAGAATCGACCCCGGCGGATGCTTAATCCGGGGCGTTGTCGTTCGACGAGCAACAAGTGCGAGGCTCAATCTTGAGCTTCTCAAGCTTTGCCGTGCTATAATCGAATCATGAAAACGCCAACGATTGACGAAATTATTGCCCAGAATATGGAAGAATTGCGTGCGTGTCCGCGGGGCATGCGGTGCGAAGGCTGCGAGCGCGAAATTTGCGTGACGGTAGTGTCCGCGGCCGATTTTCCGACCGAATACGGACGGTTCAGGATAATCGGCTTCGTGAACAACCGGGACCGGAAGGATCATATCATCATCCTGAAAGGGGAGATCGGCGGCGGCGAGGACATGCTCGTCAGAGTGCATTCGGCCTGCCTGACCGGGGACGCGCTGGGGAGCCTCAGGTGCGATTGCGGCCCGCAGCTGCACCATGCTCTTTCGCTGATCGAGCGCGAGGGGCGAGGCCTTGTGCTGTATCATCAGGAGGAGGGCCGGGGCATCGGGCTGGTGAACAAGCTCAGGGCCTACGCCCTGCAGGACTCGGGCTACGATACCCTGGACGCAAATATTGCCCTCGGCTTCGCGGCGGACGAGCGCGACTATCGGGTACCGGCGGAGATGCTGCGGAAGATCGGCATCCGGAGCGTCAGGCTGATGACGAACAACCCTGAAAAGGTGGAAGACCTCGAACGGAACGGCATTGCCGTGACCGAGCGCGTTCCGCATGAACTGCCCGCCCATGAGCACGACCGGAACTATCTGGAAACCAAAAAAGAGCGCTTCGGCCATCTGCTCGACTTGAACC
>SHOL01000341.1 GCA_004294945.1 Treponema sp.
CAGGCGGGCAGTTTGACTGGGGCGGTCGCCTCCCAAAGAGTAACGGAGGCGCGCGAAGGTTGCCTCGGGGCGAATGGAAACCGCCCTTTAAGAGCGCAAGCGTATAAGGCAGCCTGACTGAGAGACCGACGGGTCGATCAGGGACGAAAGTCGGTGCTAGTGATCCGGCGGTGCAGAATGGAATGGCCGTCGCTCAACGGATAAAAGCTACCCTGGGGATAACAGGCTGATCTTGCCCGAGAGTTCCCATCGACGGCAAGGTTTGGCACCTCGATGTCGGCTCGTCGCATCCTGGGGCTGAAGCAGGTCCCAAGGGTTGGTCTGTTCGCCCATTAAAGCGGTACGTGAGCTGGGTTTAGAACGTCGTGAGACAGTTCGGTCCCTATCCACCACGGGCGTAGGGTATTTGAGAAGATCTGCTTCTAGTACGAGAGGACCGAAGTGGACGAACCGCTGGTGTACCGGTTGTGACGCCAGTTGCATACGCCGGGTAGCTATGTTCGGACCGGATAACCGCTGAAGGCATCTAAGCGGGAAGCCGTCTTCAAGATAAGATACCCCGTTTCGTAAGGAAGTAAGGCGTCCCGTAGACTACGGGTTTGATAGGCCGGAGGTGTAAGCGCAGCGATGCGTTGAGCTGACCGGTACTAATACGCCGAGGCCTTTGTCTCTGTTTAGTCTTTCGTCTGATTCGCTTGAGAGAAGCGCCGGTAAATGAATTGGATTTTCGGTGGCCGCAGAGGAGGGGTCATACCCGGTTCCATGCCGAACCCGGCAGTCAAGCCCTCCATCGCCGATGGTACTGCGGAGGCTATCCGTGGGAGAGCAGGTCGCCGCCGGAAATCCTGTTTGAAAGAAGAGCAGCCGCCCCGAAATGGGCGGCTGCTGTTGTTAATTCCCCCTCCTTAAGCTATTATTCGATGTACTATCTGAAGCAAATTCACAAAGGGGAATCGGCATGGCAAAGACACTCAGGCTGGGAGACACGCTCGTCGCATCCGGAGTCATAACCGAGGAGCAGCTTCAGAA
>SHOL01000342.1 GCA_004294945.1 Treponema sp.
GTTTCGGCCCTGTTCAGGGCATTGGAGAACCTCTCTTTCTCAGCATCAACGGATGTCGTGATGAACAACATGTCGGCCAATCTGCCGGATTTTGCCTACCCCACCCGCTACACCTCACTCTCGAGCCTTGCCGCGAAGTACGTCTCCGACCGGCTCCTGGCCACGGCCAGCCTGCTTTACACACAGACATCGGAGCACGTACGGTCGGGTACGGCTGCAGACAACCGGCACAGGCTCTCCCCATACTCCAGCCTAACGTTCCAGCCTTTCGAAGCGATCGATTTCCGCCTGAGGGCGTTCTACAAAAATATTTTCCGGCTACCCACCTTCAACGACCTGTATTATTCGCGCGTGGGGAAACGGGACCTGAAACCCGAAGATACGCATCAGTTCAACATAGGGTTCACTTATTCCACGTCCGCGGGCGAACGGCTCCCGCTGCTGACAATGACCACAGATGCCTATTTCAACAAGATCAACAACAAGATTGTCGCCTACCCCAACCGGAACATCTTCGAGTGGAGCATGATGAACTTTGGCTCGGTGGAGATTTGCGGCGTGGACATTGCGCTGGAAAGTGCTTTTGCGCTTTCCTCCAAGGTAAAGCTGCTTGCCGGAAGTTCGTTCACCTTTCAGGATTCCCGAAACAAGTCCAACCCCGGCAGCCCAGCCTATAACCATCAATTGCCCTATACGCCCCGCTTCTCGGGTTCGGGCCGGGCTGTTGTGGAAACGCCCTGGCTAAACGCGGCTTACACGTTGCTGTGGTCGGGAACACGGTACACCTCGGCACAGAACATGCCGGAGAACAGGTTGAGCGGGTATGCCGATCACGGCATTTCGCTGTCGAAGAGTGTTGAGATAAAACACAACAGGATCGGCCTGTCGGTCGAGGCCCTCAACCTGGGAAACAAGAACTACGAGATCGTCCGCAACTTTCCGATGCCCGGACGGTCATTCAGGGGAACCATTTCCATAAACTTTTAAATATTTAAATAAATGAAGAAGTATTTTGTATTTATTC
>SHOL01000164.1 GCA_004294945.1 Treponema sp.
GTCCTTGCCGTTTTCGTCCACGATGCGCAGCTCGGTTTCGGGCAGCGGCGCCATGGTAAGGCGCACGGGATGGAAGAAGTTGCGGATCGCGATGACCGGCGCGGTTTCGGTCAGTCCGTACCCGTTTATCAGCGTGATGCCGGCGGCTGCGAAGAACTCGTCGATGTCCGCAGGGAGGCTGCCGCCGCCGGAAATGCCGGCGCGGAAGCGTCCGCCGAGCTTGGCGCGCACCTTCGAGAAGACGAGTGCGTCGCCGAGCGCCTTGAGCGGCCACAGGATGATGAGCGGAACGATCGCAAGGAGCTTGTCCAGCGCCTTCGACCGCTTCTTGAACTGGGGCGCAAGGCCGCGGAACTGTGCGATCAGATTGGCGTACAGCGAGCCGTGCCAGGAAAAGAAATTGAAGAGTGCGGCTTTGGCGCCGCCGTTCGCAGTTGCGTTCTTGTGGACGCCCTGCTTGATTGCTTCCCAGATGCGCGGGACGGAGGCCATCCACATGGGGCGCACCACCGAAAAGTCGTGGAGCATGATTTTGCCGATCGGCTTGGAGTACGCAAGGGTTGCCGCGCTGATGAGCGATATGTACTGCACGATGCGTTCGAATACGTGCCATACGGGAAGAACCGAAAGGAAGATGTCTCCCGCGGAGATTTCTATAACATACGGGATCTGGTGCAGCTGATGGCAGAAGTTCATGTGGGTCAGAGGTACGCCCTTCGGCTCGCCGGTTGTGCCCGATGTAAATATGATGGTTGCAAGATCGTCCGGTTGCACCGCGTCGAGCGAGCGTTCCCAGAAGTCCGCGTCGGTCGAGCGGAGCGCGACGCCGAGATCGAGAATCGCGCGATAGCTGTACATCTCGATACCGGTGTTCCCGCCCGGTTCGGACGCGCCCGCGGAAACAGGCGTGGCAGGAAGCGCCGACTGCGGATCGAGCACGATGAGCCGCTCCAGGAGTGGAAGATCCGCCTTGATGCCCAGCACTTTTTCGGCCTGCTCCAGGTTTTCTGCAATGACCGTCTTGCACTGCGCACGCGAAAGAATGAACGCAAGCTCATTCGGCAGGGTATCGCGCCCGCGCGGCACGTCGGCCGCCCTGAGGCCCAGGATTGCGAGGTCGGCTACCAGCCATTCGCGCCGGTTGTCCGATATAAGGCCGACCGCGTCTCCCTTTCCCACCCCAAGTTTCGAAAGCCCGGCGGCGAAATCGCCCGCTTCACCGTACAAATCCATGAACGTGCTCGGCTTGTACTGGCCCCACTGGTTTTTCGAAAGCTGCGCGATGCCGTCAGGATGCGTTGCGACGGTCTGCTTTAAAATCGCCGCAATGGTTGTCGGCGCGCCGGGTGTTGCCGCGCCGGATGCGGACTGGGAGTCTGCCGCACGGTGTGCGGGTTTCTTGGTGGTTTGGTTGCTCATTTAGACACTATATTATATTTTGTCATATTCATCAACAGGTTTACAGTTTGACGAGGCTCTTTCAAAAATCGGAAAGTTTTGAAAGAGCAACCTTAGATGCACATGGAGAAAAAAACACAAGTCTTTATAATAGAAAGACTTGTGGTTTTTCTCCAAAAGCCGATTTCAAAAGTAACCGACTTTTGAAATCGGCTCAAAGAACGATGCACGTTGGCGGCATAGCCAAATGTTCCGTTTCCCGCTAAAATCGGCGGCGTGGCAGCAGCAACCGAACAGCGAACACTTACCATTACCGTTCCGCCCGATGCAACGGGACGGACGCTCCTGGACTACATATCTTCGCGCTTTACCTACCTTGACCGGACGCACTGGCTGGCAGAAATCGAATCGGGCAGGCTGAGTCTGGATTGCGCAAATGCCGGCGGGCAGAAAAATGGGGCACCAGCACCCGCGACAACACCAGCAGCTGCACCCGCGCAGCCCGACGCCGTGCTATGTACCGGAGCACTCATTTCGTGGACCGGAGCGCCCGTGGAAGAACCTGAAGTCGACGAAAACTGGTCGGTGCTGCTGGAAACAGACGACTATCTTTTTATCAATAAACCCGCTGGCCTACCGGTGCATCCAACCGGACGGTACCGCACGCACACGCTCTGGAACCTCCTCCTCGAGCGGTACGGCAGCCTCTTCTTCGTCAACCGGCTCGACCGCGAAACTTCGGGCGTGCTGCTTGCCGCAAAAAACAGCGCCGCCGCGTGGGAAGCACAGACGCTCATGCAGAGCGGTCTGGCGGACAAAGAGTATCTTGTGCTTGTCGAAGGAAATTTCGCGCACGAACTCGATGCGGTCGGCTATCTGGAAAACGACGCTTCTTCGCCCGTGCGTAAGGCGCTTCGGTTTGTCAGCTCGGACGGCACTTCCACACCAGAACGCGTCATCGATGCCGGCGCCCGGGCCTGGTGCAAAACGCAATTCGCTCCCCTGGCCCTGCTCGCACTCCCCGGCTCGGACAGAACCTTCACGCTGCTGCGCGCACAACTTTTTACCGGCCGCACGCACCAAATCCGCGCAACGCTCAAATCGCTCGGCTATCCGGTTGCGGGAGACAAACTCTACGGACACGACAGCGAAATATTCTTGCGTTTTATCGACGGGAAGATGACGGACGACGATCGCACGTTGCTCGTCCTCCCCTACCAGGCGCTCCACGCGGCCCGATTCTCGATTTCTCTTCCTTCCGGAACACTCGAAGGGGCGGCGCCGCTGCCCGCTTTCTGGAGCAGGGCGTTCCCCGACCTCGAGTGACAGGGTCAGCCTTTGAGCACTGTTCCCCGCAGCAATACTGAACCTCGAACTCCGATTGTGACATCCAGAAAGCCGTTGCGGACTGTTCCGGCAAAGTGCCCGCCGTTCAGGGCGAGCGCGTCGGTCCACCGGGAGCCGTCCGCTGCACCGATAGCAGAAAGCGGGAGCGCAAGGGTTTTCGATTCGGCGTTCTTTGCAAGGATTGCAACAAAGGCGGTTTCATCGTACCAGCGGGCGAGAACGCAGACGTCGTCGTCCGCATAGACGATGCGCATGCTGCCGCACTGCAGGGCTTTTTCTGCTTGCTTGAGGTGCGACAGTTTCGTATACAGATTATAGAATTCGGTATTATGCTTCGAACGGTCCCACTCCATGGGGTACCGGCAGGCTTCGACAGTATCGACGCGGCCTGCAAGCCCGATCTCGTCGCCGTAGTAGACATTCGGCGTTCCGGGCAGCAGGTACATAAACATGACAATACCGGAATACACGCCGAAATTGTGTACTGCCTGGTTGTTGTGAAGGCGGTGAATGTCGTGCGAATCGATCAGGTTGAACTGCAGGAAGGCAATCTGGTTCGGCAGACGCGCATAGTGCTGCAGAATCTGTGCGGCCAAATCGGTTCCCGTTGTGATACCGGTTCCCGGCTCCAGCGGAATGCCGTCGCCCACCAGATAGCGTTCGGTTTCGCCGGCAAAGGTGCGCAACGGCCGGGAAGAGGCAAAATAATTCATCATACCGTCCAGCTGGTCGCCGAGCAGATACGAGATATTATCTTTCCAGTGTTCGCCGATCAAGTAGCAGTCTTTTTTCAGTTCCTTGGTCCGCGAGCGCACGCGGGCAAAAATGTCGTTGCCCAGCTGATCGCGGTCGTTCCTGCCGGTGTCCATGGCGACGTCGAATCTCCATCCATCGATTCCGTATTCAGAGATGTATTTCCGCACCAAAGAATCGTTGTTTTCAAAAATCAGACCGCGGAGTTCCTGCGAGCCGTAATTGAGCTGGGGGAGAGATTCCACTCCCCGCCATTTCTTTGCGCTGCCCTGATCGTCGAAGTAGTAGTAGGAGCGTTCGCTGGAGGAGGGATTTTCGAGTGCCGTGCGATACCAGGGGTGATCCGATCCCGTATGATTTATTGAAACATCAACGAGTACCCGCATGCCCGCTTCGTGGAGCGCGTCGGTCAGGTCTTTCAGAGCCTTCCCCCCGCCAAAGGCTTCGTCGACGCTGAAATAGTCGATGCAGTCGTACTTGTGGTTGGTACGGGCGGAAAAAATCGGATTGAGATAGAGTGCGTTCACGCCGATTTCCTTGAACCAGGGGATCATGTCGCGCACGCCTTCAAGATCGCCGCCGTAAAAGTCCAGGCAATGGGCTTCGCTGTATTCCGGAGGAACCGAACCCCATTCGTTTTTTCGGGTCGGGTGCCCGTCGAAAACGTATGAACCGTTTTCAACATCGTTTGCCGGATTTCCGTTGCGGAAGCGGTCGACAAAAATCTGATAGAACACCGAGCGGGGCACCCAGTCAGGGTTTTCAAAGTCGGCTATCAGTACAAAATCATGATCTTCGGTGGGCGGATAGCGGGTAACACTCTTGCGTGTATAATAGAAAGTTTCTGTGCCCTGGATAATGATAAAATGCCAGTGGACGTTTTTCTGGTTTATGCGCAGGTCGCACGCGTACCAGTCGAACAAGGTATCCGAGCGTTCAAACCGCATGGACATGTGTACATTCGTGCCGTTTTCGAGCCGGCGGAGCAGAACGCGCCGGGAGGCGGCGGCTCCTTCGGGTGCAGCAGCTCCTTCGGGTGCACCGGCGCGCGGGACTCGCAGGCGGACGGTAACGGTTTCGCCGAAAGACGGATAGGGATTCGAGACATACAAGTCGTTTATTTCGCTGTGGAATGCCGGTGTGTTGTTCATGCGTTGTTCCTCCGAATATGTACTATACGGTAAAAACGCACGGTACGCTATCCTTTGGGCACCTCGAAAAAATCGATCAGTTTTTAGAGGTGCCCCTTTGTTACTTTGTAAATTCTATGTCTTGCAAGACAGTATTAGATCTTTCGTCTTGACATTTTAGAGTTTTTGAACGATTTTTAAAGAGGTACAGAGCGGTATCGGGCATGTTACACGCCGCGAAACCGCCTGTAGGGCAATTAATTAAGGGCGCCTTTACACTTCGGTGTTGAGGGGCCGCAAAGTGAAGGAGCTAGCCATGAAAAAATTGTTTGGTTTGGGAACGGTCTTGATGATCGTTGGAATCGCCGGAGTATCCGCCCAGGCGACGGATTCGGCCACCCTTTCGCTGCAGGGAATTGTACCGGAAATGACCGAGATCACGGTGACTGCAGAATCTATTGCGTCCGACCTTGATCTGTTTGTTTCGCAGACCGACCTGCCAGTGGGAACGCTTGCGTTCTTCAGCAATGATCCTGACGGGTACGAGGTTATTGTCGAGTCCGACAACAATTTCGTGCTGAAAAATGCCGCTGCAACAAAAGCAAACACGGTGGCGTATACGATAAAGT
>SHOL01000343.1 GCA_004294945.1 Treponema sp.
GAAACAAGGTGCATATATGCCTTTGCGGAATCGCCGTCCATCTCCGTGAACCAAGGGAAGGATACCTTCTCGTCAGTCACCTCAATCGGAAGGCTGTCTGTGCCGATGGCTTTCTTGATGAGCGCCGCCTTGGAATCCACGATCCTCTGAAGGTTCTCAAGGGCTGCGTCCGAAAGGCTGTCCCTCGGAACCGCCACCGTAAGCCCCTCTGCGGCGGCCTGTGCCGCGCTGTCCTCGGTTTCGGATTCTTCCTCGACCTCCGAGTCCGCGCCGTCCTGCGGCTCACATTCAAAACCCGCGGCAGCGATGGCTTCAAGCACCTGCTCTACCTCCTCGCTGTCGGCGCGGTCATCGAAGAGGAGCGTTCCGTCCTTGGTGACCGTGAAGTAGTCGATCTCGTAGTTGCAGGTCGGCATGAATTTGTACTCTGCCTTCGCTCCCGTGGTGTCGGCGATGACCTTTACCAGTTCCTTGCGCTTTGCGCCTGTTACGTTGTACTTTACTTGCATTGCGTTTACCTCCGTTTTCGCTTGTTTTCTGTGCCTTCCGGCGTGTATATACATCACTCTAAAGCCCCGGAATAGCAAGCGAATATCGGATTTTTCTCTGTAGAATTACCGCCGGATTATTCGGTCGGAAACTGTGAGTAATACACAATGCCCGAAAGCACGAAAACCACGCACGGCAGAGCCACGCCGTTGCCCCACATCTTATACTCCGCAGAATCGGAATACGGATTGGCAAGCCACTTCTTTATCTGCTTTGAAGTCTTGGGCTTGCTGTCGGGAGCGGTTGCCAGCCGCCATGTCTCGAACACCTTGTACCAATAGTACAGTTCCTCATCGGACGGCTTTGCCGTGCCGAGATCATCGCACCACCAGTCCGGGAAGCCCTGCAGCCTTGCGCACTCGGTCGGCGTGAGCCTGCGGACAATGTAGTACGGTTCTTCCGAGATAGTCGGTGGATCCTTGTAATCCGTAGCGACCAGCGTGTTCGCCACGTCCTCCTCGGCTTCCATAT
>SHOL01000165.1 GCA_004294945.1 Treponema sp.
ACCGCCGCCAGTGCGGAAGCGAATCCTCCATTGCCCCGATAAGCGCTTCGAGCGCCTTGGGCGAAAGACGTCCCTGCGCAACCGATTTTTCCAGCGCGGGATCGAGTGGAAACGAACCTGCCGTTCCGGTCCATCCACGCCGCCTGTTCAGCAACACCGCCGTTCCCTTAATACCGTTGAGTGCAGAGGCTACGGGCAGCGCAGCAGAAGCGCAGATTTCCAGTTCCTTATGAAAGGCTTTTTCGCGCACCGAACGGTCCTTGTCGTAGGCAAGCGAACGCAGATCCACAAGGGTTTTTCGCTCTCCGGACGCTTCGTCCCACAGGCAGTCGGCACCCGACGTGATCTGCTCCTGCAGCCGTCCCCAGGCATCAGCACCGGTCCGCGCAAGATCTGCCGCAAGGTCTTCCTCGGCCGCACTCATCTGCTTTTTCTGCCAGAAAAGAGCGTCCTCAAGGTAAAAGGAATACGGGGCAATTTCCGGGTTTCCGGAAACAGCCTCGCGCACCTCGTCTTCGTGTGCCGAAAGCGCGTTTAAAAAAAGGACCTCTGCGCGCGCGAACGGCACGCACATTTCTTCAATTGCGTTTATTTCGTTCATCGCGCGCTTGTCGGCGGTATTGGTCGAATAGATCGCATAGCAATACGACGACAGGGTGCGCGAATACAGGTCGGCTTCATTCAAAAGCGCGAGCGCATCCTGCAGCCAGACAGAAAAATCCGGCACAGCGGCACGGCCTTCGCACGCACGGCCTTCGCACGCACGGCCTTCGCACGCACAGCCTTCGCTAGCCTGGCCTTCGGACGCACGGCCTATACCGGCTTTTTCCATGTGCGCCGGAACTTCGCGCGCAAGAGCCGAAAGCCGGCTCTTTGCAGAGCGGTATTCAGATGAATCAAAGCCCGGAAACACTGAATCGAGGTTCCACCTCGGCGCCCGGCCGGAATTGTGGCCCGATGCCGTCGTTGGGTCAGACATTGGCGTTCGCTTCCTTTTTGCGCCGCATGCGGAACGCTTCCAGGCACTCGCGCACCAGAATAAGCACCGAAAGGCCGCGATATTCGGCTTCTTCCATTATTATCTGCGCATTTTCCTCGACCTTGTCCGGCTTCGTGTCCAGCACGCGCACGTGGGCAGGGTCGACACCAAGCCCGACGACGATTTTTTCTAACTGGCTGGAAGGCAGCATGGTCGGCTGACAGCCGGTCATCGCGACGATCGAGTTGTCAAGAATGATAACCGTCATCGGAGTTTTGGTCGAAACGGCGTCCACTATGCCGGTCAGGCCGGAATGGAGAAAGGTCGAATCCCCAATCACGCCGAAGGAGTATTTGACGCCGGCTTCGGCCGCACCGCGCGCCATGCCGATGGAAGCGCCCATACAGACAATAGTTTCGACGGCACGCAGAGGCGACGCCGCACCGAGTGCATAGCACCCAATGTCGGCGCACACGGCCGTTGAAACAGCGCCTTCTTTTGCGTTGAGCCGCTCGACCGCCAGATTAAGCGAGCTATAGGAATCGTGGTGCGGGCAACCCTTGCACAGCTGCGGAGGCCGGCCGGAAAGAGACGGCAGTTCGAGCCCGTCGAGCGCGCTCTCGCGCGGCGCAAGGCCGAGCGCGGCGCGGACAATATCCGGATTGAGCTCGCCGACGCGGGGAAGAGCTCCGGAGAGCTTGCCCGTAATCGTGTTTTTGCCCGGAACGAGGCCTTTCAGCTGCCGTTCGATAAAGGGCATGCCTTCCTCGATAACCAGAACCGTTTCGGCGCTGTCGGCAATCTGCCGGATAAGAGACGCCGGAAGCGGCAGACCGGAAATATGCAGGCGCGACGGAAGCCCCGCCTCCCCGCAAGACGCTTCGTAGTCGGCACGGTTTTCTTCAAAGTAGTTCCGGCCAAGACCGCTCGTGATAATCGCAAGATCTGTGCGCTTCGGATTCAAAACGAGCTTGTTGCGCGGATTCGCGTTCGCCCAGGACTGAAGATCCGACTGTTTTTCGATCATCTTGCGGTAGTTTTTCATTGCAAGGGCGGGCAGCAGCATCCAGTCTTGAGGCACCCCTTTCGCTGATACGTTTTCAGACCTGCGCTGATCCTGAACCCGTACGATGGCTCTCGAATGGGCAAGGCGCGTGACCATCCGCATAATGACCGGAACATGGTGGCGCTCGGAAACCTCGAAGGCTTCGCCCATCATTTCGTAGGCTTCCTGCTGGTTTGTCGGCTCGAACAGGGGCACCATCGCAAAGTCTGCGTAATACCGCGTGTCCTGCTCGCCCTGGCTCGAATGCATCTGGGGGTCGTCGGCGACGATGCACACAAGGCCTCCCTTAATCTGCAGGAGGGACGAGTTCATGAACGGATCGGCGGCAACATTGAGTCCGACGTGCTTCATGGTTACAATGGCGCGCTTGCCGGCAAACGAGACGCCGAGCGCTGTTTCGTAGGCGGTTTTTTCGTTGGCGCACCACTGGGCAACAGGCCCGCCCGTTTTTTCGTAATTATTGACCAGATATTCCAGAATTTCAGTTGACGGGGTGCCCGGATACCCAAAGCAGCCCGAAACGCCCGCATGGAGCGCACCGACGGCGATCGCTTCGTCGCCGAGAAGAACCAGTTCTTTCATTGCATGTCCTTACAAATAAATGTGTGAGGCTCTTTCAAAACTCGGAAAGTTTTGAAAGAGCAACCTTAGATATACATGGAGAAAAATCACAAGTCTTTATAATAGAAAGACTTGTGATTTTTCTCCAAAAGTCGATTTCAAAAGTAACCGACTTTTGAAATCGGCTCGTGTGTATATGGTATCAAAAAAGCTCATTCCCCGAAAGCAGTCTGCAGTATTTCCGGCTTGATTTTCGGGGTGACTGCGCTGACAAGCGGAACAACGACAAACGGAACGATCATGGCGATGCTCGACGCGAGCGGCGAATTGGCCGGTCCAAGGACAAAAAAGAGAATAATCGCCGTCGAACCGCCTGCAAAAAAGCCCGCGTACGCTCCGGCCTTGGTAACGCCCTTCCAGAAAATGCCCAGAATGTACGGCGCCATAAACGCACCGGAAAGAACGCCCCAGGAAAGAGACATGAGCGTTACGATAAATCCGACCTGCATCCTGGAGATTGCGTACGAGCACAGAATAAACACACCGGACAGTATCCGGATGGTCAAAAGAGACTGTTTTTCGCTCACTTCGGGATGGAGATATCCTTTATACAAGTCGATCGTGATTGCAGACGAGGACACCAGAATGATCGAGGCAAGAGTAGACATCGAGGCTGAAAGGACCAGCAGCAAGATAATTGCGAGCAAAATCTCGGGGAGGTGGGCGGTAAGTAAAGTCGGGACGATCAGGTCGTAATTCACCTGACCGTTCGCAAGGTGCGGAACCGTCTCCGGGGTAAAATAAACGTGGCTTAAAGCCCCGGTAGCGTATGCGCACACCCCGATGACAAGGGCAAAAAGCGTCGTAATGACTGCTGCCTTGCCGATAACCCGCTCGTCCTTGATCGCATAGAATTTCTGCACCATTTGCGGGAGCCCCCAGGTACCGAAGCTCGTCATAAAAATGAGCGACCCGACGGTCAGGAGGGACGGCCGCGCGGCTTCCGGTATGTGCTCCGGATACGCTGAAGCGACGGCGGTAACCGCCGCAACGGGGCCGCCGGCTTTTGCCGTGAGTACGACAAGCATGGCGATCGCTCCGGCGAGCATGATAAAACCCTGTATGAAGTCGGTCATGGTAACGGCAAAGTAGCCGCCAAGCACCAGGTAAATGCCGGTAATGCCGATCAGTACGATGAGGGCAAAGTCGTAGGAAATGCCGAACGTGGATTCAAACAGATGGCCGAGCCCCTTGAATACCGAGGCGGAGTACGGCAGGAGAAAGACAAAAATCAGCACGGCCGAAATCATTTTGAGGTGGTCGGAACCGTACCGGGCTTCCAGAAATTCGGGCATGGTCATGACGTTCAGGTTTTGCGTCATGCGCCGGGTGCGTTTGCCGAGCACCAGCCAGGCGAGCAGGGCGCCCAGAATTGCATTACCGATTCCGATCCAGATGGCGCCCAGGCCCAGGTTCCAGCCCTGATTGCCGGCGAAACCGATGAAGATGACGGCCGAAAAGTAGGTAGTACCGTACGCGAAGGCGCTCATCCACGGACCGAGCGAGCGGCCGCCCAGAAAGAAATCGTTTACAGTGGAAGTTTTCTTCATTCCCCAGACACCGACCGAAACCATAACGGTCAAAAACACAAGCAACAAGACCAGACTGTACATATCGCGTTCCCCTTTTCACCAGTATATCGTGAAACAGAAAAAACCGAAACCGGTACATGCAGTCCTGCTGCGGAACCTGTGGTATATATGAAGAACAGCTGCAAGGTCAAAGCCCGAAGCAACCGGCTTCGGGCTTTGACCGCCTTTCCCGGACATTGAAAAACGTCAGCTTTTCAATGTCTACCTTAATGTCGCGCAGTTTTGCAAACCGGTTGGTGTAGCAAAACTGCAAGGTCAAAGCCCGAAGCAACCGGCTTCGGGCTTTGACCGCTACATCCCGTAGTAGAGGGCGTCGACGAGGAGTTCTCCGGCAAGTTTGGCGCGGGCAGCGGTAATGGCAGATGCTTCGGTCTTGGCGGTAGCGGAGCCTTCAAGTGTTACAGAAAACACTTCGGCATTGTCTACAAAGTCGTGCACCGCGATCTCGGCCGAAAGGATACAGGTCCATGTGTTGTCCACTCCCTGTTCGAGCGACGCAATCTTTACTGTGCCCCAGATAAAGCGGCGGACGGAGGAACCGAACAGGCTTTTTGCTGCCTTGAAAAGGACGGCGCTGTCGCCTGCGGCAATTTGATCGGGAAAATCGGCCATGCCGATGCGGCCGAAGCCTCTCTGGACGAGCGGCTTCAGCAGTGCAGTCGCCGAGGGATTGCTCGAACGGATCGGTTTACCGTTCTTGTCGTAGTCGAGTATGGAAATCGTAGTTGAGTGTCTTTTGGCGTTTGTAAAAACAGTGTGCGGAAGAGAAACAGAAAGCGGTCCGTTCTCTGATGCAAGATCGGCAATACTGGCCGAGAGCTCTGGGTCGACACTGGAAAGGGCGGCCGAGAAAACCAGGGTGTCCTTTCCTGCTTTTTGGGGAACAGGCGCCTGGAACGATACGATCCCGTCGGCACCAGCCACGTGAGCGGCAGGTGCGGAGGGCGCAACTGATGCGGCGGGTGCGGCAGGTGCGGAG
>SHOL01000344.1 GCA_004294945.1 Treponema sp.
CCCTTTGCGGAACCTGCGCGGGGCGGAGTCTTTGTGCGGTCCATCGGGAAACAGCATAAAGACGACTCCGCTTCATGTCAACTCGGCGGGTTTCGGGAAGGTGCGTCAGTTATAGGCCAGCTGGCGAATTTCTTCGGAACGGGAGCGCAATTTGCGGAGCGCCCGGATTTCAACTTGCCGGATGGTTTCGGCTGAAACGCCGTATTCAAGACCGATAGCCTTGAGTGTGACGTTCTCTTTCTGGTGATCCAGGTTGTACCGTTTAATGACAATATCCCGTTCGCTTTCCTTCAGGTCCGACAAAATATCCAGGATACAGTCATGTGTATACTTTTTCATAAACTGGTCTTCCGGATTGTAGGTCGAATCGGGTAAAAGATCCTTGAGCGAAGCCGAATCGTCATCGTCCAGCTGAATATCCAGACTCGAGACACAGCCCGAGCACTGAAGGATATCTGCGACTTCACGCGTTGATGCGCCGATATGCGCCGCAATTTCCTCGTTTGTCGGAAATCTGGAAAGCGTCTGGTACAGTTCGGACGAGGCGCGTCTGATGCGGTTGACCATTTCTTCCTTGCGGAAAGGCAGGCGGATCAAGCGTTTCTTGTTTGCGATAGCGCGGGTAATCGACTGCTGAATCCACCAGCATGCATAGGTGGAAAACCTTACATTATAAGAAAATGCGTATTTTTGAGCAGCGGTGATAAGGCCGAGATTTCCTTCCTGAATAATGTCGAGCAGGGGAAACTCGGTCGTTGAGTATCGCCGGGCGACAGTTACTACAAGACGGAGATTGGACTCGATCAGTTTTTTTCGGGCCTGGATGTCGCCGTTTTGGATCTTCCGGGACAGTTCGATTTCTTCTTCAAAACTAAGCAGCGGATACTTTCTGATCTCTTTGAGATACTCACTTATTGTATTGTCATCACTCATCGTTTTTTCCTCTGAAAGTATAGAAGCAGGAAGCATGCCAATTAGCATTTTTTAGGTTGCAAACTATACATATACTTATACTG
>SHOL01000166.1 GCA_004294945.1 Treponema sp.
ACCGCCGCTTCCGCGTACCGGCTGGAGCCGCTCAAATCCGGTATAGAAACCAATCCGCGCAACTATACCCGCTTTGTCATCATTGCCCGCGCAGGCCAGTTTTTCTGCGATTCTCCAAACCGCGCGTCCGTTATCTTTACAACGCCGAACGAGCCTGGAGCCCTGTACCATGCGCTGGGGCTTTTTCTGAAAAACGGCCTGAACATGACAAAGCTCGAATCCCGGCCGATTCCGGGCGAGCCCTGGAAATACCGGTTCTATGCAAATGTCTCCCTGCCCGAAGGGGTTAGTGCGAGCGTTGTTTCCGGCGAACATATACGGTCTGCCCTTGCCGAACTGCAAAAAATCAGCCAAGATAATGGGATTCTGCAGGGTGTGCGCATTCTTGGACTTTACAATCAGAAGGAGATTTCATGAAGCGATACGTCATTTCCGTACTTGTAGAAAACCACTCCGGTGTTCTCAGCCGGGTGTCCGGGCTTTTCAGCCGCCGCGGCTACAATATCGACAGCCTCACTGTCGGTGTTACCGAAAATCCGGAACGCTCCCGCATGACGATTGTTGTCCGGGGCGACGAGTATATTCTTGAGCAGATTGAAAAACAGCTGGCAAAGCTGGTGGAAGTCGTTTCGATTCGAACCTGCGATCCGTCGCAGAGCGTGTTCCGTGAACTTGCACTTATCAAGGTTTCCGCCGAAGGTGCCGTGCGCGGGGCAATCATTGAAACTGCCAATATCTTCCGTGCGCGCATTGTAGATGTCGGCGTTGATTCGCTTGTTATCGAGGCAACAGGCAGCGAGGACAAGATTGCTGGTCTTATCAAGCTTCTGGAGCCGTATGGAATCAGGGAGCTGGTACGAACCGGACTTACCGCCATGGAACGCGGGCCTTCCGTTCTGCACTGAGTTCTCCCTGGTGTCAGCCCTGATCCGGTATCCCCCCAAGGAGCAGCTTCCGGGGGGATACGGTCAGTATCCCGTCTTCGCCGGTTCCTTCCGGTCCGTTCGAAACCAGTATCTTTTTCCATCCGTCCCGGATTGACAACAGCGCCTTTTTTTTTCTTTCAGAGGCGCGCAGGCCGGTTGACGATCCGATTATCTGGATGTACACCCGTTTTCCACCTCCTTCGCAGACAAAGGACACTTCTTCGCGGTTTCTGCTGTCCAGATCAACCCTCCCGCGGTATACCAGGTCGAATGATGATTGCAACGACAAAAAAATACAGTTTTCTACCGCATGGTCCGTTTCTGAATGGACTGATACCGGTATGCCGGCAAGAAAGGGTTCACGGAATCCG
Organism: Treponema sp.; assembly: GCA_004294945.1. GTDB lineage: Bacteria > Spirochaetota > Spirochaetia > Treponematales > Treponemataceae > Teretinema. The sequence continues at coordinate 1,298 of SHOL01000166.1, forward strand.
GTGTCTGCGCAAAACCGGACGGTTCCGGTTTCCAGTATTTTCCGCTTGCTGATATCGTATGCCGTCTTCTGCTTGAAAAAAACGGATTTTCTCGCTGCATCCAGATAGTCGACCGCCGATTGGGGAGAAATACTGATCCGGTCTGCAGCAAGCGCGGCGCAAATTTGACGGGCCGGCAGGTTTTCGCCGGAATAGCGAACAACAAGTGAGAGCACTTTTTTCAGGTGTCGGGGATTGCGCACCGGTCCGTTTTCCAGAATTTCGGTAAGAATGAACGAATCTGCTGCTAAAGCTCTGATACGTAGCGACAAGGATTCGTCGCCGATGTACGATAAATTTTCCGGAAGGCCTCCACGGTGGGTATAGAGGCTGAATGCGGCGGAGGAATCGGTCATTCCGGTAAACGATAAAAACTCGGGGTAGCTGAACGGGCTGACACGAACCACGAGCGGAGCAAAACGGCTTCCAAGAATTTCTTCGAGCTGCTGGGTACGGATTCCGGAAATCAGCATCCAGGGCGCATGTCTCCGCTCTATTTCTGCCAGGGCTTCTGCAAGCGTGCCAATCCGTTCGGCGTTATCGATAACGAGGGCGCTCGGCCCGACTCCGAGGGCTTTCGCTTCGTTGACCAGTCGGCGTCCGGTCCAGCCTTCGCTGTCCGGCTCTATATGGACAATCCGGATCGGCGGACGGCTTGAACGCATACTCTGAATGACGTTCCGGAGAAGCGCTGTCTTTCCTGACCTTCTGATTCCGGTTACCAGAACCATTCGGCGCTGCGATTGTGCCTGCGATATGGAATTGTGTACATGCATGCGCTCTAAATACATATTGTCCAGAATAATAGACAAAATATAAAAATACAAGATTAGGACAAATAGATAAGACAAAAAAATACTAAACTGTTTCTTTTTCAGCTTGTACAGTCTTGTTTCAGCCGGTACAGTCTGATCATTGCGGATCTTCCAAAAGCCGATTTCTAAAGGGCACCTCTAAAAACTGATCGAGTTTTTCGAGGTGCCTTAAAGTAACCGAGGCAATTGCAAAAATCAGTGACTTTTGCAAGAAGCTCAACCGACTTTTGAAATCGGCTCTATTGAAAGGGCAACTTTACAGTGTGTGATACACATGCAAGGAGAAGACTATGTCACGACAGATCAAGATTTTCGACACGACATTGAGAGACGGGGAACAGGCGCCCGGCTGCAGCATGAACTTGCAGGACAAGCTTGAAGTCGCCGAAAGCCTTGCGCTGCTCGGCGTGGATATTATCGAGGCCGGTTTCGCGATCGCGAGCCCCGGCGACTTTCAGTCTGTGCAGGCGATAGCCCGCACGATCAAGGGCGTATCGGTCGCCTCGCTGTGCCGCGCGCTCGAAAAAGATATCGACGCGGCCTGGGATGCAATCAGGGACGCTGAAGCGCCGCGAATTCATACCTTCCTTGCGACAAGCCCGCTGCATATGGAATACAAGCTGAAAAAGACGCCCGACCAGGTGTACGAACAGGCAGTAAAAATGGTCAGGTACGCGCGGAACCTCTGCGGGGATGTCGAGTTCTCGCTCGAAGACGCTTCGCGTTCGGAACCGGAGTTCATGTATAAAGTGATCGAAGGCGTTATAAACGCAGGCGCTTCTACGGTTAACATACCGGACACGGTCGGGTATGCGGTTCCCGAAGAATTCGCCGCGCTGATCAAGGGTATTCGAAACAATGTACCGAATATCGACAAGGCGGTTATTGCGGTTCACTGCCATAACGACCTCGGCCTCGCGGTTGCCAATTCGCTTGCGGCAGCCCGGGCGGGTGCCGACCAGATCGAGTGCACCGTCAACGGCCTCGGCGAGCGGGCGGGAAATGCGGCGCTCGAAGAAATCGTCATGAACCTGTATACCCGCGGCGATTATTACGGCATGAGCACCCGGATCGATACAACCCAAATTTGGCAGGCGTCCAAAAAAGTCTCGAAGGCGACCGGCGTGCGATCCCAGCCGAACAAGGCGATTGTCGGCGAGAACGCGTTCGCCCACGAGTCAGGCATTCACCAGCACGGTGTGCTTGCGAACCGTGCGACCTACGAGATTATGACGCCCGAGTCGATCGGACTGCCGCACAACAAGATGGTGCTCGGGAAGCACTCCGGCCGCCACGCATTCGAGGAACGGCTGGTGTATCTGGGCTACCGGGTGGACGAGGATCGTCTGAACGTCCTGTTCGAGGAATTCAAGGCGCTCGCCGACAAGAAAAAAACCGTTTCGGACCGGGATATCGACGCCATGGTTTCCGGATCGACTGCACGAACACGCGAATCGATCAGGTTGGATCGTTTTGTCGTCAATTCCGGATCGTCGATTACTGCAACGTCGGTCGTGAGACTCATTCTAAAAGATGGAACGAAAGTTGAAAAAGTCGCGATCGGAGACGGTCCTGTCGATGCGTCGCTCAATGCGGTGGACAAAATTATTGGCGGCTCCGAAATCCGGCTGGAGGACTTTTCTCTGCAGATTGTCGATGCGACGGATACGGGCGCGGATGCCCAGGGCGAAAGCCACGTGCGCATAACCCGGGACGGCAGAAGCTGGAACGGCAGCGGCGTTTCGACCGATATAGTTGAATCGGTGATCAAGGCATATCTTGGCGCTATCAATGCGATGAATTTTGAACTTGAACAGGAAAAAAACAGGAGCGTTTGATGAACGGACTGACTGCAGAAGAGCTCTTGAGAAAGGTGCATATATTTGATTCGACTCTGCGCGACGGCGCACAGGGCGAGGGGATCAGCTTTTCGGTGCAGGACAAGCTGCATATTGTGCGTGCGCTGGACGAACTCGGAGTCGCTTTTATTGAAGCCGGCAATCCGGGATCGAATCCGAAGGATCTTGAGTTTTTCGAGGAGGTCAAAAAGCTGACTCTTGCCAACTCCAGACTCGTGGCGTTCGGTTCAACCAGACGAAAGGACAGTACGGCGCAGGAAGATGCGAATCTTCGCAGCCTTTTGACTGCAGGTACCGAGTATGTGTGCATTTTCGGCAAGACCTGGGATTTCCACGTAACCGAAATACTGCGTTCGACGCCGGTGGAAAACCTTGCCATGATCCGGGATACTGTTTCGTTTCTTAAGGCAGAGGGTCGTACGGTTATTTACGACGCCGAGCATTTTTTTGACGGATACCGCGCAAATCCCGAGTATGCAATGCAGACTCTGCGCGCTGCCTCGGACGGGGGAGCTTCGGCTTTGGTGCTGTGCGACACGAACGGGGGCACGCTTCCGGACGACGTGCAGAAGGTGACTCAGGCGGTGGTTTCCGCTTTCGGACTTCCCGTCGGCATCCATTGTCACAACGACTGCGGCATGGCGGTTGCGAGTTCCCTTCTTGCTGTGAAGGGAGGGGCCATGCAGGTACAGGGTACGCTGCTCGGCTTCGGCGAGCGTACGGGCAATGCGAATCTTTCGACGATTATTGCGAACCTTGAATTGAAGATGGGCACTCCGTGCCTGCCGGAAGGCCGTATTGCGAGCCTGACTCCGGTGTGTCGCCGCGTTGCGGAGATTGCCAATATTACGCTCGAAGGCGGTATGCCGTTCGTCGGATACAATGCCTTTGCACACAAGGCCGGTATGCACATCGATGCGGTAACCAAGAACGCTACAGCCTATGAGCATGTGGTGCCTGATTCGGTCGGTAATATGCGTTCCTTTTTGATGAGCGAAGTTGCCGGTCGTTCGATGATTATCGAAAAAATCCGGAAATTTGATGCTGCGGTAAAAAAGGACAGTCCGGTCGCCGCGCAGATTGTTGCGCGTGTCAAGGAGCTCGAACACGAGGGGTATCAGTTCGAAGGAGCCGAAGGCAGTTTTGAGCTTTTAGTCCGCAAGAATCTGGGAAAATATAAGCCTTTCTTTAGCCTGCATTATTA
>SHOL01000345.1:0-565 GCA_004294945.1 Treponema sp.
GATGAAATCTGTGAGCTCTGCGGTCGCCGTATGGTTTATAAACAGGGACGCTTCGGGCGTTTTCTGGCTTGTCCGGGCTATCCGGAATGCAAGAACACTAAGCCCATTCAAAGGCAGACCGGTGTTAAGTGTCCGGATTGCGGCGGGGATATTGTCGAAAGAAGGAGCCGGAAGGGACGCCTGTTTTACGGATGCAGCAAATATCCGGAATGCGAATTTGTCTCCTGGGATGAGCCGGCCGGTGGCAGATGTCCGAACTGTAATCACATCTTGGTATATAAGAAAGTACGCGGTGAGAAGTCGTATATTACCTGTTCTGAAAAAGGCTGTTCCTACCGCAGTAAACTGCCGGCCGCTGAAGCTGAAGAGGCTGGCGTAGGCAATGAACAGGCTTAGAACTGCTGGTGTTGAAAGCACGAGGGAGGAGCAGAATTAATGACATCCGTCTCAGAAACTTCTTTGGCGAATCAATCGGTCCCTTGCATAACGGTAATTGGCGCGGGACTGGCCGGCAGCGAATGTGCCTGGCAGGCTGCTGAAGCGGGGGTGCGCGTCAACCTGTATG
>SHOL01000345.1:575-1012 GCA_004294945.1 Treponema sp.
TTGCTGGCGGAGTTGGTGTGCAGCAATTCGCTGGGGGCGGATGCATTGCGGAATGCCAATGGTCTTTTAAAAGAAGAACTGCGGCGGCTTAACTCGCTTATCATCAACTGTGCCGATGAAATGCGGGTTCCGGCCGGAGGAGCCCTGGCGGTTGATCGCTGGGGATTTTCGAAATTAGTGACAGAGAAAATAGCTGCGCATCCGATGATCAAGCTCATCAGAGAGCGTGTGGATGTGTTGCCGCCTGCCAGACCGCTGGTGATCGCCTCCGGACCTCTGACAGCAGAGGCTCTATCCCAGGCAATTGCCGCGCTGACCGGATGCGAATATTTGCACTTTTTCGATGCCGCCGCCCCGATTGTGACGCTGGAGTCTCTAAATATGGATAAGCTTTACTGGGCATCGCGCTATGATAAGGGCAGTCCGGACGATTATTT
>SHOL01000012.1 GCA_004294945.1 Treponema sp.
CCCCGGTATAGTGAGTCGAATCGATGGTGGGCACCGTTCCGTCAAGCGTGTAGTATATAGAAGAACCGGAGAGCGCGCAGCTCATTTCAACGGACACAGAATCGGTGAACCCTGTTCGGGCCGGAGTGAGCTCGGGCGCTGGAACGGTCAGCGCAACCGTGCCGAGCGAAACGCTTTCGCCGGCGGCAAAGGTCTTCGTCGCGCGGTAAAGCACGGCGTCTCCCGAAACAATCGCTACGTCCCAAGACCCCGGCGCGATGCCGGCAATGGTATGCAATCCGTCCGCAACCTCGGGTTTAATGTCAGAGGCAGGATCGGACACGCGGGCGGCAAGGGGAACCGCTGCACCGGAAACGGTAAAACTGACCGACGCAGGCGCAATCTGGTAAGCCAAAGCTCCGGCCGTCGTAAGCGCGGCAGTACCGCCGGTTGTATAGTCGGCGGCGATGTTCGCGCAGTCGACCAGAAGCGGGTGAGCCCCGTCTTGAGCCTCTACAACGAACGTAGAAAGGAAGTCCCGGTCTGCATCAGGTATCGCCGACACATCGACCTTATGGACGCGGAGCAGTTCGTTGAACACGGAGCCGAGCGGCGTGGAAGCCCAAGTGATGGAGGCCGAATTCTCGCCGGCATTGATATCGGTTATCGCCCGCATGACAACGCCGTCCATATTCGACAGCGTCCCAGAAACCGACGATCGGGCGTATACGGTTACAACCCTGTTTTTACCGATCGGAATGTCATTGATGGTGACGCCGGATACGCGTCCGTTTACAATCGGGGTCTCGTCGGAAATATCGCCCATTCCGAAGCCGGAAACGGTAATCAGAGCCGACTCGATATCGGCAACCTGCAGTTTTCGTTCGGAAGCCGCAGGTTTTTCACCTATTGTCAGGGAGCCAAATTTCGCAGTCTGCGCGGGGGCATCCGGCTTTTTTTCCAGCAGATTGAAGCATCCGGTTGCTGCCAGGGAAAAAAAAGCGAACACCGCAACACGCAGAAAACGGTTTGGACGGTATGCCCGGAATGCGGACGGTTTATTGTTCATGCCGCGCCCCCGTCAATTAAAATCGACGCTGAAACCGGTACCGGTTTGCGTAATGTCTTCGACACCGCCCAGATCAACCAGAGACGGAGTCTCATACAATTTTTTGGCTTCCTCAGCCGCTGCGGGTGCAGATTCGTTATGTTCCATGGAACTTCTCCCCAAACCGGCGTATATTTTACTAAAACTGACTAAACCGGTTTAACTGCAACTCAAAGAATACCATACTCTGGAGAAATGTCAAATTTCAGCACTCGAGCCGATTTCAACAGTCGGTTGCTTTTGAAGGAGCCTCACTCTTCCATAAAAAAGGGGCAAACGCGGATGAAAAACCGTAACTGTCCAGATCGAGCGGTCCCGCCCGAAGCCAGGCATGCATGTGTATTCCGGACAGGGATTTTCTGCTCCCATACACTAGCTCTGCCCGGATGCCGAGGGAGGACAGCCTTGCCCGCAACGCAAGCGACCGGCGAAGGCAGGTTGCATCCCGCATACCGAACCGCCCGGACAGCCGGGCGACACATCCCACAAGAGTCAGCATGCGATCGATGCGCGCATACGCAGACACAACCGGAGCAGCCCCTCTTCCAGAACGGCCAAAAAGCCAACGCCTGTTCAGACACGCAGGAAAAAGAGACATACGAAATCGGACATAGACAAGACTTGCCCCAAGGGCGACCAGATCCCGCCAATCCTGGAGCGTCAGGCTTCGGCATATGTTCGTTATCCTGCTGACGCCCGACATCATGCCCCGGATTCCAGAAGATTCCTTGAAGACAATTCCTTGCGCAATGCGTCCCAGTCTTTGGCCAGCACATCCTCCGGCACATCGTATTCCGCACTCATGGCTTCAAGCATTGCAGCAACTGACCCTTTTTCCAGAACCAGCGCAAGCATCCGTGATCCCGTTCCGTTCAACGCATAATATCTGCCGGACCGACTGTCCAGGATGACCGTTTCCCCGTCGATTTCGCTTAATCCGAGCCCGCTGTGCAATTTGATCATGTCCGTACCTCCTCCATTGGCGCGTCCAGCACGCCGCTCACCGCAGCAACAACCTCGTCCAGACACTCTTGACCTGCCGGCCGAATCAAGCGCCGAACAGGCACCGCAGACGCAACCGATATCAGGGCAGACAGACTTTGACCCGCGTCATCGATTCCCCGCAGCAGCTGGAGATGTGTTTTGAGCGCAGCCACTTTATTCGCTCCGCGCACTTCAGTAAACAAAAAAGTATTGTCTGCCGGTTCAAGAACGATAATGCCCGAGACTGAAGCTGACGACGGCCCGGGTTCGACATCCACATGATACTTGTCGACGCCATCCCAGGCGAAGAACGATTTGTCTTTGTGCGGGAAAAGTTTCCTGATTGCGTCTGGCAGGAGTTTTGGTCGCGGAATGCCGGCATAGGCAACAAGAGAGCCGGAACAAATTTCCACGGGAATGGAATCGTCGCAGATAACGCGATACCCGTGCAAGGACAGGGCGGCCGCCGTCGTGGATTTACCGGCCCCCTGTGCGCCAAGCAACAGCTGGGCGCCGGACGTTCCGCATACCGCACTGCCGTGAAAAACAAGAGATCCCGGGCTGTGCGCCACAAACGAAAGGACGAAACCGGTCAGGTACAGTGCAATTTCGGAAAGCCGGGTCGGATAATACGGGTCGATAAGGATGCGCTGTCGTTCATGGAGCGTATATCGGGCAACATCGGGAATGTCGATACAAATGTATGATTCTCCGTCCAGAACAAAGCGGCCATACCCTACCCTGCCGATACGTTCGGGAAATGTACCGGAACAGTGCGAAACCCACTGGCGGCACGATCCGAATTCTATCCGGATCTCTCCCCGCGTATCTGCGCCGGGAGGAGGCAGGTAGAGCGGAAGCGAGTCAGGGACGGACAGGCAATAGCCGAATGCACCGTATTGCGTCATGCCCGCGAGCTCCGTCTGAAGGCAGCAATCCGGCGGTACAGCGGTTTCCCGAAGAACCCCGCAATCTTGAAGACAACGAAAAAGGGAAACAGCGGGCCGGGTATGTTTGCCATGCGGGACTGAACACGCCAGTGACGGAGAAACCGGGAAAGGACAGAGCGGACCGGATGAGGGTTCGGATCGAGAGCCGGAAAAAAACCAAAGTTCAGCCGGCACAGATAGAGAAAGTTACCCGCAGGAACTGTGCCGGCGGGAAGATATCGCTGGACAAAACGATACGGACGAATGCTCCTGAAAGAGCGTGCTGTGGCAGCCTGTGAAAACGCCGACGGGATGTCGAAATCGAAAAACCGGGAGCAAATCCCGAGTGCGGCTGCCAGTGTTGTTTCCAGCCCATACTCCCGGATGCGTCCTGCAACCGAAACCAGATCGAGCGGGGTATTGCCGGACAGCAGCACAGCGGTGTCCAAAAGCCAGTGCAGCAAGGACCAGGCATGACCTGCGCCGTGATAGAGCATATAGGCAGCTTGATCCGCAGGGTCGAGGGTTTGCCAGGTTATTCCATTCCAGTTCAAAAAACAGTGTCTGGAGAACAGTTCCGGAAGAGCCGGAGCGCGAATATCGACTCCTTCTTTGAAAAGCCCCTTGTGCAATTCTACGGACAGCTTCATCACCGGATGCTCCATCACCAGATGGTGCATTATCGACAGCTGCATTCCCGGATCTTTGCGTTCCTGATCCTTGTCGAAATGAACACAGACGTAACCGAGTTCTTCCATGGGAGAAATCAGCAAGATCAAATCGTCTACCCGACAGAGCATATCAAGATCGCGGAATTCACGGGTAATCGGATTGCCGTATAATTGCATCGACAACGAAAGTCCTTTGACCGGCAGAACAGATATTCCCCTCGCGTCCAGATGCGTTGTAATTCTGGCCAGCTCGGAAAAGATAAAATTCCTGAACACCAGTCCCGCGTGTCGATCCTTTTCCAGAGAACGGAATGCAGGCGTGCGGGCGCAGGCGTCTGTCACTTCGGGTATCGCTGCGAGCGCGGTATATAACAAACCTGAAACACGGTGTTTTCGTGCGAGCTCGATAATGTCCGGAAGAGTGCGGAGTACACAGGAGTTAAACGAGTCCACCCGAGCGGCCAGAGGGCTGGTGGGCTGCTGGTGGCGGCAAGTTTGCAGTTTGCTGCCGGGTTGCGGATGGCTGCCGGGTTGCAGTTTCAGGCCCCGGACCGGGGCGCACAGAGCGAGTAACAAAGAAAAAGCTTCAAACTCCGAATGCTGCCGGTTTTGCTGTGCTGTCGGTCTCATCAACAAGATTCTACCCGCTGTTATGGTTAATGACAACTCCAGTGCTTTATTCTGTGATTTTTTTCACATATAAAGTCTTTTTTATATAGATATATTATGCACTATATATTGACAATTCTATAATTTTTTATCATATTAGCTGTGAGGTTACGACAAGATACGATAACGGTTTTACCTGCACGACGGACACCGCTACAACGGTGAACTCTCGAGCGCAGGGTACGCCTTGTCCCGACTTCGAAGGAGTCACTATGATTGTAAAGACCATCGAGGACCTGAACGAACTGGTAACACAGGTGCGGGCGGCGCAAAAGCAATTCGCCGAATTTCCGCAGGAACAGATCGACATTATTTTCCGCCATGCGGCCCAGGCAGCGAACGAAAACCGGATTACACTCGCCAAAATGGCTGTCGAAGAAACCGGCATGGGTATTTTCGAGGACAAGGTGATTAAAAATCACTTTGCATCGGAGTTTATCTACAATAAATATATTCACGATAAAACCTGTGGAGTCGTCGAGGAAGACGAGGATGCGGGAATCATTAAAATCGCCGAACCCATCGGTATTATCGCGGGTATTGTACCGACAACGAACCCGACCTCGACGGCGATTTTCAAGAGCCTGATCACGCTGAAAACACGGAATGCAATCATTTTTTCGCCGCATCCGCGGGCCAGGAAGTGCACGATAGAAGCGGCGAGGATCGTACTGGAGGCAGCTGTCGCTGCGGGAGCGCCCGAGCATATCATCGGCTGGATCGACGAGCCGAGCGTCGAGCTTTCCGCGGCGCTGATGCAGCACCCGGACGTTAACCTCACCCTTGCAACCGGAGGACCGGCGATGGTCAAGGCGGCCTACTCTTCGGGCAAGCCGGCCATCGGCGTCGGAGCGGGAAATACGCCGGCGATTATCGACGAAACATGCCATCTCAAGATGGCGGTCAACTCGGTTTTGCTGAGCAAGTCGTTCGATAACGGCATGATCTGCGCAAGCGAACAGAGCGTTATTGTCGTCCAGGACGTCTACGACGCGGTCAAGAAAGAGTTCGCGCTCCGTGGCGCCCACATCCTCACTGCAAGCGAGAAAGAGAAAGTCGCGAACATCATCATGAAAAACGGCCGGGTCGATCCCGCGATCGTCGGGCAGCCGGCATACAAGATAGCCGCTATGGCAGGTTTGAAGGTTCCCGAGACGACAAAAGTACTGATTGGCGAAATCAAGAACATCGCACGGGAGGAGCCGTTCGCACACGAAAAGCTTTCTCCGGTTCTTGCAATGCTGAAGGCCAAGAACTTTGACGATGCGCTGCGCATCGCCGGCGAGCAGATAGAGCTTGAGGGCATGGGCCACACGGCGGTGCTGTATACCGACCAGCTCAACCAGGACAGGATCCGCCGCTACGGGGATCTGATGAAAACCGGGCGCGTACTGGTGAATATGCCCGCAAGCCAGGGCGCAATCGGCGACATCTACAACTTCCGCCTCGAGCCGTCTCTCACGCTCGGCTGCGGCAGCTGGGGCGGCAACGCAATCAGCGAAAACGTTGGCGTCAAGCATCTTATCAATATCAAGACCGTGGCGCAGCGGAGGGAAAACATGCTCTGGTTCCAGATACCGAATAAAATCTACTTCAAGCAGAACGCGATAGCAGAAGCGTTCAAGGATCTCGAGGGCAAAAAGCGGGCGTTTATCGTTACGGACAAATTCCTTTATGACGCAGGGTATGTTGCAAAAGTAACGCGCGTGCTTGACAAGCTCGGCATCGGGTCCGAGACGTTCTCCGACGTCAAGCCCGATCCGGACCTCTCCACGATTTACCGGGGACTGGATGTTCTGAACACCTTTAAGCCGGATGTGATTATCGCGGTCGGCGGCGGAAGTCCCATCGACGCGGCCAAGATCATGTGGCTCATGTACGAGCAGCCGAACGTCAAGTTTTCCGACCTGTCGATGCGGTTCATGGATATTCGCAAGCGAATCTACAAATTTCCCGAAATGGGCAAGAAAGCGTTTTTCGTCGCAGTGCCAACCACCAGCGGTACCGGCAGTGAAGTCACCCCATTTGCCGTCGTTACCGACGACAAGACCGGAGCCAAGTATCCGATAGCCGACTACGCGCTTACACCGCACATGGCGGTTATTGATCTCGATTTTGTCAAGGACATGCCGAAAAAGCTTACCGCCTATTCCGGCATTGATGCGCTCGTCCATGCGATCGAAGCCTATGTGTCGGTCATGGCGACCGACTTCACAAACGGCCTTGCGCTCGAGGCGATCAGGATAATTTTCAAGTATCTGCCGGCATCCTTCGCCGAAGGAGCAGAAAACCTGAAAGCCAGGGAAAAAATGGCGTACGCGTCGACTATGGCGGGCATGGCTTTCGCAAACGCCTTCCTCGGCGTCTGCCACTCCATGGCGCACAAGCTCGGCTCACTGTACCAGGTGCCGCACGGTCTTGCGAACGCGATGCTTCTGAACGAAGTGATCCGGTTCAATGCTGTCGACGCCCCAACGAAGCAGGCAGCCTTTCCGCAGTACAAGTACCCGAACACGGTCGAACGGTATGCCCGCATTGCCGATTATCTGGGACTTGGCGGAAAAACTGCTCCCGAAAAGGTGGAAAAACTGATTGCAGCCATTGAAGAACTCAAGAAGAAGTGCGAAATTCCTGCAACGCTGAAAGAGGTCGGTATAGACGAGAAAGCGTTCCTGGCGAATCTTGAGGATATCTCGATTCAAGCCTTCGACGACCAGTGTACCGGCGGCAATCCCCGCTATCCGTTAGTCAGGGAAATCGAGCAGATGTACAAGAACGCCTACTACGGAGCGTAAACAAACAGGGTGAACATTCACCGCTGCACAGACAGCATTCCCCTGGTATCTTCTACCTTTGAGCCCCTCGAAAAACTCACCGGGTTTTCCGGGGGGCCCATTAGACTCCGGTACTGAAATCCAGTATATTCTGAAGACAAGGAGACTGCTGCATGGATTTTAATATAACCACACCGGCGCTTTTGTTTTCGGCGATTTCACTCTGGATGCTCGCTTTTACAAACCGCTTTCTTGCTGTAGCAAATCTGGTACGACAATTTGTTGCCCAATACACGGAGCATCCGGATCAGGGAATAAAAAAGCAGCTCGACAATTTTCGAATCCGACTGCTTCTTATCAAATACACCCAGTTTTTCGGCGTTCTCAGTTTTTTTCTGTGCGTCCTCTGCATGCTTCTCATTTTTGCATCATACATACTCATCGCAGAAATACTCTTTGCTGCAAGCCTGATCGTTCTGATGGCTTCGATAGCAGTATCGATGTATGAGGTTTTCATTTCGATTGGTGCATTAAAACTTGAACTGGAAAAAGTCGACCGGCTGTAACACAGAACGAACGCTATTCCGTTGATACACGGGAGAGCGCGACAAACCGGACCCCGGTCATACCGTACCAGGCGAGCGCAAGCACACCGCCTGCAAGAGCAGGAATCATGGAAACCATGAACGCCGACGGCACGAACGACGAAAGAACCTCAAAAACAAGAAGGTTCACAAAAGACACTATACCAACAACGCCGATTCGCCTACCGAATACCCGCCCCCGAATCATAAGGACGCACCAGAGAATTCCCGCAAGCTCGCTCAGAAAAAAACCCGGGAAGGTTCCGGGAGTGTGACTTGCACCCTTCGAAAGCAGGGCGCGCGCTGCAGCCTCCAACGACGTGCGTCCGGCCTGGTCCGCTGTTCCGTACTGCCTGCTCAGCTCGAGCATCGGAAACGCACAATTGTCGGCCATAAAGACAGCATAGCCCGCAACGGCCGCAACAAGCGCAACAAGCGCCCCTGCAGGAAACGCTTTGCGGTGAATTGCAAACAAACAGCAAAACACCGGAAGCATGGCGGTGGACGCAATGATGTTGATCAGTCCCATATTCCGCATTCCCATAAGCGGATTTCGTTCGTACAGCTCGAACCATCCGGATACGGAAAGCACCTTCCGCGTACCGTCCGGAAAAGCAGTTAACACAATTTCCGCACACATAACCGCCAAAGCGGCGAACGCACACACTGCGCATACACCGCACAGCGTGCCAAACTGAGCACCCAATGCGCCAAAATCCCGCGCGTCATCTCGCCTTCCTTCATCGGCATGATTCATACCGCATCCTCCACCCTTGCCGAAAACCTGACTAATGCTACCGACGTCAGTACAGTCCACACGAGCGCAGCGATTCCCCCCGGAGCAGCGATCGCGATCGCGAAGTTTTTCAAACCCGGAACGAAGGAAACCAGAACAAGATACACCATAAGCAGCAGATTCCCGACTATACCCCACACCGCGCATGCGCGCCCGAACGTCCTGCCCTTCAACTGCAACACAGCGGCAAGCAGACTCGAAGCCGAACACAGCATAAATGCCGGAAACACTGCCGGTCCACCGTGCTCACCGCGAGCGATCAACGCCTCGCCCGCCGCCGCCAGCAGCAAGCGGCGCACTTCGTCCGCAGTTTCGTACGTCCTGCTGAGCGCCAGCATAGCCAACGCCGAATTCCCGCCCACAAACAACGCCGTCCCGATCGACGCGGCAACAAGCGTACATACAGAAAAAGCCGGAAATTTTGTACGATGAATCAAGCAAATCGCAAGCGTCGGGAACAGAAGCAAAAACGTCGTCACACAGTTGAGCAGATCAAGACAATACAAGCCCAGCCAGGGATTTCGTGCAAATTGTGCAAAGCGGCCAACCGCATCTTCAGGAATTTCACCCAAACCGCCGATCGCAGTTCCAATATAAATATCAAAAATCCCTCCGGCAACAGAGACAAAACCTGCGGCCGCCGCTGCCACAAAAAACCAATTACGATACCCGGTCCGTTCCTCGACTGCCATATTTCCTCCATATAGATTGACCCTCTCCAGACTGGTCAACCGTTCAAATTCCGGTAATACGCAAAAAAACTTTCCCTGTTCGCCGCAAAGAACACATCATTCTCGCGCAACAGCCCCGACAGGGGATACTCCTCATCCAGACAACGTGCCGGAATGGACGGTTCTTCCATCATACAGACGTTCCAGAAAACCGCACCGGCATAAAACATCCGCCTGCCCCGCTCAACTTCAGCAAGATCCTGCTCGCCGACAAATGAAAAATAATCATCCCTGAACTTTCGGAGCCGCACAATTCTGCCGGGAATATCGAAAAGTTCTGCAATCTTGCCCAACAGATTCGGATCGTCGATCTCCCTGCACGGAAACAGATACAAATAGCGTTCCAAACCCATCGAGCGAACCACCGACAATAATCCAGCCGTATCGATCCAACCGTTGATATACGTATTCTGGGCCAGCTTCCTGAAACCGAAATCCTTCAGAGTCTCGCGCAACGCAGATCGCTCGGCTTCATCCTCCCTGGAAAATGAATACACAGCAACAATAAAACCGTCCTGCTTCAGATTTCTGCTCAAGTGCGCACTGATCAACCCCATTTTTGCCTGGTTAAAGGAATAGCGCCTCGTACCGTCCGAATCCGTCAACGGCACTACATACCCAGTCGCCTTCAGCCTCGAAAGCGCAGTACGAACAGCCCCTGCGGAAATACCCGAGGCACCCGCAAGATCGAGCAGCAACTGAATACCGGTCTCCCGCATCCCTGCCAACTCCGGCACCATGCGCCGAATAATCACCGGATACAGCACCAGCTCCCGGGGCGAAAGCGGATATAAATCGATAAACCGGTGAGGTTCTTTTGTTACACCTTTCATAATATGTATGCTGTTAGTGTAATACTCCATTCACATACGGTCAACAGAAAAACGAAAAAAAAGCACGCGACAAGCAACCCTAGCCACACTTTTCCAGGAGTCTGAACGTCACGTTCCCCGGCGGTTTCAGCGCCCCGTCCCGGGCAGAAAGCGCAAACAGATTCGACAACTGCACAGGGCCGCATGTATCACGGACACCGCACATGCACCGATTTCCGGCCCGGCCGGGCGGGTTCGGCCCCACCGCCCCACCGCCCCACGCGAGCCAGCCAGCCAGCCAGCCTGCCTGCCGGCCCGGCCGGGCGGGTCCGCCCGCGTCTAATCGAGAATCGGAGTCAGAGAAGGCGTTCCGCCCGTGCAGGGATGGTCACATCAACGTGGCACTCGATATTCAGTGTTAGTTCTGCGGCTGTCGGGAACCGCAGAGTTGCTTCTGGCGGGGTTTACATCCTGAACAGGAGGTCTTCGTAGGTAGGCATCGGCCATGCGTTTTTCGGGAGGATTTTTTCGAGCCGGTCGATCGGGGCACGCAGGGCTTCCATGGCGGTACACACCAGGTCGCGGCAGGAACGCGCATGTTCGAGGGGGTCGGATATGTGCCTGGCGGCTAATCGTGCGGCAGAAAGTGTATCGGCGATTTTTGCGGCTTCTTCGGACAGGTGCGTAATGTCGCCCAGACGGGTTCGCAGGGAAGAGACGTTCATCCCGGCGGCTTCGAGTTCGCGGATTTGCGCGGCTAGGGTTGCACCGTAGGCGGAGCAGGCGGGAAGGATTTCCTGAACGGCCATTTCGTATGCGACACCCGCTTCTATGTTGATTTGCTTGGAGTATTTTTCCAGCACGATCTCCAGCCGTGCGTGGATTTCGCCGCGGTTGAATACCTTGTGCTTTGTGAACAGGGCGACGGAATCTTCGTCGGCAAAGTGCGGCCATGCGTCGACTGAGGTTTTCAGGTTCGGCAGTCCCCGGCGTTCAGCTTCTGCAATCCAGTCGCCGGTGTAGCCGTTCCCGTTGAATACGATGCGGCCGTGCTTTTTCCAGGTTTCGGTAACAATTTCGCGCACCGCGTCGGGAATCGAGGAGGCTTTTTCGAGCTTGTCAGCAAAGGCGGAAAGTACTTCGGCAACTGCGGTGTTGAGCACAAAGTTCGGCCCCGCAATCGAGTCGCTGGAGGGAACCATGCGGAATTCAAACTTGTTGCCGGTCAGGGCAAAGGGGCTGGTCCGGTTGCGGTCGCTGATGTCCTGCGGCAGTTTGGGCAGGGTGTTTACCCCGAGCTCCAGCTGGAGGCCTTCCTGGCTCGGCACGGGTTTGCCGGTTGCGATGCCTTCGAAAATGTGCGAAAGCTGTTCACCAAGAAATATGGAAATGATCGCGGGAGGGGCTTCGTTCGCGCCCAACCGGTGGTCGTTGCCGGTATTCGCCGCCGACAGGCGGAGAAGCGGAGCCCAGGTGTCGACAGCGTCGAGCACTGCGGAGACGAACACGAGAAACTGCAGGTTGGAGTCCGGAGTCTTGCCGGGATTCAGGAGGTTGATGCCATCGTCGGTGGCAAGCGACCAGTTGTTATGCTTTCCCGAACCGTTGACGCCCCGGAAGGGTTTTTCGTGGAGGAGGCACACCATGCCGTGCCTGCGCGCAATCTTTTTCAGCGTGAGCATGATGATGTGGTTCTGGTCGGTCGCGACGTTCGAGATATTGTAGATCGGTGCGATTTCGAACTGGTTTGGGGCGGCTTCGTTATGCTGTGTTTTTGCGGGAATGCCGAGCTTCCACAGCTCTTCGTTTACGTCCGTCATGAAGGCCGACACGCGCGCGGGAATTTTACCAAAGTAGTGGTCGTCCATTTCCTGTCCCTTGGGAGGAAGGGCGCCGAACACCGTTCGCCCGGTCAGGAAGAGGTCCTGGCGGCGGTTGTAGTACTGCTCGTCTACCAGAAAATACTCCTGTTCGGGTCCGACCGAGGGAATGACACGGCGCGAGCTGGTGTTTCCGAGCGCGCGCACAACGCGGAGCGCCTGGGTGCTGACCGCCTGCATGGAGCGCAGCAGCGGTGTTTTTTTATCCAGGGCTTCGCCGTGGTAGCCGACAAAGGCTGTCGGAATAACAAGGCTTTTGCAATTCCCTTCCTCGCTCAGGTAGGCGGGGCTCGTGACGTCCCAGGCGGTGTAGCCACGCGCCTCGAAGGTGGCCCGCAATCCGCCGGACGGAAAGCTTGAGGCATCCGGTTCGCCCTGCAGGAGTTCCTTGCCGGAAAACTCCAGGATTGCCCTGCCGTCGCTGGTCGGAGAAATAAAGGAGTCGTGCTTTTCTGCCGTCAGCCCGGTCATGGGCTGGAACCAGTGGCAATAGTGCGTGGCGCCCTTTTCGATCGCCCAGTCCTTCATTGCATTGGCGACGACCTCGGCGCAAGAAACAGTGAGTTCGCGGCAGCCGGTCTGGACGTCCTTGAGTTCGTTGTAAATAGCTTTGGGAAGGCGATCGCGCATAACAGCGTCGCCGAAGGCGTTGATTCCGAAAATTTCGTTAAAGGGCATACCGTTACCTCCATACTTTCCGTTTTCCAGAAAACGGAACCGGCCGGGCATACCCCTTTGCACACGCGGCGTTGCAGTGGAAGCATTGTAATAGCATATTTCGTACACAACGGCAACAGGCGCGCGGGGTGCTGCAGGCGCGTCGGCACAGCGCTTACCGGCTGGCGCGCCGGCACAGCGCTTACCGGCAGGTGCACCGGCTGCGGCAGGCGCGCGGGCTTACCGGCGCACCTTGAGGTACGGCCACACGCCGCGGTCCTCCTGGCCGATTTTCCAGAATCCAATCTTGAGCACGTCGAGATTCCGGTACATACGGGCCCGGTCGGCAATCGACTGCGCATCCTCGTAGAACACTGTCACATTGACCGTTTGGCTGTAACTCGCCT
Organism: Treponema sp.; assembly: GCA_004294945.1. Classification (GTDB taxonomy): domain Bacteria; phylum Spirochaetota; class Spirochaetia; order Treponematales; family Treponemataceae; genus Teretinema. Next base: position 12,982 of record SHOL01000012.1, read on the forward strand.
TCGGAATTCCGGCTTCGCGGGAGTATACCGCATTGTCGCGTTCTGCCAGCACGGACTGGAGAGTCGAGTTCCGGTACGCCTTGGCAGGGTTCGAGTCTGCCCAGGCGCGCCCGTAGAACGGCATGCCCATCACGAGCTTTTCGCTCCCGAGCCGCTCGAGTGCGTAGCCTGCCACCCGCACACCCCACCCGAAGGAAGCGATCGGACCGGGATTGCTCCCGCTCCAGTGTTCGTCATAGGCCATCACGATTACCCGGTCCACAATCGGTCCGATGCGATCATAGTCGAAGGCGTCGCGCACTTTCCGCGTACGGGCAGGCAAAGCAACGCTCAGCATACGTGTACCGATTCCCTTGCGGATGTCGGCAAGGAACGACGCAAAATGTCCGGCGTCGGCGTCGAGAATCTGCTCGAAGTCGATCTGCACGCCGTCAAAAGGTTTGGCAGCCTCGACAATGTCGCGGACAAGCCGGGCGCGGACGGGATAGTCAGGACTTACACAAAAATGAGTAAGGGGGCGGTTCGACACTTCGGCAACGACAAGATGGACGCGGCCGCTGAAACTCCTGAGCGATTCTCGATTTGGAATACCGATAAGTTTGCCGGTTGATGAAATGCTTGCAGAAAACAGCGCGATATCCGTCACCGGCCATTCGGGCGCAAGCAGTATCTCCTCGCCGGGACACAGATACCCCCAAATTTCCCGAAATTCGGACTTGGGCCAGGCGTCGAGCAGCAGCGAGGGGATTTCCTCGGCCCCAATGCGCGGGATCGGGAAAACAACCAGAACCAGACAGACAAGCGACAGCAGATAACAGCGGTGCATGGTTAACAGTATACACTATTACGACGCGTGCGGCATGGGAGATACGGGATTCGGGGCGGGTGTGTCCGGTTCGGGGGGAGCGCCCAGGAAACGGTGGAGCAACTGGATCTTGCGTATTGCAATGACGAGGGCTTCGCGCAAGGGGCGGCGAAGGTTTGCCGAGTCGGGCGAGAGGGACAAAGCGCGGGAGGTACTGTCGGCCATCACAGGGGGCAAGGCCCCAAAGCGGTCGATCAGTTCGGCCTCGCGGTACTGCGGCCTGCGGGTATCGGAACAGCCGGGGCTGTGTATTGGAAGATACTTGCACGGCTTCCAGCGGGGCCTGCCGTCCTTTCCCCGGTCGCCGGTATAGCCGAACAGGCGGCAAATAAGGCAGCGGCCTTCATATACGGTGCAATGGTAGGGATCTGCGGGATCGAAAAACAGACAGCCTTTTTCCGGATCGGGGCGTGGAGATTGGAAGGTTCCTTGCACGAAGGCTTCGGCACGAGACTTTTGATGGTGGAGCATCCAGACGGCCAGGTAAAGCGCTTCGGATTCAAGGACGTCGGGCTCGAAGTCGACGCAGCAGGTGCCGCACCCGTCGGGGCAATGAAAGGGACTTGCCTGTTTCCATTGTGCTTGTTCTGTTTCGATATCGAAATAAATACGGTCAAGACCGTCAACCAATTCCTGGATGTGGGTGCCTTGGATACACTCGGATGCCTGCATATATACCACCGTGGATCGCAGTATATACAAAATATGACGCGTTTTGCAACATATATGTTGTATTCGCGAAATACAGCACAGAACAACAACCGCTTGCGTAGTCTGAAAGCTTTCACGTATACTGCTGCAAGCAATTCTGCTCATACAAGATGGAGGTATGAAGATGAAAAAAATCGCAACTGTATTCGCGGCTGTAGCCGCGCTCGCACTGGTGTCCGCCAGCGTCGCCGGCTGTGCGAAAAAGGCTCCGGAAACCCGTCTTTCGGCTATTACCAAGGCCAAGAAAATCGTGCTCGGAACGTCGGCCGACTACCCGCCCTACGAATTCCACACTCAGATCGACGGAAAGGATACGATCGTCGGATTCGACATTGCGATCGCCCGTGAGATTGCGAAGGACCTCGGCGTGGAACTCGAGATCAAGGACATGGACTTCGACGGTCTGCTCGCAGCGCTCGCATCCGGCAACATCGACATGGTTATCGCAGGGATGACGCCGTCCGAAGAACGCCGCGCGAACGTCGATTTCTCCGATATCTACTATTTCGCCGAACACGGCGTGATGATACGCAAGGCAGACGAAGCCCTCTATGCAGCCGATGTTGCATCCCTGAAAGACAAGATGCTCGGCGCCCAGCGCGGCGCGATCCAGGTTGGCCTTGCCAAAACCCGCATCAAGGGCGTCGCCGACGATCAGGCTGAAGCTCCGCATGCGCAGGTGAAGGAACTCGGAAAGCTCCCCGACCTCGTGATGGAACTGAAGAACTCGAAGATCGATGCAGTCGTCGCCGAACTCCCCGTAGCGAAAGCCTACCTGGGCGCCAATGCCGATCTCATGCTCGCGTCCTATACCTTCCGCGACGATGACGGCGGTTCTGCGATCGCTGTCAAGAAAGGACAAGCCGATCTCGTTGCCGCTATCAACAAGACCGTTGCGCGCCTTATTGCCGAAGGAAAAATTGAAGCGTTCGTCGCCGAAGCAAGCGAATCTGTGGAATATTGATTTTTAAACTGTGCGGCGAGGTGCTCGTTGATCCGGAAAATACATACAATGTTTACCGAAACCAAGTTTGTCGAACGAACAAGAAGAATCGTATTGCCGGCACCGCAGGCGGAGCCGTTCTGATAGCGCTCCAGCTTTCGGGGATGCTTAATTCGCATCCGGTGAAAATCGCGATCGACTTTACGGTCATCGCGCTGCTCCTACTGGTTGTTATGTTTCCGGCTCGATTGACGCTTCTCGGCGCAGCCTGCCTGACGGCAGGACTTTCGATTATTGTGTTCGGCGCCCATATTCTGGGATTTATGTATTACGTCGCCGCCGGGACGATATTCCTTAAAGCAGGGGTCTTCCGGAAGAAGACCCGCATGCGGCTCGCTTTCTTTGTGTTCTTGCTTCTTGCGGCGGTTGCGTCGCAATACCGGCTGGGCAAGAACAAGGTAATCATCTCGCTGGTGAATATCGCGATTGCAAGCGTGCTAGTCGCATTGCTCGTATATCTTTTCTAAGACGCGCTCTGCGCCAACTTCCGCACACAGGACGCACTTAATCTGGACAAGTATACGCTCACAGACCGGCAATTGATCTGCATCGCCGGCTGTGCGTCCCGGCGCGCCACCAAAGAAATTGCCGACGCGCTCAATATTTCGGACTCCGTAATAAAAAAAGAGCTGGTTGAATGCTACCAGAAATTTGAAGTTACCGACATGACGGACCTCTACGCTATCCTTTCATCCCACGACATCGTCTGGCCCGAGGGGTTTTGCAATCCGTTTGCAGAGTAAAGCGAAGGCACACGGTAATCTGTGAGAGATTCATTGATAGGACCAACGCATTTTATGCAGACCGCCGCCGATCATATTTGAGCTAACAATAAACACTTGTTCATGATAGCCAAAACACGCAATCCAGACGGTATCACCATCCACCAGGATGCTTCTTCCATAATTTGTTCCAAGAGACGCCTCGCTCCACGTGAGGCCGTTGTCCCGTGAGGCACAGAGATAGGTATCTGAATACACTGCTGAGCGATCATCAATGAAATAGATTATTCCGTTTTCAGTAAGGTGATCAGAAAGCGTAACCCCTTTGTCAATCCCCTCTTCTTTTTCAATCTTGATCCATTCTTTAAAATCCGCAGTTTCATAATATAAGTCATTATACGTCGACCCTTCCCATGCTTTTAGAACGTATGTATGTTTCGAAGTTTCACTAAGACTCCTGATATACCCGATTTTTTCATTATATTTGTTCGAAATATATCCTGTGATATCTCTCTTTTCAGTATCCAGAGTTCCTGAATCGATACTGTGCAACCGGTAACTGCTCTCCTTTCCATCAAAAAATCGCGACACAACCACATATTTTCCAGGTGGACAAATCAAATCGGTAGAGTAAAAAACTGATTCATTCTCGTCGAACTGAAGCTTTACGGATTTTTTTATTCTGTTTTCCGAAGCTTCAATGACATACACCGATGTTTCCGACAATGCGATAATATCGGAACCTGACTTTACCGCGAAAAACAACGGAATGTCGTCCAAGAGAGTCTGCTCATACCGCAGAACTCCATACCCGTCAAGCGTAAGGCTGTCAGGGTATTTTTTTGGGGGAAGATTGCTGTCCAAAAAAATACAAGACGAGTGACAAAGCGATAGGGCAACGCAAAGGATTGCGCCTACCCCCGAAAAAGTGCGAGATACTTTTTGCATACGACCTTCCTTAAGAGGAATTTGCGCCCCGCGAGGAGCCCTCGTCCCCGATATAGGACATTGACACCTGCAGCCGCCGCGTACTCTGGACTGATAGCGCGCCGGCAGGCTATACTGTGCGCCTCTATGAACTTTTCTTTTTTGTCTAAATACTGGTCGTATTATGTGATCGGCGCCAAGAACACGGTACTGCTTGCGCTGATGGCGGTGGTTATCGGCGTGCTGATCGGCATGGTGCTCGCAATTGCGCGGGTGGGCAAAAACCGGCCCTTGCGGTTTTTCGCGACCGCCTATGTGGAATTTATCCGGGGAACGCCCCTGCTGGTCCAGCTGTTCATTATTTATTATGGGTTGCAGGCGATCGGCATCCGGTTTCCGGACATTCCGTTCATGACGGGGCTTCTGGGCATCAACTTTGCCGACTTTATGGCCGGTGTCATAACGATGGGAATCAACTCCGGCGCCTATGTGTGCGAAATTTTCCGCTCGGGCATCCAGTCTATCGACAAGGGACAGAGCGAGGCAGCCCGTTCACTGGGGCTTTCCTACCCGAAGACGCTCTTGTATATCGTGATTCCGCAGGCGATACGCAACGTCCTGCCGACGCTCGGAAACGAGTTCGTTGTGGTTATCAAGGAGTCCTCGATTGTGTCGATCATTGGTATCGCCGATTTGATGTACAAGGCGAATACGGTGCGCGGTAATACGTTTCAGCCTTTCGAGCCGCTTCTGGTAGCAGCACTCGTCTATTTCGCACTGACTTTCCCGCTTTCGAAGCTGCTCGCGCGGGTTGAACGGAGAATGAGTAACCATGAATGAACCGTTGATCCGGGTGTCCGGACTCAAGAAAAATTTTGGAAAGCTGGAAGTCCTGAAGGGAATTGATGAATGCATTTACGCCGGAGAAGTGGTTGTCGTGATTGGCCCTTCCGGCTCGGGAAAAAGCACGTTTCTCCGCTGCCTGAATCTGCTGGAGGAGCCGACTGCCGGAAAAATCTGGTTCGACGGGGTCGAGATAACCGACCGGTCTGAATGGAAGAAAGGCGGCCTCGACGCCCACCGGCGGGAAATGGGGATGGTGTTTCAGCACTTTAACCTGTTTCCCCACATGAACGTGCTGGAAAATATTATCCTGAGTCCCGTAAAGGTAAAAGGACTGCCGCGCCCCGAAGCGGAAGCCGTTGCCCGGGAACTTCTGGAGCAGGTCGGTTTGACCGACAAGATCTACGCCCATCCGGCACAGCTTTCCGGCGGCCAGAAGCAGCGGATCGCTATTGTGCGGGCGCTTGCCATGAAGCCGAAGGTGATGCTTTTTGACGAGCCGACGAGTGCGCTCGATCCGGAAATGGTCGGCGAAGTGCTTGGCGTCATGAAGAGCCTCGCAGGACAGGGGATGACGATGGCCGTCGTAACCCACGAGATGCGCTTTGCGCGCGAGGTTGGCTCGCGGGTCCTTTTTATGGACGAAGGTATTATTTTGGAGCAGGGAAAGCCGGAAGAGCTTTTTTCTGCGCCGCAGAACGAGCGTACGAAAGAATTCCTTGCCAAGGTGATGTAACCGTCCAGACGCGCCGCGCCAGGCGCGGGGTACGTAAACTGCGCGCCGGCGATTCATTTGGTTCTGTACCCCCGTTCCAAAAGCGCGCGCTCAAGCGACGGGGGAACTGTTCGTCCGCGAATCAGTCGTTCAGCTTCCCGAAGCCATGTTCCGGCTTCTTCGGCCGCACCGGTAAGTTCAAAACAATATGCGGCGTCTACCCATGCACCGGCGATGTCTGCCGGATCGGCGGAAACTGAGGCGAGCGCGGACGCGGCAGCAAGAAAATCTTCTGCTCCCTGTCGGGCTTTACCAAACACGGTTTCCGGAATTGCACGGGATACATACGCGCGATTCAAGCGAGCGGTAATTATTTGCTCCGGGGTTTCTGCCAGCGATACGGCACGGTCGAGATACCGGTACGCATCCGCTATCAGTTCGACTGCAACAAGCGGGGATGCTTCGCCGCCCCGTAATGCGATAATCGAGCCTGTATAGGCAAGCGCGACTGGATTGTCGGGATTATCTGAAAGAAGCAGATCGAAGGCGGCTTCCGATTCGGCTGTTTTTCGTACATGGAAGGCTGCAAGCGCATATTCCAGAATCAGAGCGCTGTCCGCTCTCCCCTGCAACGCCGAATATCGTGCTGACACTGTTTCGAACACCGCAGCGGCTTTTTCTTCCGACGCCAGGCGTTCGGCACCCTCTGCGCGCTTCAACTCGTCAATTCTGCTTTTCAGACCGAATCCTGCTGATTGTTTGCCCGAAGAACCCGTTTTTTGTCCGTTTGCGGTGCGCGACGCAGTCATCGGTACTTCGACAGCGGGTAGTACCGGTATCGTCAGTTCATCCTCGTTCCAGGATGATAATACTGTTGCTTGGTCTATCTCTTCGGGCAGCAGTACGTCGTATATTTTTGGCGTTAACGGGGAAAAAGAACCGCCTCCCGAACCGGAAGACGCGCGGCGGGACACAGGCGCAAATCCGTCGCGAGCCCAGGGTGTCCATGCGCCTGCATAGACATAATGGCGGGTTACGGTTGCTTCATACAGGGAGTGCAATTTTCTGTCCCGAAGCGGAATACGGATGACGACCCTCCTGCCGTTGTCTGCTTCATAGACATCGACCGGAACAGAAAATGTTTTGTCGAAAGAAAAAAATACAGATTCCGAGGGCGTAACCACAATGCCGTAATCCCAGGGGAAGCGCGGATCGAAAGAGATGCCTTCTGCCATTTCGTCGCGTGGAGCTACAGCGCCCGAACCGTCCCCGTCGGCATCAATGTAAATACGAATCGTGCGGACCGCGCTCCCAGCTTCTGCAAAAGAAAGAACAAGCTGCCAGTATTCGGCTTCGGGAACCCATTGGGCATGGTACACCGGTTCGTGGACGGTATACCGGACGATGTCCAGAGCTCCGGGTACAAATTCGGAATGTGTCGGATAGGTCAGCGATCCCGATCCGTTATCGTCGCCAACGGGATCGTACAGTACCGCAGCAACGCGGCCTCCTGTGTATCCGGGACTGGTTTCGAGCTGGAGTACAGACTGGAGCGTTCGGCCGATGATATCCGAATACATCATGAACACCGTAATACCGGATAATGAAAGAATGAGTAGCCCGATCTTCAGAGTCCGGCCGAGAAACTTCGATTTCATCGCATGCCTCCGGCAATAGCTTGCCATATTCGGGAAAGTGCGTCGGGTACAAATTTGTTCGATATCATCAGGCTGAAGGTGAAAGCCATAAAAACGAAAAGATAACGGGGTTCAAGTATTTCTGCAACAAACCGCCCTGCAGCGCTTTTTGGCGTACGGGACTGGCATCCCTTCTGAGCTTCCGGAGCTGCGCCGACGATCCTTGAGCCGGTACGGAAAATAGTGCCAAGGATTTTCCCTGCCGGTGAACTCTTATAGGCAAAATCGATTGCCTTTTGCGGACAGACGCTGATGCATTCTCCGCATTTTGCGCACGTGATCTCCGGCTGGCCTTTTTTTTCCTTGATTGTTTCTGTGTCGATAGCGAAGAATCTGCACACGGAAGCGCACTGCATGCAGCCGGTGCATTTTTCGGAATCGATCCGGATGCCGATATTTGTTACCTTGTCTACGACAGACTGGAATGCGCCGAAGGGGCACAGCGTACTGCACTGGAAACGTTTTTTTGTCAGCAAGGGCATGACGATTACCAAACCCAGGAAGAGGCCGATAAACATAACCGTCGCGATGAGCGAAGTAATATCGGTTATCTGCGGATATTCGGTAACCAGTTTGAACGGACAGAACCATTCGCAGTACACGCTGGACAAGGAAGCGAGAGAAACCAGTACGATGAAAAAAAGAAAGGCAAACTGGAAAGCGCGGATATCCCGGTTTCTGGAAAGCAATTTAATTTTTGGTTTTCGGGGTACCCGGGAGAATCCATCTTCCCAGCCGCCGTAAAAACAGACCCAGGAGCACCAGCCACGTCCGATCGTTACTGAAACGATGAACCAGATAAGGAGCATGCTTACGACAGAGGCAAAGTGTCCGGTCATTCTGGCTGGAAAGATAACTGTTTTGGTAAGGGCGAGCGGGATAAGCATTATGGGGATGACAATCTGGCAAAAGGGCGTTTCCGCATTCTGAAACTGTGTTTCGGTTATGCTCATGCTTCCGCGTTCGTCGTACAGAATACCGATAAAGGAGATCATGAAAAGCACAGCGAGCACGATCTGAAAGAGTGATCGGTAGCGCGACCAATTTTTTGTAATCATCATACGCACATACAGAATAAGCATAAAAGCAGCGTATATCCAGGCAAAGGGTGAATCCATCGTGCCTGCCAGACCGAAGAAGTATATATTGATGCACATAAAAAAGCTGAAAAAAACGGTGACAGCCATAGATTACCTCCCAAAGAAAAAGGGGATCAGTCCCGCAAACAGGAAAAAATAACCGCCGACCAGAACTTGGGTTAGCCGGGCTATTGCACGAAAGAAGAACATGCGTTTGGGAAGCAGGGGGATTCCGGCAAGCGGAAGAAAAAACGGAAGAGTGCCGGCATAGAAAAGAACGAAATACGCACTGCCGAGGACAGGGGAACCAGTCGAGGCCGCCCTGAAGCAGGCAGTCCAAAGCGGAGGGCAAATATGGAATCCAACGCACAAACCCGAAAAGAGCGCGAGCAGCTTGTCGTTTCCGGCAAGAGCAAGAATACGGTGCGATGGACGAATACAATGCGGCTGTTCTTCGCCACAGGAAAGAAGACGGGGAGCCAGACCGTGCAGCAAAAGAGCAGCACCGCAAAATGTATACGCCACCGTGGAAAGACGCCGTGAAAAAACCGGATCAAAAAACTCCATGGCCAGCATGCCGGCGGCGGAAAGAGAGAGCCCAAGAAAAACATAGGCTGCGAAACGGCCGGCAAGAAAAATGCCTGTTAACGCAAGATTCCGGCGGTGTGTCAGCGCTTCCCGTCCAAACAGAAAGGGCAACAGAACCGGAGCACAGGACATGACACAGAACGTACCGGTAGAAAAACCAAGCGCCAGAGGCTCGGCAAAAGATATGTGCATTGCGTCGATCTCCTATTCAGAATAGCGGGCGAGTTGCTTTTCCGCTTCTGCAGCCTCGGGAGATCCGGGGGAGACAGCGATACAGGTATCGAACGCTTCGAGCGCCTCGTCCAGCATTCGCGATTTTGCAAGATAAAGGCCTTTGTACAGCGCAATAGTCCCCTGCAGCCGTGGAGAGAATTGCGCTTTACGACTGTCCAGCCAATCAAGATCGGTCCTGACAACCTTGAAGCGGTTGTGCGGAGAGTCGATGCTCACGCCGTATCCGTTTATCATGCGCAAAAACCGGAGATCCGCATTGTCCGGTTCTGAAGAAACTGCTTCATCGATCAGGTCGCTTCCTTTGCCCAAAAGCGCAAGCGCCTTGATGCCGTTCTTGTTCTCTGCAGCGACAGCGGCTTCTATGGTTATGATGCTTCCCAAATACGCTTTTGCCAGCGCCGATTTTTCGGCCAAGGGTTCAAGCAGTTTTTTTGCCTGCTCCACAGTGGCTGCGTCCGGCTGTTCAGATGCCTTGTCATGCAGGGCGACTGCTGTGTCGAAGGCTGTTTCGGCATAACCGCAGGCAGGCGAAAACAGAATAAACAGTGAACATACTGCAACGGTACATCGAAGTGGTTTCCAATTTTCTATCGCTTTCATAGCTTCTCCCGAACATAGTGTAGGACACAGGGGAAAACTTTCCGGGTTTTTCCTGGTGTTCGTTATTAATACCCGGCTGTACCGCTCAGAAGGAAGCGTCCTTCCCCGAAGCGGTTTATACCGTATGTACACGTTAAATACAAAAAGACCGGATTGTCGAATAAAAGCCTTGCGCCCGAACCTGTGGATTCTGCAAACTTCAGCGCTGAAGTTTGTTCTTCTACAAACACCGCTCCGTCGGCGAATCCAAACAGTTGAATATCCAGGGTAAAACCGGACAAGGGTGCGAGCCTGATTATCCGGTGGCGAAGCTCCACAGAAGAGAGCATAAAGCGTCGCGCAAAAAGCTCCGTATAGCCTGATCTGATGGAGCGGTCCTGAACCGACAGAAGGTCGAATCCTGCAGCAGAGACTGCGCCGGAAGTTTCTGCGGGTGATCCTGCACCGGCAGAAAGCCGGGTTGCCCAGAGGCTCTGAGTGCCCACAGGAATATGAACGGACGCAGAAAACTCGCCTTTGAACAGGTCCGTCCCGGGAAACACATATCCTCGGACTGTTAACTCGGCGTCGGTTTCGAACCCTCTGCGTACAGTAGTTTCGGGAATAAAATAACGCGTCCATTGTACAAAAGGCTGTATACTCAATCTCCGTGTGACATCGCTCGAAAAGCCTGTGAACGCGATGTCGGTTCCGATTGACAGATCGGGAGACACATCCCAGCCAGTGCGAACCGATGTTTCAAAATCGAAGGAATCAGGAAGACCGTTTACTGGATTCAGCGATACCGATGATGCCGGACCATGCCAGAAGACACTGCTTCCGGCAAAGAGACCGGTTCCGGCTATCGCATGCCGTTCATAGCGAAGCCCGTTACGATTCCATCCGGCAATCACAGTCAGCGACTGCCGTTCTCCGCCTATGGCGTCGCGTCCGAACAGAGCCCAGGAATTTCCGCCTCCGAAACGCCAGAAAAAACCGGAGGAAACGGTTGCAAGGACGGTTCGTTCTGAAGGATTTTTTCGCGAAGGCAGAATGAGTATTTCTGCCGCATAGACAAGAGCGCTCCTTTCCAGCCGAATCTCTGCGGCCCGGCACTTTTTTTCCAGCGAGGAAAGAGACACTTCCATCCCCGGCGCGATATCGAGAAAAGAGGCAACTGCGGTAAAAGAGAGCGCTCCTGCATTTTCAGCACTGCGTGTGTCGGAGGAATCGGCAATACCTGAAGTAGGCTTCGCTTTGTATCTGCCGCCGGCAGTCCATTCGTATGTAACATCATCTATTACAATTCGCAATTTGGAAACCGTGATTGCAGAATCGCTTGCCGCGAATGCAGATATCGAACCCGAAAGAAACACGATACACGAAAGGGTATAACAAACCCTGAAAAAGATATCCCGCATCAGTCTGTAGTGAATTGCGGATCTGAGCGTATCGAATCAAGATGATTCACCATCCAGGACCCGAACATATTCATGAGCGGCCAGGTCAATACGCCGGCGGTCGGCATCCAGGCCCAGACTGTGTTCAGGAAATGTTCACCGCCAAGAAAATACATATTTACGATCCAGCAGGAAACCGAAATGGCAAGCCAGCCGGGAATTGCGATAGCAAGAGCTTTCGTTCCGAATGCTGCCGTAGCAAACCAATATCCGACGGATGCCATATAGATCGTACCCCAGACAAGAGCAGCCGCCATAAGATACCAGTTCATTTTTTTCAGGTATACGGTTCTTTTTGTACCTATGATTGTTTCAACAAGTTCGTCGAGATTTCCAAGAGATTCCAGTGCATCGGAAAAGGCTTCTTGTTCTGAAAGTCCTTTGGAAATCCCGTCCTGTATACGATCGATTATATGCGTTTTTAATTCTTCGCGCTGCTCCGCAATGTTCGCTGTTTCCGCAACGTTTCTAAAAAGCCCGCGAACATAATATTCGATTGGTTGTAACAGTTGTTGTTTCATACTTATTCTCCTATGAGCAAATCGAGAATGTGTTTTGCAGTTTTCCATTCAGTGCGGGATCTGCCGCAGAGGTCGCGTCCGCTTTCGGTAATGGCATAGTACTTGCGTCTGCCGCCCTGGCTTTCTTCGCCCCAGTATCCACGGATATGCCCCTGGGATTCCAAACGCCTGAAAGCAGAATACAGGGAGGGTTCCTTGAGTTCGTACATTCCCTGCGACCGGGTAATGACTTCCTTGTAAACCTCGTATCCATAACGATCCCGCTCTGAAAGCAATTTCAGCACAATCGCATCGATGTGGCCGCGAATAATTTCTTTTCCGATAGTATCGTCTTTCATGGTAGTATGTCTGTAATAGTATTATAGCATACATTAGCTGTCAAGCTTTTCTAGACCTTTTTTTAAAATGTAGTTGAGTAACAGATCCTGTTCAGGGGCGAAAACTCCCGACCGGTCAAGCCGGGAGCCGGTATCACGAAGGAAGAGTATCGATTAGACGCAGTATTATTCGTACCGCAGTGCTTCGCAGGGATCAAGAGAAGATGCGCGGCGGGCAGGAAGCCAGCCGAAAACCAGGGCGACCGCAACACAAAGTGCAAGCGAAAGGCTCAGGGTATGGGGAGGAACAAGAGCAGGAATATTGATCGCTTTAGACACGAGAAACGCAATACTCGCGGCAAGCAAAACACCTGCGATTCCTCCGGAGAGGCAGACTGCCAGAGACTCAATCAAGAACTGCCGGCCAATCCATGAACCGCGCGCGCCGATTGCTTTCCGGGTTCCGATTTCCCGAGTGCGTTCCTTGACCGAGATGAGCATAACATTCATAACGCCGATTCCTGCAACAATCAGAGACAAGCCGGCGACTATTGCAACAAAAGTTGTTACAAGGCCGGTCATTGAGGTTACTTCGCCCAGCGCACTTTTGCCCGATTCCAGGATAAACTTGTTTTCGCCGTCCCAAGTTCCGTGATTGCGCGCAAGCAGTGAAAGTATTGCACGCTCGGCGCGTTCGACAGTTTCAGGCGAGGCCGCTTCGACCAACAGATCCCAGGTGTCTGTGCTTCCGCCAAATCGGGTAGAGGCTGAGTGCGGAACAAAAATGGTGCCGTTATTCGTGGTGTCGTAGGAATTAAAACTTGCAAGAAGTGACGGAGGTTCCGGATCGAGAATTCCGATCACTTCAACTTCTCCGAAATCACCGATCGAAATTTTCTGGCCAACTGGATCGATATACGAAGCGGAATCGGGAGAACCGAAAAACTTGAACGCTATGTTCGCTCCAAGAATCGCGGCGCGTCTGAGCGTTCGGTCGTCTTCGGCATTGAACATGCGTCCCCGGGCCAGTGACAGTTTTTCCATCGGGAAGTAGTCGGCGGATACACACACGATTCGTGCCAAGGATTTTGAACCGCGGGCTCGAGCAGTAAATCGGAATTCGGAAAACGGACTGACACCCGCGACAATAGTTGTCATGGCTGCAATCTGTTCGCGGTCTTCAGGAGTTACGAGCTCGGGACGGGTTTTCCACCCGGTGGACGAAAGATACCGCCAGTTCGCATAAATCTGCAGATGGGTCGGACGGCCAAAAGACCCCATTTCCTTAACGATAATACTTTTCAGGCCCTGCCCTGCCGCAAGTACGCACACCACAGCAGCAACACCGACCGTAAGGCCGAGTGCTGCAAGCAGTGCTTTTCGCATGTTGGATGCAAGAGAATCGGCTGCTTCACCGATCATAGAAGTAATGCGCATATTCCTACTCCCTGCTCAGAGCTACGACGGGGTCAAGGTTTGCCGCGCTTTTAGCAGGCGCGAGACCGAAAAACAGACCGACGCCTGCGCTCACTGCAAGAGCGAGTGCAGGTGCAGATACGGGCATGACAAAAGCCCATTTGGAGATCATGGATACAAGGCGGGCAATGCCGAATCCAAGCACAATGCCTGCAGTTCCGCCCGAGAGGCACAAAAATAGCGACTCTACAAGGAACTGCATCAGGATATCTTGCGATCGTGCACCAATCGCTTTGCGAATCCCGATTTCCCGCGTCCGCTCGGAAACTGCCATCAGCATGACGTTCATTATGCCGATACCGCTCACTGAAAGCGAAATTCCTGCAATAAAGGCTACGATGGCTGTAACAGCGCCAAAAATAGTCCGGATCGCGTTCAGTGCACCTTCGATCGCTTCTACCTTGAAACGGCACTTTCCTTCGACAGCTCCATAGGTTCTGATCAAATAGTCTTCTATTATTGAGACAGTCCGGGGAACCCGTTCGACTGAAGGCGCACGTACCATCAGCTCAAAAACCCGGGGAGAGCCAGCCCAGGACCAGTCTATGGTACGTTCGAGAACCGAATACGGAACAAAAACCATTTCTCGATTCGAACCGTCGCCCATGAGTCCTTCTTTTTCCGGTTTGGTCACAACACCGACTACGGTATAATCAAAAGAACCGATGGTTATCATCGATCCGAGCGCATCGCCATCTGGAAAGAATGAAAGCGCATAGTCTTCGGTCAGGACGCATACTTTGGACAATGATGCTTCGTCACCGGCAGTGAGACGCCTGCCTGACGAAAAGTTTCGGGGCCACAATTCCCAGTATCCCGGATCGATTCCCCGAACCCGAACGCTTTTGGCAACCGCGCCCCGGACCGCATCGCGGTTTTCCTGGTTAAGCCGTACAAAAATGGCATCTTTCGCGATTGTTTGCATGGCATCAATATCCCGGTTCGCCATGAAAACCGACCGTGCCTGATAATCTTCGAGCTCCCAGTTGTTGTACACCACAATAAGCCTTGCCCCGATTGTGTCGGCCTGGTCGATGAACTCCTTGCCAAGCATGGCACCCGCAGCCATAACAGCGACGACGGATGCCGTACCGATGATCATCCCGAGCAGAGAAAGAATAGTCCGAAGTTTATTATGTCTGACAGAATTTGCGGCTTCAAGTACCGCATCGACAATCCCGGCGTTCATGTCAGCGAACCTTCTCGTCGGACCAGATCAAACCATCCCTGATATGTACAATCCGCTCGGCATGCCGAGAGACGTCCTGTTCATGCGTGACCATAACTACTGTCGACCCGGAAGCATGAAGTTCCTGGAACAGTGCAAGAATGTCGTCGCCGGTTTTTGAATCGAGGTTTCCAGTCGGTTCATCGGCAAACAGTATGCGCGGATTGACGACCAGGGCGCGCGCTATGGCGACACGCTGCCGCTGCCCGCCGGACATTTCGTTTGGGCGGTGATGAGCGCGGTCGGTAAGACCAACCCGATCGAGCGCCTGCAGGGCAAGCTCCCTTCGAGCCTTTCCCGACAAACCCGCATACACAAGGGGCAGCTCGACGTTCCGCTGCGCGGTCATTCTGGGTAAAAGATTGAATGTCTGAAACACAAAACCGATTTTTCGGTTGCGCACCGCTGCAAGCGCATCGTCGTCCAGCGCTGATACATCCTCTCCATCAAGAAAATAGGATCCGGCGGTGGGTCGGTCGAGCGCTCCAATGATGTTCATCAACGTAGACTTTCCCGATCCGGATGGTCCCATAATTGCGACATATTCTCCCTCGCGCACGTTAAGACTGATGCCCTTGAGCACCTTGACTTCGTTTTTTCCCTGACGGTAGTCTTTGTAAATGTCTTGAAGGCAGATCATAGCAGACTGCCGCCGGAAACAACGAGACCATCGGACATTTCCTGCAGACGATCCGACACAACCAGTTCGCCTTCGGCAAGGCCAGAGACGACTTCGATACGGGACACTGTGCTTGCACCGGTTCCGATTTCTCGCCGTTCAAGTGTATATAATCCGGGTGAGGCGTCTGGTTCGCCCGGCGCGTTTCGCCCGTCTGTATGTTCCGCTTCGACAGCCTGGCGAACAGCAACCCACACCGCAGCTGGCTTTGCCCCAGGAATCAGAGCGGATGAGGGAATTGTCAGCGTCTCTTCGCGGAGAACAGACGAAATACGAGCCATGCACGAAGCACCGCTGAGAACACTGCCGGCAGCAGATTGCGCAGAATCGGCAGATTCCGAAATCTGATCAGGATCAAGAGAAATCCGGACACGGCACACGCGGCCGT
>SHOL01000346.1 GCA_004294945.1 Treponema sp.
GCAAGAAAAACTTCATATCCGTCGAGCTTGAGTGCGGCGGCAAGTCCTGTGCGAATATTTTTTTCATCATCTATTACGAGAACATTGAATTTCATCGGGATTACTCCTCCTCGTATTCGATCATTTTCAGGGCTTTTCGGACAGCCGGCAAGGTAATCCTGAAACAGGTACCCTTCCCGACCTCCGATTGCACATAGATATCGCCCCCATGCTCCTTGACAACTTTATACGCCATTGCAAGGCCCAATCCGGTTCCGTCGGCCTTGGTGGTAAAATACGGTTCGAAAATTCGGTCGATGACATCAGCGGGAATTCCGGTACCGGTATCGCTCACCGTCAGAGTAATCACGTCGTCCGTCTGAGAAGTCGCTATGGAGATAGTACCGCCTGTAGGCATTGCCGCAAGAGAATTCTGGATCAGGTTGATCAGCATCTGCCTGAGGAACCGGTCGTCGCCCTGAATATGCGGTAGCGATTGTGCCAAATCGAGAATCAGAGTTACTGACGCATGAGACAGTTCTTCGGACATGAAAGCGGCAAGAGACTGGATGATCAGATTAAGATCCAGAGAAGTGAATTCAAATTTGAGCGGGCGGACCGCAAAAAGAAAATCGACGACGATCCGGTTGAGCCGTTCGATTTCTTCATCGATGATATCAAGATACTGCACCAGTTCTTCGGGAGTGCCGTCCGGGATTCGGGCAAGGGATTTTCGCAACAGCTGGACGTAGATACTGATGGAACCAAGCGGGTTTTTAATTTCATGAGCGACGGTCGCCGCAAGATTGGTCAGGCTGGCAAGGCTCTCCAGTCTGCGATTCCGCAATTCCTCATTTTTTTTCCAGGTAACGTCTTCGATAGTGATAATGGTTCCGCGTACGCTCTTGCTCCGGACCAAGGGCATTACGCTGATGGAAAGAAATCGCGTTCCGGAAAATTCTTCTACCCCGAATTCGCGTGCAGTCGCGCTGTCTTCGTTTTCGATGGTTTGCTGAATAAAGGT
>SHOL01000167.1 GCA_004294945.1 Treponema sp.
TTGAGCGAAAGCACCGTGCGCGAGCTGACCGCGCTCAAGATGTGCCTTGACGTGTAAGCGGCGCAGCTTGCCGAGATCGACGAAACCGGCGACATCAACGACGACCAAGACGCTATCCGCGCCCAGTTTGCGCAGAGCGAACCCTGGAAGGGCTACGCGGATGTAAAGAACGCGATGGACGCGATCAAGGCGCGCTACCGCTCTACGCGCGAGCGTCTTGCCCGCGACGAGCAGGCGGCGCAGGAGCAGGTGCTTTCGGCTATCAAGGCGCGTGCGGAGTTCGCCCTCCTTGAGCGCGATGCGCAGGACGAGATTCTGGGAATCGCGACGGAAGCCTACCGCGACATCGACGCTGATGCCGTGGAACCGCGTCTTGTTTCGCTTTCTCGCTTGCCGGTGCAATTGCGCGAGGCAGGCGACCGCGCCCAGCGCCGGTTCGACCAGATTCTTAACGAGCGCGACAAGGCCAGGCGGGTGCGCCCCGTGCGGTCGGGTTTGCGCAACCGTACGTTTACGAGCGAGGCGGAACTTGAAACGGCGATCGGCGAGCTGCGCGAAAAATGCCGCGACGCGTTTGCCGCAGGCGATACGGTGAGGTTTGAGGAATGAGACAATCGAGCGAAAACGCGCGCGCCGCCTTCCGGCAAACGGTGCAGGCCGCCCGCGAAAAACTGATACACGACATTACGAACGAAGCGACCCTGCGCTACACCCTGCAGGCGCGCGACCGGAGCAAGATTCGATTACGGCACAGCGAAGCGGCCGACTGGGCGGTGTTCGAGCCCCACGCGGCCGACCTTGAGCGTCTTGCGCGCGAGAAGGCCTACACAACCGCGAACCGTCTTGCCTTTCTTTTTATGATGGAAGCGCGCGGCGTGCGTAACGTGCCCCTTGTGTCCCGGGGTACTACTCTGAGCCCGCTCCGCGACAACGCCGAGTTTTTTTCCGGCATTACCGGCACCGCCGATCAGGGCTGGACCTATCTGCTGGATGAGGTGTGGGACTCCCTCGCGTCCGACCTTCCCGCCCTCTTTGCGCGCTCCGCTCTTATGGACGCGCTCCCCGTGCCGGGCCCGACCCTCGTGTGGCTTATCAATGAGTTCGCAAAAAGTGAGCTTGCCGAGGTGTGGCTGGATGACACGACGCCGGGCTGGCTCTATCAATACTGGAACGACCCGGACCGCAAGGCGGTGGACGAGAAGCTCAAGAACACCACCGGCAAGGTGGAAGCGGGAGAATTAGCGCACAAGACGCAGCTTTTTACCGAGCGCTATATGGTGGAGTGGCTGGTGCAGAATTCGCTCGGCAGTCAGTGGCTCGCGCTCTGCAACAAGAACGGTTACACTTTTACGGTCGACCCTACAAATGAGTTCTGGAAATTTTATATTGATGCCGACGTCTCTGCCGATTCGATAGCCCACGTTCCCTCGACGCTTTCGCAGTTCAAGATTCTCGATCCCGCGATGGGAAGCGGTCACTTCCTCGTGTACGTCTTCGACTTTCTCTTCGAGCTCTACCGCACGGAGGCTGCGTTTCGCAACACGGAGTTCAATCCCGCCGAGGCGGTCGATTCCATCCTGTGCAACAACATCCACGGTATCGATATCGATAACCGCGCGGTGCAGATCGCGGCGGCGTCTCTCCTCGTGAAGGCGCGCGAGAAGGCTCCCGGCTACACGATCCAGAAGCTCAATCTCGTAGCAACTGATTTGGGTCTCGCAAATCTTTCCGCCGACGATCCCGCTCTCGCCGAGTTTACGGAAACTCTTTCCAAGCGCACGGGTCTTCCAAAGGCAGAGGGCCTACGTCTGGTGGAGATGCTGAAGAGCGCGGACTACATGGGCTCCCTTTTGCAAGTAAACGAGGAGATCAAGAAGCTCGCGACTTTTTTTGACAGCGACGAAGTGCTCGAAGAAAAAATTCACGGTGTACTAGCGAAGTTCATAAAAACCAAAGACTCCGGCAACGACCTCGGAGTCCACACCCTAGCCGAACAACTAGAAAAAGGCCTCCGGTTAATTACCCTGCTGGGCCAACAATACGACGTGATAGTAGCGAATCCGCCGTATCTGGGATTGGGGAAAGTCGAAGAGAAGATAGCGGAAAAATATGAGTCGGTTTCGGCGATGGCGAAGGGCGACCTCTATACGTTATTTATGATTACAGCAGAACGGTTGACGAAGCCGCACGGCAACTGGTGTATGGTAGCGCAGCACAACTGGATGTTTCTGGGCAGCTTTCAGGATTTTCGCATACATACGCTCAAGGAAAACCACATTACCGCTTTGGCGCAGTTGGGTACCGGTGCATTTGAGGCGATCAGCGGCGAGGTTGTCGGCGCGGCGATGTTCGTCGCATCGCGCTGCAAGTCGACTATTCTCGGTGCGTATCAGCGGGTTGTGCATCCGGTAACGCCGAAAGAAAAAACCGCCATGCTCATCTCCCGGGAGCGCACCTACCGCTTCCCGCAGGAGCGCTTTGCGGACATTCCCGGTTCTCCCATGATCTACTGGTGGCCCGAAGAATTCCGCCAAGCCTACCTGAAAGCAAAGAAACTGGGTTCTGAAGGAGAGTTAAAAACAGGAATGAACTCTCGGCGAAATGAAAGATTTTATAGAATGATTTGGGAAGTTTCTTTCTTTAGACCGTTACTAATTGATAATGCGGATGAATACTCAAGAATAAAAGAATGGGTACCTCTTGTTATGGGTGCTAAAAATAAACGCTGGTATGATACTTGTGAAAGTGTTATTTCGACTGACAATGGGTTTTGTCAAATACAACAAAATGCTTGGACACTTAAAGGTGGAGGGGGAATACAAAATCAGATATTTTATTATTCACAAGGTTTATCCTTTAGTTATATAGGAACTTCAGGTTTTTTATGTCGCTTAAGAAAATATAAATCAGTTTTTGATTATTCAGCAGCTTCCATATTTTGCGATAACCCGGAGAAAATGCAGGTACTCCTGAGCTCGAACCTTTCGGGCTATGTATCGCAGTCCATCAATCCGACCATAAACAATCAGGTCGGTGATATCGGAAACCTCCCCGTCTTTGACTACTTTGCCGACTGGAAGCAGTATCTTGACCGGGCGCGGACTTTGTATGACGAGCTCTTTGCTTCTACCGAAACGAACATCGAATACCGGTACCGCTTTATGGAAAGTGAATACTTTGAAGTTGAAGAGGCGAGGATCAGGGACGAGATTGATAAAGAAATACTCGCGCGATTCAGCGCCGAAACGCGGAAAGCCATCTATGAAGAAATCGGCGAGTCGCCGTTTGACTACCCCGCAATGGAAACAATTCCCGCCGACTTTAATGACGCGTACCTCGCAAGCGACAGCGTGATTGACCTTGCGCACAAACTGCGGATGCACCCCGACAGAATACTCGCAATCAAAAACGAACGCGGACTTGTTCATCCCGCGCAGCGGGAAGCACGCGCCTTTCAGCACCTGAGCTGGGCAGTCGGCGTGTTGCTTGGACGGTTTGACCCAGAAAGCGGCGGACTCCTCGGGCCAGGGATTGAAGTGGAAAGACCGGAGTGCGAAACTGCGGAGCAGTTTCGCGCGAGGACTTGGAGCGGAAAGCCCGACGCTGAAGACGCCGCGTCAGCGGTGGCTTCAGCCGGCCCCCAAGGACTTATCTACTTAAGCGCACTCGATGACATCGACGGACTGCCGCGGACACATAAAGAGAACGCCGCGGGGGAAGTGGAAAAAAGCGTGCGGCGCATACTGCGGGAAAAACACGGAGCGGGAGCGGAGGGCATACTCGCGGAAATCGACGAGGCCCTCGTGCGCACAGACAAACGCCAAACCCTCGGGGAATGGATCAGACTGGACGCCTTCGCGCGGCATAAAGAACTGTACGAAAACCGCCCGATATACTTCCCCCTCGCCTCGGAGAAGAAAAACTTCTTCGTGTGGGTGAACATCCACCGATGGAACGAGGGGACGTTGAACGCCATACTCGCGAACTACCTCTATCCCGACCGCGACATGCTCGACGCCCGCGTCCGCCGCCTCCGCGAAGACATCGTCCACGCAAGCGGCGACAAACGGATAAAGAACGAACTTGAAGACACCGTGTACGCGCTTGACCGCCTGAAGGACGAACTTGCCGCCTTCGTCGCGCTCGTGCAGCGCCTCGCCACCGTCGGCCCCGCCCCCGAACTGCAGGAAGCGGAAGCCCCCTTCGCAATGGACCTTGATGATGGAGTGATGGTGAACTCCGCCGCCTTGTGGGAACTGGTGCTGCCCCTGTGGAAAGACCCGAAGAAGTGGTGGGAGATTTTGTCGAAACCTGCGGGGAAAAAAGACTATGACTGGTCCCACCTTGCCATGCGGTACTGGCCTAAACGTGTGTTCGAGAAGGTGAAGAAAGACCCGTCGCTCGCCGTGGCGCACTCGGATTACGGCGCGTATGCCGGGCGGGACTTGTTCCGCGAACTGCACCCGGAGGCGGCGAAAAAGTGGGATGAAGCGCAGGGGAAGAAAGGGAAGGAAGAGAAGTTCGAGAAGAGGAATGCGGGGGAGTTTGAGTTTTAGGGGGGATGTTCTCCGACGCGTCGGAGAAAACGTCGGAGAAAATTCTAGAAACGTCGGAGAAAACACTAATCTTCATCTATATCTTAAAGTGTGATACCATTGAGACAAGGAGCGATTTGAGTGTCTGAAAACTACCCTGAAGCAGCGAAACGCCATCTGGAGGACAGCAAAGTTCTTTTAGATGCCGAACGATGGGATGATTCAGCTTATTTGGCCGGCTATGTGGTCGAGTGTTCCATTAAAGCGTGTATAACAAACCCCGCTCCACCATCGGGAATACACGTGCGGGAAATTGGTCATAATAATCATGAATTAGCGGCACGTCTTGCTCTTATGGCAAGTTCAAAAAAAGCAGGGTTCAGGCGTTCAGTTTCAGGTGTACAAATACACGGTATCAGCAAAATGCTTTTAAACGGCTTTCCCTGGAAAGAAACCTTGCGGTATGAACCATCCGGCTATATTACCTCTGCCGAGGCAAAAGAATGGTGGAACTTGGCGAACCGGGTATTTTCAGGTCTTGCAAAAGACCTTTGCGTAGGAGATTGAATATGGGAAAAAACGATATTAGAC
>SHOL01000168.1 GCA_004294945.1 Treponema sp.
TTCTTAATCTGCGGAGCAGTGCCGAGTACGTCGGCAAGAGCGACAAGGGCATCATGACGCGTGGAATGATTCAGCAATACGATCCGGTCCGGTGAAAGAATATTTTGAACCTGAACCAAAGGATTCGGCTGGGACGGTTTGACAGAACTCGTCAGACGCTCATTCACCCACTTTTCGATTTCATCTTTTTTAAACCGCCAGACGGTACCAATTTTACCGGCAGGGATTTCACCTTTCTGCGCCCAGTCATAGACAGTTCGTTCGGAAACCCGAAGATATTTCGCAACTTCTTCAATTGTAAGTATATCGTCTGCCAAAGTGTTGACTCCCGTAGCAAGATTTACATTATTTTGCATCATACTACACTATATGTCAAGACACGCAAGATAAAAACAAAGGAGGCAGGTGCAAAATCGAACTATTTTTGCAAAAGGAACAGACTTTGCGTGAATCTCGCATATACGGTTGCTCTTTCAAAACTTTCCGAGTTTTGAAAGAGCCTCATTGAATTTTCCTGTTTCCTATAATACCATGTACTTACATGAACATCAAAGCCAATCTGAAATACATTAGTATCGGTTCTATTATTTTTCTGGTTCTTTACAGCTTTATTGCGGTAAAATCCTTAGGCGCAGACATTTTCTTTGAACCGGTATGGACGACCGATATCTCTGAACCCGTAACGGATGCACACTCCACCCGTTCGACTGCAGAAGCGGAAGCCTTTATACTGGGCAACAGATTCGGCTTTTTTCTGCCGGACGGCACCGTGCTTTCATCTGAAAAAACCGATCAGAAAATAACTGCATCTACTTTCGGTTGGGCAGTCTACCCCGCCGATGCGCAAGAAACAGTCCTCTACAGGCCGGACGGAACAATCAGGACAAAAATTAGCGAAGCAGGATTTGTGCATCTCGACCAGGAACGCATATACCTGTTCCAGCCCGGGGGCGACGGTGTCAGCCAGTTTGACGAGACCGGAACAAAACTATGGACGCGCGAGCATACTGCGCCGATTACCGCGTTTCGTTCATCGCCGAAAGGGACCATCATCGGGTATCTGGACGGACGCCTAGTGCATGTAAAGCCCGACGGTACCGAAGTGTTCAGTTTTTATCCGGGCGGAAGCAATCTCCAGGTAATTCTTGGCGCTGCCCTATCCGACGACGGCACGATGGCCGCCTGCGTGTCGGGCATCGAAAAACAGCGTTTTTTGCTTATTAAAATTACCGGAAACCAGCACAAGATAGTGTATCACGCCTACCTCGACGGAAACCTTCGGCGGCAGGCTTTTGTCGATTTCGAAGCCGGCGGGCAATACGCCTTTTTTGAATCCGAAAACCGGTTGGGTTTTGTCGACTGTTCGCGGTATACGGCAAGCTCGATCCCGATTAGCGGCAAGGTGATTGAAGCAGGCGAATGTCCCGGTGACGCCCTCTTCGTCGTTCTGTCCAAAAACGGAACAACATGGACGCTTTCTGCCGTTGAACGGCCTGACCATCTGGTTGTTTCCACCAACTTTACCGCAACTGATGCCTTTATCATACAAAGAAACGACATCCTCTATTTGGGTACCGACACACATATCTCAAGGCTCAACATCAGGGGGCTTAAATGAAACAGAGATTGCTTCCGGTTTTCATACTCTTAAGCGCGATTGCGAGCCCTGCTGCAGCTCTTGAATGGCCGGTCCAAGATGTTAAACCGCTGCACCTTTTTGGACAGCGGACAGGAAAGGTGATTCAACGAGGAATTGTTACCGCCAATCAGGGGCCGGTCCGCGCAGCTGCCGATGGAACACTGTTACTGATTCTTGAAGAAAACTCGAATATGTCCGGATTTCCAGGAACGCTCGGAAACGCAGTCTGTCTTGTGCATGACGACAACCTGTCAACGGTCTACGGCAATCTTTCTACGGTAGACCGGGTAAGCGACCGGACTGTATTCGAAACAGGCTCCATACTGTCAGACGGAAACAGATCCGGCTGGGGTCCGTCGCTCTCATGCACTTTTCTGGTCCTCGACCTGCTTAAAAAAAAGGTTCTCAATCCCCTGATGCTGCTTCCGGTATTGAAGGATACCCGCGGGCCGGTTATAAAAAACGTAGTCGCAGTATCATCTGCGAATGATCAGGGTATTGCGCTCGGGACAACAAAGCAGCTGAAGCAGGGAAAATGGCGCATCTATGCGGATATCACCGATACAATCGACGGATTCGAACCCGAATTCAGCGCATTCAGGGTCGGCGTACTGGTAAATGGTACAGAAACAGCAACGCTGCCGATAGAAATTCTGGAAGAAAAGAACGGAACCCTGTATATGCAAACACCGGTCTTCAGTGACAGAAAATTGTACGAAGATTCGGCACGAATGTATTTGGGAGAAGTAACCCTGACGCGAGGCCGTGCCGACATTTCTGTTATTGCACGCGATCTGGCCGGCAACGAACGGAGCGTTCTGTTCGGC
Organism: Treponema sp.; assembly: GCA_004294945.1. GTDB lineage: Bacteria > Spirochaetota > Spirochaetia > Treponematales > Treponemataceae > Teretinema. The sequence goes on from SHOL01000168.1 coordinate 2,467, forward strand.
GTACAGATCGAATAAAAAAAAACCGGGACACCTATCAGGGCATCCCGGCATGCACGCACAGGCAAACCGTCAGGCAGACCCCAACGCAGGGCTACTGGCCGTACAGGTTTACTCGCCGTACAGGTGCTCGAGCTGGTGCAAAAGTTCCAGCGCTTGTTCCTTGCAGCCGCCACACACCGTCCCGATCTTGGTTCGCGCCTGAAGATCTTCCCAGGTGCGGTCTCCCGCCTTGTAGGCATTTTCAATATCGCGATCAGTTACATTCAGGCATGTGCAGATAACCTCTGCATGTTCCTTGCCCGCCAGCGATGGCAGATTATTCTTTGCAAGATAATCGTCGATCGCAGCGCGGAGCGCCTTGTCGCCAAGCACCGAACAGTGAATCTTGTTTGCCGGAAGCCCTCCGAGTTTCGACACAATGTCCTCGGGCTTGAGTACGTATGCATCTTCGATCGTCATGCCCTTTATCGCCTCGGACAAAATCGACGTAGAGGCTATCGCACTCGCACAGCCATAGGTTTTCCATCGCACATCGGAAATTTTCCCGTCGGTAATCCTGAGCAAAATCAGCATCTGATCGCCGCATCGTATATTTCCGACTATTCCCCTGCCATCGCAAGGCCAGGATTCTTCTGTGTCTTCCAACACATTTTTGGGATGCATAAAGTGGTCCTTGACCACGTCAGAATACAGCCAGTCATTCATAAAAAACTCCTCATCTGAAACACTCAACCCTAGCTCGAAACCGTCGAAAAACCGCGAAGTTTCTTGATTACTGCAGGGAATTCGTCAAGCACATAATCGATTTCTTCGGCCGTCGTCCATTTTCCCAGACTGAAGCGAATCGAACCATGGGCCAGCTCCGGACCGACGCCCGTAGCTATAAGTACATGGGAAGGCTCAAGACTGCCGGATGCGCAGGCCGAACCGGTAGAAACAGCCACGCCCAGCAGATCGAGCATCAGCAAGATAGCTTCTCCTTCAGCGCCAGGAAAAGACACATCTAACGTATTCGGAAGCACGAAATCCGGATGACCGTTCACGCGTATATTGGGGATTCGGGAAATCAAGCCGTCGCGAAGACGATTACGCAAACTGCGGGTATGCACGGCGTTTGCATCCCCATATTCCCGTGCTATCCTGCATGCCTCGCCGAACGCGATTATCGCCGGAGCGTTGTAGGTGCCGGCTCTGAGTCCGTTCTCCTGATGTCCGCCACGAATAAACGATTCGATCGGTGCACCCTTTCGCACATAGAGGGCTCCCACGCCTTTCGGCGCATAGAGCTTGTGGCCGGAGACGGTCAGATAATCAACGCCAAGAGAGCGCACATCAACCGGGATCTTTCCGACAGCCTGAACGGCGTCGGTATGGAAAAGAGCGCCGGCTTCATGTGCATATCCGCACAACGTTGCAATATTCTGGACAGTCCCGATTTCGTTATTCGCCATCATGATGGAAACGAACAGCGGTTTCTGCATAAGATCCGAACCGGAAGCCCCTGAAAGCAGTTCGCGATACCGGTGCATGTCTACGATACCGTCGCCATCGACAGGAAGAAACTGAACGTTGAAGCCTTCCTTTTCCAGCTTCTTCGCAGACTCCATGACGCAGGGATGTTCGATTGCGGAAACGAGAATCAGCTTCCGGTCGGCGAATCGTTCCCGAAGGCTGTTTGTTTTTACCAGAGCATCCGAAAGCATGGTAGAGAAAACCATGTTATTGGATTCGGATCCTCCGGACGTAAAAATAATTTCTGACGGCTCGGCATGTATCAGTCCGGAAAGTTCTTCACGGGCTGCATGTATTTTCCTGGCAACAATTCTGCCGTCTTCGTGCATACTGGAAGCGTTTGCATACAAATCCAAAGCCTGTATGAATACGTCCCGAACCGCAGGATCGAGCGGTGTCGTCGCGTTATAGTCAAGATATATCCGTTTGTTCATCTGTTATCAGGCTGAGCCTGCCCCCTCGTATAATTAAAGGCACCTCTAAAAACTTCAGTTTTTAGAGGTGTGCCATAATGTAGATGTAAATCCTGTAAGGATTTACAAAGGCACCGAGAAAAACTGATCGGGTTTTTCGAGGTGTCTTTAAGCAACGCGTGAGCAAAATATACTATAAGACAGCAGTAATGCCAACTTAAAAAGAGTTTGTACAACGCTTGTACTTTTATTGCGAAAAATGAAGGGGTATGATACCATACCCCATTCGGAGGAATGATGGCACTGATTATAGATTCTACAACCGGATTGCCGGTCGGCGATCCTGATTTCGTCCCGTTCGGGGATTCGATTCCGTCTCGAAGCGAGGTGGAAGACGCCTTCAAACCGCTTATTCTTTCCGCCTCGGGATGGAGAAAAGTATTCGCAGAGTCCGGAGACGAAGAAGATGCATCCCCAAAGACGGGAGCAGCCAATCAGGTGCTTTGCGCACACATGGCCGATACGTTTGCCTGGTATCTGGAATCAAGACTTGTATCGGGACAGGAAAAGAAACTGGTACTGGGAATGGACTCCCGGCCGACCGGCAGGGAAATTGCGGACATCATGAGCCGGGTATTTATTGCCCGCGGCTTTTCGCTGAGCTACGTCTTTATTTCCGCAGCTCCGGAAATCATGGCCTTTGCCCGAAGCGCACTGGGGTTCGCATACAT
>SHOL01000169.1 GCA_004294945.1 Treponema sp.
GGTATGCTATAGTTCTTTCCTATGAACTCAAGCATATTGGCCGGAATTTCCTCGCCAGAGGATGTACGAAAGTTGAGCAGGCCTGAACTGGCCCAGCTGGCCAACGAAATAAGAAAACGAATAATTGAAGTTGTCGGAACAAACGGTGGTCATCTTTCCAGCAATCTGGGCGTTGTCGAATTGACCATTGCTCTGCATCGTGTTTTCGACAGCCCGCACGACTCTTTTATCTGGGATGTCGGCCACCAGTGCTATACGCATAAAATGCTCACCGGACGGTACGACCGGTTCGGCTCTATCCGCAAGAAAGACGGTATTTCTGGTTTCCCGAAACGCGAAGAAAGCGCTCACGATGTCTTCGATACCGGCCATTCCTCCACTTCGATCTCTGCAGCCTATGGCTTGTTGTGCGCACGAACACTTTCCGGCGATACCGGAAAAGTAGTTGCAGTAATCGGCGACGGCGCGCTGACCGGAGGCATGGCTCTGGAAGCGCTGTCCCATGCCGGACAGGATACACGGGGCCTTATTGTGATTCTCAACGACAACAAAATGTCTATCAGCCCGAATACCGGAGCCCTTTCCGAATATCTGAGCCGCCTTTCGATGGGCGCAGGCTATCAGCGTCTCAAGTACCGCATCGATAGCATCGTGCGAAAGGTTCCGATAGCCGGAAATCCGATCGCTAGTTGTATTTCCCGGTTCAAGCGCGGTCTGAAAGGCCTTTTGTTCAACGACAATCTGTTCGTCGATCTCGGTTTCGAATATGTCGGTCCGCTTAATGGCCATAATATCGAAGAGCTGGAGAAAGTCCTGCGTGATGTGCGAAACCTTGACAAGCCGGTTGTCGTCCATGTGATCACCCAAAAGGGCAAGGGCTACAGCCTTGCGGAAAACGATCCTTCGACCTTCCACGGCATCGGCCCGTTCTGTATTTCCGACGGTACGGTGGAAAAATTTGATACGACCAGCTTTACGGAAGCCTTTTCGCGTTCTCTCATTGACCAGGCGGAACGAAATCCGAAAATCGTGGCAATTACCGCCGCCATGTCCAAGGGAACCGGCCTGGCTTCGTTCCAGCACCGCTATCCTGACCGCTTTTTTGATGTCGGCATAGCGGAACAGCATGCTGTTACCTTTGCCGGAGGCCTCGCTGCCGGGGGATTGAAGCCGGTTGTCGCAATCTACAGCACGTTCATGCAGCGCGCGGTAGACCAGGTTATTCATGATGTCGCGCTCCAGCACCTGCCGGTGGTTTTTGCACTCGATCGCGCTGGACCTGTTCCCGACGACGGTGAAACTCATCAGGGCCTGTACGATATATCTCTTTTGCGTCCTGTTCCCGGTATTTCCATTCTGGCGCCGGCTTCCGTGCACGAAATGAATGCCATGATGGACTGGTCTTTACAGCAGGACCATCCGGTTGTTATTCGGTATCCGAAAGGCGCCTGCCCGACCGAAGAAGCCGCTTTCTCCCTGCCGCTTGAAAAAGGTCGGGGCGTATTTGTGCACCGGGACGGAACAGACACCCTGATCGTCTGCACTGGCGGCATGTACGGAGAAGTTCACGAAGCCTGCAATATCCTTGCGCGCGCAGGAACTCCCGCCGACTGCTATCTTCTCCGGTTTATCAAACCGGTGGATGAACGGCATTTTCTCCAGGCCTGTTCTGCCTACCGCAATATTGTGATTGTTGAGGACGGTATTCAAACCGGAGGAATCGCACAGGCGCTTGCATCTTTGCTTCGGTCCCGCCGGTCCGATGTCCGCACCGCAGTCCTTGCGTTTGGAGAGCTGTTCTACCCGCAGGGAAGCCGGCGGGACATTCTGGCGTCTGCCGGGCTTTCGAGTGCCCATATCAGCGACGCGGTGCGCCTGCTCGAAAGCGGTGCCGCCTTGTCCGAACTGGAAGCTGTCCTGAATCCGGGTTTGGGATCGGTACCGTTTCTATGAGCCGTTCCCTCCGTCTTGCCGACAGAGAAATCGCTACCGAGCTTCCCGCGTTTGTCATGGGCATTGTCAATGCCACTCCCGACTCGTTCTGGCCGTCCAGCCGGACGCAGTCCACCGCCGCAGGCGCCGAATCGGCGTTCGCCCTGGTTGAAGCCGGCGCTGATATTATTGATATCGGAGGGGAATCGACCCGTCCCGGATCGGACTATGTGAGCGAAGCAGAGGAACTTTCCCGAGTTATTCCATTGGTTCGGGAAATCAGGCGAATTTCGTCTGTTCCGATTTCGATTGATACCCGAAAATCCGCGGTGATGCGCGCAGCTTTGGACGAAGGCGCCGATATATGCAACGATATTTCTGCCCTTGCTGATGATCCTGCTCTTGCGGATGTCGCAGCGAGTGCGGGAATTCCGGTGATTCTTATGCACAAAGCAGGAATCCCGGCGCACATGCAGGATGCTCCGGCGTATCAGGATGTGGTTGCCGAAGTGCGCGCTTTTTTGTGTGAACGGGCAGCCTTTGCGGTTTCGAAAGGTATTGCGCAGGACCGGATAATTCTTGATCCCGGCATCGGTTTTGGAAAGAGACAGTCCGACAATATCGCGCTCATCCGCGGAGTGAGTATTCTCGCTTCGACCGGCTTTCCGGTGTTGATGGCCCTGTCGCGGAAGTCCTGCATCGGATATATGACGGGGCGGGAGGTTGCGGACCGCCTTGCGGGTACTCTGACCGCGAATCTGGTTTCTGTGCTCGGCGGAGCTTCGATCCTTCGCGTCCATGATGTTGCCGAGACGCGCGATATGCTTGCTGTTCTGAAGGAGACACTGCCCGATGGAATTTCTTAAGCGCATTGGAGAGCTGTATTCGCTGGTACAGCCTGTTCTTGACATTCTGGTGCTTTCGTTCCTCCTGTATATGGCATACCAGATTCTGGTCAAAACCCAGGCAGTCCAGCTGCTGAAAGGCGCCATTTCTCTGTTGATCATTTATGCGATCGCGTTTCTGCTCAGGCTGAACACGCTGTTGTGGCTTTTGAACATACTTGCGCCGGGACTGTTGATCGGCGTTGCGATTGTGTTTCAGCCGGAACTCCGGAAGATATTCATGAAGATCGGCCAGAGCGACTGGCTTAAAATAGGGAAGCGGTCAAAGCACAGTCATCTTGATTCGGTGCTCACCGCTGCAGAAATTTTGTCCAATCGAAGGCGCGGCATGCTTGTGGTCTTTGTCAGGCGCAATACGCTCCGGGACATTGCCGAAACCGGCACCCGATTGAATGCCGATCTTTCTTCCAGTCTTCTGGTGACGATATTTGGGCATGATACGCCGCTTCACGACGGTGCGGTACTTATCCAGGGTGGCCATATTACTGCCGCCGGCTGTTTTTTGCCGCTTTCGGAGCAGCAGGATATACGAAAAACTTTTGGAACCCGGCACCGGGCGGCACTCGGGATGTCTGAAGAAACTGACGCGGTCGTTCTTATCGTGTCTGAAGAAACCGGCGCGATCAGCCTCGCGTACGATTCGAAACTGTATTATGATCTGACTTCGGCCGAGATTATTCATCAGTTGGAAAAGCTGCTGGATCTCGGTTCGGAACCGGCTGATGCGGAGGAAGATAGTCATGAACATCAATAGTTTGACTGAAAAGGCTCTGGTCAACTGGCCCGCAAAAATTGTCTGTCTTGCCCTGTCCTTGCTCCTTTTTTTGTTTTACCGCATGAGTACGCTGGAAGAACGGTATTTTTCGGTTCCGCTCGGACTTGAAACCAATGGCGATCTGGTCCCGGCGAGCAGCTATCCCAGAACGGTGAAAATTACGCTCAGGGGCGAAAACGACCGGATTTATCCGATTCTCGAACAGGATATTGTTGCATTCGCCGATCTTTCGCGCTTCACCAATGAGGGAGAGTATCGGGTCGGCATACAGACACGGCTTTCCGGAACAGCGCTTGAAGTGTCTCCTCTGGAAGTGTCGGTCGATCCTGCGGAAATTACGCTTCGGGTCGAGCACAAGGTGATCAAGAAAGTCCCGGTTACACCGAGTTTCAAGGGCTACCCGGAAGCCGGGTACGAGTTTATCGGCTATGCGGTGAATCCTTCGGTTCTTGAAGTTTCCGGGCCCAGGTCCGCATCGGAGAAAATTCTGGATCTGGTAACCGAAACTATCGAGCTTTCCGGACGGAACGCTTCGTTCAATGGCGAAGTGTCCCTGATCAACCGGAATCCGCTGGTGTCGGTAGCCGGCCCTTCCAAAGTGGTGTTCCAGGTACATATCGAACAGACGACGCTTATCAGAAATTTCGAGGATGTTCCCTTTTATTTTGAAAATCTCGATGCGTCCTTCGAGGTTATTCCTTCTATTGTTTCGGGATCTTTGCAGCTGAAGGGCGCCCAGAAGGAGCTGTCCGGCCTGACGCTTGCAGCAAACGCGCTGACTGTGTTGTGCGAACATATTTCCGAGCCGGGCGTCTATTCCCTGCCGGTGCAGGTTATCATACCAGACCAGTTCGAGGCGATTACCAGTTCGCCCCGGGAATTGCAGGTGGTTATCCAGAGGAGAGGCGAATGATCGTCGGAATAGGACTTGATGTGGTACACGTAAGCAGACTCGAGCGGTGGCACCGGATTCCGGGTCTTCTGGAGCGGTATTTTCATCCGGAAGAGCTTGCAGCGGCGCGCAGCCGCGGGTCCGGAGAAATTCTGTCTCTTGCAGCCAGGTTCGCAGCCAAGGAAGCGTTTGGCAAGGCACTCGGGACGGGGCTTTCGGGGATTACGCTCAAAAATATACTTGTATTGAACAATCACAACGGCAAACCCTGCATGCATCTGTTCGGAAACGCTCTGGACGCATTCAGGAGAGTCGGGGGCGAGATTATTCACCTGAGTCTTACGCACGAACGGGACAATGCGCTCGCCCAGGTGGTAATTGAAGGAGTGCCGAAATGAGCACGAAAAACGAAAAAGACCCTTCGTTCACGTTTTATTCCAAGGATCAGACGCTGTGTCCCATCTGCAGCACCAAGTTCAAGCGCGAAGAGTTGATGTCCGGCGGGGGACGCATGATTGCCGGAAAACTGACTGATGAACTGCGGCGCCTGTATGAACCTTCCGCCAAATACGGGGAGATATTTCCGCTTGTGTATACAATGACGGTCTGCCCCAAAT
>SHOL01000170.1 GCA_004294945.1 Treponema sp.
TACCGGTCCCGATCCTGTTCTGGAAAATATCCTTGCACGGACCTGGTATCCGGAGTCGTACCGGACTATGATCGAAAAAAACCGCGTCGATCTTTCGCTCATCGATGTTTCCTGGGGATTCTTCCCCGGAGCCGATTCAAATATCGCCCGCATCGTCAGTGCGGACGGAACCGTTTCGTTCCAGTATACCTCTGTCGTCCGGCATTCCGCCGGCGAATACCGCTTTGAAGGCTCGTCACTGGTTGTCCAGACACGGGGCAGAGGCGCAATCCTGGTCTCCTATACCGATGCCAACGGTATGCCCCAGGCAAAGTTCTTTGTTCCGCTCGACGTCACTCCGGAGGAAATCATCGCCGCCGAGACGGAACGGCGGGAACTGCTGCTGGCTACGCTCAGCGAAGCCGGTCCTGTCTGGCGTTCCGGGAACTATGGCGTCCTGCAGTTTATAGAAGGCGGAAAATTCCTGTGGAGCGGCTGGCAAATCCTTTCGCCGTCTATCATTCCCGCTGCCGCAGGATCCGGTGGAGACGTGCAGATACGGTATTTCCCCCGCACCGATCTTACCGAGTCGTTCGACGGAGTGCTTTCGTTCCGTTTTGAGTCTTCGTCGACCTGGATTCATTTTCTCTATTCGCTGCGGGCCGACGGCCTCCGCCTGGAGCATGTCAGCCAGTCGAACATAAAGGATTCGGTTGTGCAAACCCGCAATCTGAATCCTGTGATCCTGTTTTTCACTTCCTCAGGTGCCAGGGGAGATCTGTAAATGGCGTTTGTGCAGTTCTCCCGCGTTTCTCTCGCTTTCGGCAACCGTGATATCCTCGATTCCGTATCCCTGAATCTTGCTTCCGGAACCCGCGCCGCCCTTGCCGGCGCGAACGGCTCGGGCAAGTCCACCTTGATGAAAGTCCTGGCGGGTACCATCTCCCCCGACGGCGGAGAGCGGGCAATCCAGAAGGGCACGCACGTTTCCTATCTTCCGCAGTCCGGTATCGTCCATGCGGGAAAAACCCTCATGGACGAAGTTGAAACCGCTTTTTCCCGCGGGCGCGAACTGCTCGACCGTTTCGAGGCGATCGGAGACGAGCTTGCGTCCCTGAATCCGGACGATCCGCGCACGGTGCATCTCGTGGAAGAGCACCACGATGTGCAGACCGCCCTTGAAGAATCCGGCTGGCATCGCCGCCGCTCGCTCGCCGAACAAACCCTTGCCGGTCTCGGTTTTTCCGTATCGGATTTCGACCGCAACGCGGGAGAGTTCTCCGGCGGCTGGCAGATGCGTATCGCGCTTGCAAAAATACTGCTCGAACGTCCCGACATTCTGCTGCTGGACGAGCCGACCAACTATCTCGACCTTGAAGCCCGAAACTGGCTCGAACAGTGGCTCAATGATTTCCCAGGCGGGTTTTTGATTGTCAGTCACGACCGCTATTTCCTCGATTCTACGGTCACGGAAGTGTACGAACTGTTCGGCGGCCAGCTCAAGCGCTATGCCGGAACCTATACCCAGTACGAGAAAGTCCGCGCTGTCGAGCTTGAGTCCCTGATCAAACGCTACGAGGAGCAGCAGGAAGAGATCGAAAAAACCAACGATTTTATCCGCCGCTTCCGGTACAACGCGTCCAAAGCCGCCATGGTGCAGGATCGCATCAAACGTCTCGAAAAAATGGAACTCATCGAGATTCCTGAAAGCCTCAAGAAAATGCGCTTTCATTTTCCGCCGGCGCCCCATACCGGCCGCCTGGTGCTGACCACAGACAAGCTTGGCAAGAAATGGGGCGACCGCGCGGTGATCGAGAATCTTGATCTCGTCGTCGAAAAGAAGGAGCGTCTGGTAGTTGTTGGCCGAAACGGCGCGGGAAAATCGACCCTGCTGCGCATTCTCGCCGGCCGCGACGCAGACTTTACCGGCACGGTTAACCCCGGGGCTGGCGTTCTTGCCGGCTATTTTTCGCAGGACAATGCGGAAACCCTTACCGGGAACGAACGCATTATAGACCTTCTGGAAGCCGAAGCTCCGAACGAACTCATTCCCCGGCTTCGCGACATGCTTGCGGCCTTTCTGTTCCGCGGCGATGACATTTACAAACAGGTGAACGTCCTCTCGGGAGGCGAAAAAAGCCGGCTGGCATTGTTGCGCTTGTTATTCAAACCTTTGAATCTTCTTATTCTTGACGAACCGACGAACCATCTTGACCTGCATTCAAAGGACGTACTCCTTGATGCACTGAACTCGTTCGACGGAACCGTCGTTTTCGTTTCGCACGACCGCGGATTTATCGAAGGACTGGCGACCCGCGTTCTCGAACTGACCGCCTCCGGTCCCGGAATCGCATCGCGTGTGCGCAATTTTCCGGGCGATTACCGCTATTATATGGAACGAATCGCGCGGGAAGAAGCCGGGCTTGAACCGGACGGCGCCTCCGACGTAAAAGCCGGCTCCGCCAAAGACGAACCGGAAAAAAAGAGCGCCAATGCACTCAGCCGGGAAGAAGACAAACGGCTCAAGAGCGAGCGGCGGAAACTGGAGCGCGAGGAAGAACGCCTGATGGGTGAAATCGCCCGGGCCGAGGACGAGCTGACCGCCGCTGAACAGCATCTGGCGGATCCTGCAGTGTATTCCGACGGAGAAAAAAGCCGCGCAGCCCAGCTGGAAACAGAACGAATATCGGCGCTCATCGCGGAGCTATCCGCTTCCTGGGAAGCCGTTTCATTACAATTGGAGGAACTCAAATGAAGGTACTGGTTATCGGAGGCGCCGGATATATCGGAAGCCACGTCGTCAAGGCAATGCTCGCCGCACAGCATGAAGTCACCGTTTTCGACAATCTTTCGTCCGGCTTGCTCGGAAATCTCTTTCCCCAGGCCGGGTTCATCGCCGGAGACATCCGCCATGCCGACGACATCAACGCCGCGTTCGCCCGCGGCTTCGATGCCTGCGTGCATCTTGCCGCGTTCAAGGCGGTCGGCGAATCGATGAGCGAGCCGGAAAAATACTCCGTGAACAACATCACCGGAACGCTTAACATCCTGAACGCGATGACGGCGCACGGCTGCAAAAACATCGTATTCTCCTCTTCCGCAGCCACCTTCGGGCAACCCGAGTATGTCCCGATGGACGAAAAGCATCCGACCAATCCGGAAAGCTATTACGGCTTTACCAAGCTCGAAATCGAACGATTCCTTCGCTGGTACGACATCACCCGTGGCGTCAAGTTCGCCGCACTCCGCTACTTCAACGCGGCCGGCTACGATCCCGACGGCGAAATCACCGGCCTCGAGCGCAATCCCCAGAACCTCCTTCCGATCGTCATGGAAGTTGCCTGCGGGATGCGCAAGGAGCTTCAGATCTACGGCCAGGACTACGACACCCGCGACGGCACCTGCATTCGCGACTACGTGCATGTTTCAGATCTTGCAGTCGCCCATGTCAACGCGCTCGGCTACATCTCGTCCAAAAATGAAAGCCTGACCGTCAACCTCGGCAGCGAAAACGGCGTCAGCGTCACCGAAATGGTCGAAGCCGCCCGCCGCATCACCGGCAAGGAAATCCCAGCCCGCTATGTAGGCCGACGGCCCGGCGACGCGTCCGCCCTGTATGCTACGAGCGCGCTCGCCCGCAAGCTCATAGGCTGGGATCCAAAGTTCTCCGACGTCGATACCATCATCACGTCCACCTGGAACGTGTACCGCATGCATACCGAAAAGAAGGCCTCAGTATGAAAGAACTCGATACGCTTTCCGCCTGGATACAAAGCCAGGTTCCCGCAATGATCGAACTTCAGACCCGTCTGACCTCCATCCCCGCGCTTGCTCCCGAATCGGGCGGCGAGGGCGAGCTTGCCAAGTGCGAAGACCTGACGCTTGCGCTCCGCGAGATGGGTTTTTCCCGCTTTGAACGCTACGACGCACCTGATACGCGCGTGAGCTCCGGAATCCGGCCGAATCTTGTCGTGACGATTCCCGGAAAAGACGACAGCCGCACTCTGTGGTTTATGGCTCATCTCGACGTCGTTCCTCCGGGAGAACTCGCGAAGTGGGACACTGATCCCTGGAAAGTCGTGCAAAAGGACGGCAAGCTGTACGGCCGCGGCGTCGAGGATAACCAGCAGGGTCTGGTTGCCTCCGTGTTCGCAGCCCTCGCATTTCTCAAGAACGGCATGGTTCCCGCACACACCGTAAAACTGCTCTTTGTCGCCGACGAAGAAGTCGGTTCCGCCTACGGCATCCAGTATCTTCTGAAAAACCATTCGCTGTTCCGTCCAGACGACCTCATCGTTATCCCCGACGGCGGGGACGACAAGGGCGAGACAATCGAAGTTGCCGAAAAAAACCTCCTGTGGCTCCGCTTTTCGACCAAGGGCAAGCAGACGCACGGCTCCCGTCCCGACCAGGGCGCAAACGCGCATCTGGCTGCCTGCGACCTCGCGCTCCGTCTGAATGCGCTCGAGCAGTTTTTCGACCGCCGCGATCCCCTGTTCGAGCCGGACCGTTCAACGTTCCAGCCGACCAAAAAGGAAGCGAACGTGCCGAACATCAACACCATCCCCGGCGACGATGTGTTCTGCATGGATTGCCGCATTCTGCCCTGCTACAGCCTCGATTCGGTTCGCGCAGAAGTTGCCCGCATCGCGCGCGAAGTAGAACAGAAACACGGTGTCGCTGTTTCCTGGACCGAAGAACAGGCAGTGGAATCCCGCGCAACCCCGGTGGACGCTCCCGTCGTGAAGGCACTCTCTCAGGCCGTAAAGACTGTTTACGGCGTAACCGCCCGTCCGATCGGCATTGGCGGCGGAACCGTCGGCGCCTATCTCCGGAACGCCGGCTTCGACGCGGTAGTCTGGAGCCGCATGGACGAAACCGCCCATCAGCCGAATGAATACTGTACGCTGGAAAATCTGACCGGCGATGCGCACGTCATGGCAGCGCTGATGCTCGGCAAACAGGGCTGAGCAGTTCCCGCACGGCCGTGCCGCCTTCAGATTCTGAAGGCGGCCTGTAAAAAAACATACAATCCCCTCGTAAAACTGTATAAAAAACCGCACACTCCTCAGACTCAGGTTTATTTCGATTTTTTTCTAAATCATTACAGTATAAGTATATGTAT
>SHOL01000171.1 GCA_004294945.1 Treponema sp.
GGCGATACTGCACCGAAGGCGGCCGGTGTTATACACACTGACTTCGAGCGCGGGTTTATCAAGGCGGAAGTATACAGTTTCGACGACTTCGTGAAGTACGGCACCGAGCAGAAAATCCGCGAAGCAGGCCGCTACCGTCAGGAAGGAAAAGAATACGTGGTTGCCGACGGAGACGTGATATTCTTCAAGTTCAACGTATAGTTGCTGAAAGGTTGTGCGCACTGAAAGGTTGTGCGCAGTTTTTAGGCCAATTTTCCGCTTTCTTTTATATAACAGTTCCGGAGGTCGCAATGACATACCGGAACTGTTTTTTTTATGCGCTTGCTCTGGCAGGGTTTGTTGGCTGTGCGGCATCGTGCGCTAATTTGATGTCGTGCGAGCTGCCCGATACCGGCCGGGTGACGGTGATGAGTTATAATACGCAGACGTTTTTCGATGCGGACGAGTGCGGGAACGAGTTCGACGAGTTTAAAGGCGGGAAGAGCGCCTGGTCGGAGGAGCGGTATCTGGCGCGGCTGGATCAGCTGAAAGAAGCGATTGTTCTTGGCGGGGAAGCTTCCGGAATGTGTCCGGGAGTCGGGCCGGATGTGGTGGTTCTTCAGGAAATAGAGAACGCGGGGGTGCTTCGGGATATCGGGGGAAGGTTTACTTCTGCGGGTGCGTATCCGTACGCGGCATTTGTGCCGCAGGAGTCCGGCGGTGCGTTCAGCATCGGCTTGTTGTCGCGTTTTCCCGTCGTAGCCGTACGCGCCCATCAGACGGTTTCTGGCGGTGTGTTTCTGCGCCCCTTGGTAGAAGCGGTTCTTGATGTTCGTGGAACCGAGCTGACGGTATTTGCTGTTCACTGGAAGTCGAAATCCGGCGATGAAAGTAGTGCTGAGCTTCGGCTGGAGCAGGAAGTTCTGCTGGATCGGCGCATACGGGCTCTTGAAGCGGTCTGCCCTGGAGCCTTGTGGATAGCATGCGGCGATTTTAATCAAACGATGGACGAGTTTACGGTATTGTCCGGGTATGCGAACGGGTGGAATTCTTTTGCCGTTTCAGAATCTGAACCTGTTTTGTCTTCCGCGGTTGTATCTGGTAAGTCGACTTCTGGTATTCCCGTGTCCGGTTTGTCCGCTTCTGGGGTGTGTGGTTCGTACTATTACAATGGTGCCTGGGAAGGGATCGATCATTTTTTTGCTTCCTGTTCGCTGGTTGACGGTTCTGACGCAGAAATTGACGGTTTCAGGACGGTGTATGGCGGACGACTGCTTGCTTCGTCCGGCGAGCCGGCACGCTATGAAATCTTTTCAGGCAAAGGATATTCGGACCATTTGCCGGTAGTGATAGCGATAGAAGCATGGAACTGAAAAAAGAGGAAACGGCAATAAACAGAGCCGATTTCAAAAGTCGGTTACTTTTGAAATCGGCTTCTGGAGAAAAAACCACAAATCTTTCTAGTATAAAGACTTGTGGTTTTTCTCCATGTACATCTAAGGTTGCTCTTTCAAAACTTTCCGAGTTTTGAAAGAGCCTTAACCGTTTTTTTTTGGATTGCACTGTTGCGGTTGAACGCGAACGGTGTAGGGACGTTGAGAATGACATGGTAATGTCATTCTCAAGCCTAAATGCCCTTAGGCGAAGTAGTGCGTGGAGAATTGCGCTTTAGTGCAATTCTCCAAGTTGAACGCGTTTACGCGTTCAACCGCTTTTCCAGAGCTTCCATCTCGGCCATGAGCTCTTTGGGGAGCTTGTCTCCGAACTTGGGATAGTGGTTGGCGCGGACGTCCGCGATTTCCTTCTTCCATCCTTCGACGTCTACCGAAAGGATTTCCTGCATTGCGTCGTGTGACACATCGAGGCCGGAAACGTTGATCGCTCCGTCCTTGGGCATCCAGCCGATCTGGGTCTTGACTGCGTTGTCCTTGCCGTCGCAGCGGTCGAATATCCATGCGAGAACGCGGCTGTTGTCGCCGTATCCGGGCCAGATGAACTTGCCTTCGGCATTCTTGCGGAACCAGTTGACGAAGAAGATTTTCGGGAGTTTGTCCTCGGTGCTCTTTGACCCGACATTGATCCAGTGCTGGAAGTATTCGCCCATGTTGTATCCGCAGAAGGGGAGCATGGCGAAGGGATCGCGGCGGATAGTTCCTGCCTTGAGGTCGAGTGCGGCTGCAGTGATTTCCGAGCCGACGATCGAGCCGAGGAACACGCCGTGATTCCAGTTGGTTGCCTGATGAACCAGCGGGATGGTGCTGGGGCGGCGTCCGCCAAAGAGGATTGCGTCTATCGGAACGCCCTTGGGGTCGTCCCATTCCTTGGCGACTGCCGGGCAATTGACAGCGTGCGCGGTAAAGCGGGCGTTTGGATGGGCGGCGGGCTCCTGGGCTTTGTTGGCCTTGTCCTGCACCCACTTGTTTCCCTTCCAGTCTACGAGCGGTCCGGGGGCGTCGTAGCCGATCTGTTCCCACCAGATGTCTCCGTCTTCGGTAAGAGCGCAGTTGGTGAAGATGGTGTCCTTCTTGATCGAGTCCATCGCGTTCTTGTTGGACTGTTCGTTGGTTCCGGGTGCTACGCCGAAGAATCCCGCTTCGGGGTTGATCGCGTAGAGTCTTCCGTCCTTGCCGAATTTCATCCATGCGATGTCGTCGCCGACGGTTTCAACCTTCCATCCGGGGATGGTGGGGATGAGCATGGCGAGGTTGGTCTTTCCGCAAGCCGACGGGAAGGCGCCGGTAACATATTTGACCTTGCCTTCGGGATTGGTGAGCTTGAGGATGAGCATGTGCTCGGCGAGCCAGCCTTCTTCCTTTGCAATGACGGAGGCAATGCGGAGTGCAAAGCACTTCTTGCCGAGGAGGGCGTTTCCGCCGTATCCCGAGCCGTAGGACCAGATGGCGCGCTCTTCGGGGAAGTGGGAAATGTACTTGTTTTCAATGTCTGCGCAGGGCCACTGGCCGTTGTCACTTTCGCCTGCGGCGAGGGGTTTTCCGACGGAGTGGAGGCAGGGAACGAATTCTCCGTCTGTTCCGAGGACGTCAAGAACCTTGGTTCCAACGCGGGTCATGATGTCCATGTTGCAGACAACGTATTCCGAGTCGGTTATTTCGATACCGATTTTGGCAATGTCTGAACCGACGGGACCCATCGAGAAGGGAATGACGTACATGGTGCGGCCCTTCATGCAGCCGGTATAGAGTCCAGTCATCGTTTTCTTGAGTTCTACAGGATCAATCCAGTTGTTGGTCGGGCCGGCAGCGTCTTTTGTCTTGCTTGCAATGTACGTGCGGTTTTCGACACGCGCGACGTCGGAGGGCTGGGAGCGGAACAGCACGCTGTTCGGACGTTTTTTAAGAGGAATGCCCATGCCGCTGTCGATGAGTTTCTTCATCATGGTGTCGTATTCTTTTTGTGAACCGTCGCAGACATAAATGCTGTCCGGCTGGCACATCTTGGCGACTTCTTCGACCCACGCTTTGATTTTGGGGTGCTTGATGTCATTAATCGTCATAATTGCTCCTTGCATAGTAATACTGAAACACTTTCTGTCTCAATCGATAACAATTTAACGGATTTGGGGATTTTGTGCAAGGTAAGTAAGCTTAGGTTGACAATATTTATACTTTTTTTATGCGGAAAATTTCGGGAATTGCGGACGTTGGTTGCGGCGAAACAGCGTGGTGCGGCGAAACAGCGTGGTGCGGTGAAACAGCGTGGTGCGGCGAAACAATGCGGTTCTGCGATACAACGCAGTGTTGGGATTGTCAGGCGACGAGGTTTACCAGAGAGCCGGTTTGCGGCATGGGGGGCTTGTAGTCCAGGTTTTCGGCTGCCGCGGTTACTGTACGGATTTGGTCCTGATACTGCTTGATCAAGGCCGATATCTGGTCGTCGGACATTTCTCCGCGGGCTGTTATTTTGGGTTGAATATTTTTCTGCTGCATGGAGACGAGCTGGTCAATGAGGGTATTGAGTATTTTCAGCTTGTCGACGGAAACACCCTGGCCATCCTGAGCCCGGACTCCGGCAACATATTTGAACTGTGAAAACATGAACTGGTCGGCACGAACGGGAATATGCATCTTGTCGCCCGAAATAACCGAGTTCACCATGCCGAATGACAATGTGCGTAACGGGCCTACGTTTGATACCATTCTTTCTGTCTCCTGAGGCTCTTTCAAAAGTAACCGACTTTTGAAATCGGCTCTCCTTACAGAGAATATCGGAATGATAGTGAACGGGGTTTAGCCCTTCCTGTAGAACGATTCGTTCTAGTGTGTCTTTAACCAGCCGGATATACGGGATTCGAGAGAGGGAACAGATTTGACCCGATCTTCGGGCGCTGCGGCTGCTTCTTGTAGCCAGGGAATTACAATGTCCTTTTTGTAGGTAAGCCAGGCGTTCGGAAGAATTCGCGGAACAGTTAACATTTCGGCGGGTGGAAGATGCCCAAAAAGAGATGGATAAAAAAGAGGAAACACTTTTTCATTAACAGGTTTCAGCGAGGAAAAGCCTCCGGCGATACCGAAGGAGTGATCCATAACACCCATTGTTCTGCTTCTCTCCAGCAGTTCTTTCTGGGTTTTCTCGGAAAAAAACCAGACAAGAAAGGCTTCTGCCGATTCCAGATTTTTTGATTTTTTGCATATACCAAGATAGGTGATGTTTTCAGTGATCGGAGTGCTGTTGTCTTTACGTATCCAGCGAAAATCAATGTTTTGAAGTTTATCAGGGGGGAGAATAAAGAGATCTTCACTGTTCATGTACGAGAAAAGACTTCTTCCGCCGGTTACCAATTTGTACGGCGGGTCGTAGAGATATTTGAACTGGAAATCATCTTCGGCCCGGGTAGAGGTGTTGGATTCGACGGTCCACGTTCTTAGATAGGTAAGAGCGGAGTCCAGTGCGTGCTGCTGCCAGATGAAAAGCGGTGATCCTTCTTCGAATCTGGCATCGAACAGTCGAGCCGTAAGATACAGAAACTCGCTGTTCCATCGGGGCGAAAAGCCCATTCTGGTATATATACCATTTTTCTGGGTGTTGAACTCTGTGGCGGTTTCACGGATTGCGTCAAGAGAAATTGTAAAATCGTCGCGAATAAAGC
>SHOL01000172.1 GCA_004294945.1 Treponema sp.
CTGTAAGGATTTACAAAGGCACCGAGGAAAACTAACCGAGTTTTTCGAGGTGCCCTTAATGCATTCCACACAAGGGGGTGAAAGTTCTACACTGTTCCAGGGGAGAACTTGGTACATTCAATATTCGGTATAAACGTGTAATGTCTGTCATTAGCGGTTACTAACACTTCGCTATTTTGAATTACTGTTGCAGCGATCAATGCGTCTGCAAGCATCATGGAGTGGCTCAATGCATATTCTTGCACATAAAACATAGCGCGCGAGGATATCGATTGGTCTATTTGAATTATATTCGTATTCCATTTTAACATCTGTTTTTGGAATAATTTGAATTCTGTCTTGTTTTTCATTCCCTGAACAAGTTCCATATAGGTAACAACAGAAATCGTAAAGGGTACAGCATCTTCGACAAAGATTTTCGCTTTTTCATTACCGCGAAGATACCAGATAAGAACGTCTGTATCGATAATCAAAATTGACGCCCTTTTCGAATATCGCGTACATATTCTTCGACAGTATCAAGTTGATTATGATCTTTCCAAAGACCGAAAATGGAAGTTTCATCATTTTCAAGGGATTGAATACGATTTTTCAGAGGAATAATTTTTGCAAGTGCTTTCCCTCTATACGTAACTGTTATTTCCTGTCCATTAACAACTTGATCAATGATCTTTCCAGGTTGAATTCTCAGTTCCTTGGTTGACACTTCCATACCGCGCCTCCTGTATACACTCTAAAGTATACACTCTAAAGGAGAAGAAATCTACCGGAAAGAGGCACAAGGGGGTGGCGGAAAAGCGTTTTTGCGTGAGCAAGAACCTTTGAAGCCAGGGGGAACCGCGTCGTAACAGGCGCGATCGGGAGCCGGTTATGCGCCGCGTGTGCGATTAAAGGAGGTCCCCCTCTTGAGGGTTTTAGGAGTGAACTACCGTTTGCCGTAGTTGTGCTCGACCCACTTTTGGTAGTCGCCTGATTTGACGTTGGCGACCCAGCCGGGGTTGGCGAGGTACCAGTCGACGGTGCGCTCGAGGCCCTGATCGAAGGTGACCGACTGCTTCCAGCCGAGTTCTTTTTTAAGCTTGCTGCAGTCGATGGCGTAGCGGCGGTCGTGGCCGGGGCGGTCTTTTACGTAGGTTATTGTGGAGCGGATGGCGGCCGGGTCGAGTTTGGCCTTTGCGGCGACGATGTCGATAAGGCGCTGCAGGAGGTCGATATTGGTCCACTCGTTCTCGCCGCCGATGTTGTATTTTTCGCCCGATGTTCCCTTGTTGACGATCGCCCAGACGGCGGTGTTGTGGTCTTCGACAAAGAGCCAGTCGCGGATGTTCTTGCCGTCGCCGTATACGGGGAGGCTTTTGCCGTCGAGCATGTTGAGTATCATGAGGGGGATGAGTTTTTCGGGGAAGTGGTAGGGGCCGTAGTTGTTGGAGCAGTTGGAAAGCGTCACCGGGAGGCCGTAGGTGTGGTGGTAGGCGAACACGAGGTGGTCGCTGGAGGCCTTGCTCGCGCTGTAGGGCGAGCGGGGGTCGTAGGGGGTGGTTTCGGTAAAGAAGCCGGTGTCCCCGAGGGAGCCGTAGACTTCGTCGGTGCTGATGTGATGGAAAAGGACGTCGTTCCGGATGCCCTTGGTGCCGTCGGCTCGGGTTTCGGTCCAGTAGTTGCGCGCGACGTCGAGGAGCGTAAAGGTGCCCATGACGTTGGTCTTGATAAAGGCTTCGGGGCCGGTGATGGAGCGGTCGACGTGGCTTTCGGCGGCAAAGTGAATGACGGTGTCGATGTCGTAGCGTTTGAAGATTTCTTCTACCCGGGCGCGATCGGTGATGTCGGCGTGCTGGAAGAAGTACCTGCTGCCGCCGAACTCTTTTTCGATGTCGGCAAGGCTTGAGGCGTTGCCCGCGTAGGTGAGCGCGTCGAGGTTAATGATGCGGCCTTTGAAGTCCGGGGTTTTTGTGAGGAGGACGCGGATGAAGTTGCAGCCGATGAAGCCGGCGCCGCCGGTGACGAGTATGTTTGTAAGTTTGCGCATGATTGATTATTACTCCTCAGTATCCGAAATCGGACGAATATCGGGTAATCGATGACGCTCGAAAACGGTGACAATATATATTGTATCTTTTTGAATAGTATACACGATACGATAATTACCCTGAATCAACTCCCGGGTTGCTTCCTGACGCAACTCGGGAACAATTCGTCCCGCACGGGGAGACGTTTCCAAAATTGATACCAATTGAATAATTTTATCAATAAATCGGGCAGCCGCAGAGGTGCTATCCTTTGCAATGAAGTTATGAATATCTGTGATATCTTGTCTCGAACGTGCAGTCCATAACACAGTCATTACTGAAACTCTTTCAGGAGTTCATCAGTCGAAAACACCCTGCCTGCTTCAATATCGTCGAACCCTTCCCTGATGGAAGCAAGGAAACGCTCAGTATATGTCAATCGATCATATTCCGACGGAGAAAGCAAAACACCAGCAGCCCGGCCGTTATTGGTAATTACAACAGCTTCCTTGCCTTCAGCCAGTTTTCGAATCCATTCTGATGCATGACTCTTGAACTGGGCAATCGGAATAATATCTTCGGCAACAGAAAACGAACTCATTCAGACCTCCTTACAGACCCCTAAAGAGATCGTAATTCAGACTATAATATAATGCAAGTCATTCCGAATCCGGGAGCAAGTCAATACACAACAATTCATCAAGATTTCGGCTGAATCAGAGTATTTCTTGTGTACACCTCAATACCGACCCGTTCGATATGTTCCAGCAGGGCGCTGTTGACAATCAAACTGCGGACCAGTATATCAAATTTCCAGGGCAAGGTTCCTTCTTCGTTCAGCTTCCAGGAAATCGATGCAAGGATAGAGCGGGTTATACCCTCTTCAATCAGGCACAAATCAATATCGCTTCCATCTTTCCAAGTGCCTTTCGCCCTGCTGCCGAACAGCACGACTTTTTCTATCTCGACATAAGAAACGACTGCTTCGCTTATCGCTTCGAAGACTAAGTGAGGTAATCCGGTGTCTGCAGCCGGCAGAAGAGTCATTCCGAAGCCGCAACCCACAGTTGTTCGACCAGAGCCTTGATTACCGGAAAATAGTCGTTTCGAATGGCGTTTTCTACCTGTTGAGCAATAGCCTCGTCGTATACAAGGCTCGAAAGATTTCTTTTTTCCAGACAGTCGAGCCATACATCTCCTCTTTGGATGAGCGAGACGGCAAAAGCCTGTTTCAGGACTGAGCGAGGGGAATCAAAACCGGAAAAACCCTGATACTCAAGGAGATCTTTAAGCGTCTTCCAGGACAATTCGAAAGCCAGGTTGAAGAACTGAATCATTCCAGCGCGCTGTAGAATATCGAGAGAGGATATAGCAACAGCAGATTCAAGATTCGTGAAGGCTCGTTCCAGATTGGTAAACCGCTGCTTCCATCGTATGTCGGAATCCTGAAATTGAGTGTTCTGCATTCCGGTGACTACCCTCTCCGTTCGTTCATAACGCTTTCAGTTCTTTTATACGCCGAATCTGTCTGCTATAAAGGCAGCAGCCCTCCGGTATATCCCGGCCAGCTCGTTCAAACGGGTATACACGCTGTTCAGGGCAAGTACGGTTTTAGCGTCATCGCCGGCGTACTCATGGGCGATTTCGTTCCGCAATTCGCGAAGAGCAAGCCAGGAGTCGGCCTTTACAAGACCGAGTTCTTCCATGCGATGGAGAATATCAAGAAACGTTTTGCCTTTAACGTCTTCCTGTGCAAGTTTAAGTATGCCGGAGAATATCTTTTCTCCAAGCGTGTCCTGGAGTTTCGAAAAACGGTAGACCATCTGATCTACGAAGCTTGATTCTATATCATCCAGGTGTGCAAAGACATCAACCGTAAGCGGGAATCTGGACGAAAGCTGCGCAGCGGCAGTCAGCATCCGCTTTTCATGCATCGCGCACTCGGCGAGTTTTTCGCGAACAGCATGCATGGCTACCTGATCAGTCATAATCGGATTCCTTTTTCCCGGGCTTCGCGTTCTATCAGTCGGTCCGAATCGCAGGCAAGCACGACATCGATCTTTTGATCCCCGATGCGCTGTTTGACTGCCGAAAGAAAGCGTACTTTTTTGTTAAAAAGCACCTCCGGGGTTTCGCCTGCAGGCGGTACTATATACAGGTCTATATCCCCGCCGGATGCGCCGTCATCCGCACGGCTGCCGAAAAGGTAGATTTCGTCGGTATTAAAATATTCTACGCAAGTCTGCCTAAGGGCGTCCCGGTCTTTTTCGGACAAGCGCATTGCTACCCTCTCCGCTCGCTCATGAATGCTTTCAGGCTGGTTTTCCAGTCGGGGACAGCGCGCCCGGTGCTGTTTGCAAGGACGGCGGCGATTTTGGTTTTATCCAGGACGGAATAGGGGGGTCTGCGCACTTTGGCCGGAAATTCTGCGGAGGTGCAGGGTTCAAGCTTGAAGGGACGCGAATCGAGGAGCTCCCCTGATGCGACTCCCTGGGTGTATATTTCGTTCGCAAAGTCGTACCACGTGATATTCCCTTCGTTGGAATAGTGGTAGATACCGTAGGAGGGAGCGGCGGCTTTGGCGGAGAGTTCGATGAAGTCGGCGATAACGTTAGTAAGGTCGCGCGCCCAGGTGGGGCTGCCGCGCTGGTCGTTGACTACTTTGAGTTCGTTTTTTTCGGCCATGAGGCGGAGCATGGTGTGGACGAAGTTGTTGCCGTGGCGGCCGTAGAGCCAGGCGGTGCGGATGATCCAGGTACGAGGGTTTGCCGCAAGGGCTTCGGTTTCGCCGTCGCGTTTGGTGCGTCCGTAGACGCCGGTCGGGTCGGTCGGGTCGTCCTCGCGGTAGGGGCGGCTGCCGTTGCCGTTGAAGACGTAGTCGGTGGAAATGTGGAGGAGTTCGGCGCCGATGTTGGAGGCCAGGCGTGCAATGTTCGCAGGACCTGCAACGTTGAGTTTGGCGCAGAGTTCGGTGTCGTCTTCGGCTTTGTCGACGGCGGTGTAGGCGGCGCAGTTGATGATTGTCGTTACAGGTGTGGCGGCGGCAAGGG
>SHOL01000173.1:0-227 GCA_004294945.1 Treponema sp.
GTATAGCACTTACTGTCAGAAAATGTTTCTTCATATTGACTTTTCTCCATGCTTTTCATAGTGTTCAACCGCTTCAAGCCAGACTTGAACTGAAGGAGAAAGTTATGAAGAACATCGCACTCATCGCGACATCCGTTGCCGCTGTCGCGCTCACCGGAATCCTGGTTTCAGGATGTACCGCCAAAAAAACAGACGCAACCAGCGTACTGAAAATCGGCGTCGTTCAG
>SHOL01000173.1:237-5048 GCA_004294945.1 Treponema sp.
AAGACGGCAAAAACATCAAAATCGATTTCCAGAACGCACAGGGCGAGCAGGCCAACTGCCAGACCATCGCGCAGAAACTCGTCAACGACCGCAGCGACCTCATCCTTGCAATAGCAACACCCGCAGCGCAGGCAGTCGCAAACCTTACAGACACCATCCCCGTGCTCGTCACCGCAGTCACCGATCCTGCGAGCGCAAAACTCGTCAAATCGAACGAACTGCCCGGCACCAACGTCTCGGGAACTTCCGACCTTACCCCCGTCGCCGCCCAGATGGAACTCATGAAAAAAATCGTCCCCGAAATTAAAACCGTCGGGTTCATCTACAACTCGAGCGAACAAAACTCCAAGTTCCAGATCGACCTTGCCAAAAAGGAATGCGACCGGCTCGGCATCGCCTACATCGACGCCACCGTCTCGAATTCGAACGAAATCCAGCAGGTAGCCCAGAGCCTCGTCGGAAAAGTACAGGCCGTCTACTCGCCCACCGACAACATGATCGCAGCAGGTATCCCGACCGTCGCAGGCGTCCTCAATCCCGCCAAAATTCCCTTTATCTGCGGCGAAGAAGGCATGGTAAAAGCAGGCGGACTCGCCACCTTCGGCATCAACTACTACGAGCTGGGCAAGCAAACCGCAAAAATGGCAGTCGAAATCCTCCGCGACGGCAAAAAACCCGCCGACATGCCCATCCAGTACCTCCAGACCTGCGACTTTGCAGTCAACATGGACACGGCAGCCGCCATCGGCATCACCATTCCCGAAGACCTCCTTTCACAGATCAAACAATAACAGACTGAAACAGCACAACCAAAGCGGGGCGACGCCGGGCGAACCTCCGGTTCGACCCTCGCCCCCCTCCTTATGATCGCTCCAACCGGGGCGATCCTCGATCTCCAAGCACACCGGTGCTGGTCCCGCAGGGTCCGCCGCAGCAGTGCACCTGGCTTCTGCCAAAAAGACAACACTTTTACAAGGCTCGTTTTTTTGCTACTATAATCCGATACTCGGAGGAGCCGATTTCAAAAGTCGGTTACTTTTGAAATCGGCTTTTGGAGAAAAATCACAAGTCTTTCTATTATAAAGACTTGTGATTTTTCTCCATATACATCTAAGGTTGCTCTTTCAAAACTTTCCGAGTTTTGAAAGAGCCTCGGAGGAACAGATGGGTTTTTTACTTGCAGTCCAGGGTGCAGCCTCGCAGGGCGTGCTGTGGGGCATCATGACGCTCGGACTTTTTATCACTTTCAAGATTCTTGATTTCGCCGACATGACCGTAGACGGATGCTTTGCCCTCGGCGGCTCCGTCAGTGCCGTTCTCATAACAGTCGGACTTAATCCATACGTCTCGCTTGCCGCTTCTTTCGCAGCCGGCGCCCTGGCAGGACTAGTCACCGGCTTTTTGCACACCAAGCTCCGCATCCCCGGCATACTCGCCGGCATCCTGACCATGATCGCCCTATATTCTATCAACATCCGCATCATGGGCCAGGCGAACACGCCCCTCCTTGGCGAACCGACAATGCTCGACATCACAACCCAGCTCGGCTTAAGCAAAACAATCGGCTCCCTCCTGATCGGCATTGTATTCTCGGCCGTTATCGTCGCGCTCATGTACTGGTTTTTCGGCACCGAACTGGGCAGCGCCATCCGCGCGACAGGAAACAACGAACGCATGGTTCGCGCACTTGGCGTCGACACCAATAATATGAAAAATATCGCCCTGATGCTTTCAAACGCCCTCGTCGCCCTTTCCGGCGCCATGGTCGCGCAAAGCCAGGGCTACGCAGACGTCGGCATGGGAACTGGAACCATCGTCATCGGCCTCGCATCCATCATTATCGGCGAAGTCGTCTTCGGCAAACGCTTTTCGTTCTGGTACCGGCTCATGTCGGTTGTCTTCGGCTCGGTCATCTACCGCATCATCATCGCCGTAGTGCTCCAGCTCGGCATGAAATCGACCGACCTCAAACTCCTGACGGCCGTCATCGTCGCCGTCGCTCTCGCCCTCCCCGTCGTCAGAGGCGACATAACCAAGCGCGGGAACCGGCTGAGAAACCGCGCAGCACTCAGCGAAGGAGGACAACGATGATCAAGCTTACCGGAGTCTCGAAAACATTCAACACCGGCACGATAAACGAAAAGAAAGCGCTTATCGACATTCATCTCCAGCTGGCCGAAGGAGACTTCGTCACCGTCATCGGCGGTAACGGTGCGGGGAAATCCACCCTGCTCAACCTCATAGCCGGCGTCTTCGAGGTGGATTCAGGCCGCATCCTGTTCGACAACATCGACGTCACCGAGCAGAAAGAGCATGTTCGCGCAAAACATCTCGGCCGCGTATTCCAGGACCCGATGCTCGGCACCGCAGCAAATATGGAAATCGAGGAAAACCTTGCGCTCGCGCTCAGGCGAGGCAAAAGGCGTACGCTTGGCTGGGGAATCAGGCATCAGGAAAGATCGATGTACCGCGAAAAGCTCGCCACCCTCGACCTCGGACTTGAGACTCGCATGAAAAGCAAGGTCGGCCTTCTCTCGGGCGGACAGCGGCAGGCGATCACCCTCCTCATGGCGACGATCACCAAGCCCCGGCTCCTCCTTCTCGACGAGCACACCGCTGCCCTCGATCCGAAAACAGCCCGCAAAGTACTGGAGCTTACCGACGAAATCGTCAACCGCGACAGACTCACCACGTTCATGGTCACCCACAACATGAAGGACGCGATCAGGCACGGCAACCGCCTGATCATGATGAACGCCGGCCGCATCATCTACGACGTGTCCGGAGAGGAAAAGAAGAACCTTCAGGTCGCAGACCTCATGAAGAAATTCGAAACCGTGAACGACGAAGGCGTCGTCAACGACCGGATGCTTCTGGGCTGAATCCTTCGATTGAAGCCAGATGCAGATGCTTGCGCGTCATCCGGTCCGAAAGCAGGCCTGCCGGCAGCTCGAGCGCGACAACGCACAGGGACCACAGGGACAAAAGCCATGCGATGGATCCCTCGCTCCCGGAAGCAAGCAACAAAAAAAGGGGGGAACGCATTGGATCATCGGTGTCCGGCTCGGGGCGACGGGCTTATCTGGTCGGGGGTCTGTCGCCTGCCCCGTTCCGAACAGCATAGACTCCATGACATTTCTTGATTGAACACGGCCTCTCGAAGCTTCGTCGAGAGAGCCCCCTGCCTCCGACCGCGGGTCGTCGTCCTTGCGGCCGGCTCGGTAATGTCTTCAGGTCTATATGTTCCACAAGGCCACAGAACCCGAGAATCAGCTTTTAGTAGATAAAGGGCCTTTGCTCGACTTCCCCTGCGATTCTATCATTTCCTTCCGGAGAAGCTCATTCATGAGCGTCTGATACCCTCTCCCGAAGCTCTTGAGCCAGGCGAGCACATCAGCATCAATTCGTGCAGTTATCTGTTCTTTACGGGGTTTGTAGAGGCTATGAAAGGGAACCGCTAGAGCGAAATCGTCCTTCGTCCATTCGGGGATATCGCTGGTATCGATCTCGGAATCGGGAAGATTCACGAGCGCCTCGATCCGCTTCTTTGCCGCTTTGTCCATGGACTTAAAACCAGTTACCTTCTTCATAGAGCCTCCTTTCCGCCTGGGTTGCCTTTCGGGCGGAGATTATCCGCATCGTTTCTTCGGTTTCGCCTTTCCGATTGTAAAGACGACCAACACCATCAGCACGCCGTTTATCCGCCCGAGGATCTGCTGGCGATCCTCGCTCTCGAAATCATCGCGCCGCGTAACCACGAATGGATCGGCGAAGACGTATAATGCATCCTCAAACCCGATATGGCGCTTTTCTTTATTGATTTTGTTCTTTTTATCATCCTATTCGAAGTTAACACTGTAAGTATATTACTGTATTTACACTATTGCAACTACTGAACCAGAGGACTGAAGGCCCTCTGGTCACCCCCGGTAGGAGCAAACCCGGCAACACTTCCGGGTGAGGATTCTTACATCCTGTAATCTGAAAATCACCGGATAAAAAGCGAAAAAATCTAACCGGATTGAAATAACCTGATTCCTCGAGGGGAACAGAATGCTCGTTATGCGGGGAGGAGTGAGCACAAATGTGCTCGCGACGACCGGACAGTTGCCAAGGATGGCAACTGAGCATAACGCTCGTTCTGTTTAGGCCCGTAGCCACGATGGCGTAGGGCCGACCTCGGGGAATCGGCACAGCGTGAAAACTTATAGCTACGCGATCCTTGGAACGGTCATCGCTTTCTTTATGCGGGTTCTATGAAGAGCAATACAATAGTAAGGTTCAACCTGACTCGCACGCGACTAACGTCGCGTACTCGCAGGTTAACCTGGTCATTGTATTGGACTCTTTCAAAGCCGCCGGGATTCCCGGAATCCCAAGGCCACCACCGGCAGGGTAACCCCCAGAAATACAAAACGGCTGCCCGAAGACTTCCGCTTTCCCGCAGGGGCGGCCTAATTCCTTGTTAACCTGCAACCAACCATAGGGAGGTTGTCAGGTTGAACTTGAAATATACGCTAGTTTTTTCCCTCTAGTTTTTTCTTCTCCTCAAGGAATGGGTGGAGATTAAGCCGCTTTACTATAGTGCCGCCTTCATCGAGAGAGAACTCAGTGAAATAAATGTATCCATCGGAGGAAACAGCAAAGTGATTATTTGCCGGTGTTTTTGAACCCTCCTTGGAAACTAATTCTATTCGACGCGTTGACGAGCCTATTGGCCCAATGATGGCATTAGAGCTTCCCTGAATCCATACGTCAGTTCAAATCTGAAGTGCGAAAATAGCGGCTAAAAAGGCATCGCGGTTTCTGAT
>SHOL01000013.1:0-22758 GCA_004294945.1 Treponema sp.
CGGACAAGACCGGCAAGCATTTCAAGGAGCAGTGTTTTCCCGGACCCTGACTCCGGAAATGTCGAGCTGGTCGGCGATTCGGCTGCAGCGCTTGCCGTTCAGGAAAGCGAAGCGAGTCTTTTTGCCGAGTTTGTCGCCGACGACATTGCTTGGGGACCGCGGAATTCGGGGCTCTCCGGAAAACCGCTGGTGGAGCGTGTGCGCCGCTCGATGGATTTGTGCGGACTTCCCTTTGCCGATTTTGCCGAACGGCGCACCTTTTCGCTTTCCGGCGGCGAACGGCGGAAAGCAGCGCTTGCGGGCATCATTGCGATGGACACTCCGGTTGTGCTCCTCGACGAGCCGTCTTCGGCCCTTGACGTCAAAAGCCGGGGTGCGCTGATCGACCTGCTGTGTGCCCTTCGCTCGGAAGGGAAAGCTGTTGTGTGTTCGACAAACCGCGAAGAAGAATGCGCAATAGCCGACCGGGTGATCGCGCTTGAAAGCGGGGAGTTTTCTGATTGCGGAACGCCTGACAATGCGAGTGCCCACACAGCGCGCGACCCCGGGTCCCACACACCTTCGACGCGCGAACAGGCTTCGCTCGAGCGGCTCCGGCTTGGCGCAGCCGGCTCGTACCGGAAGCTCGACACGAGCGTGCACCGTCTTTCCCCGCTCAGCAAATACATCCTTGCCGCCAGCCAAGTTGCGGCTGCGCTGGCGGTCCAAAGTTGGCCGTTCATCCTGTTATTGCTCGCGCTCGAAGCCATTCCTGCCACGCTTTCGCGCCTTCCGGTGCGGAACCTGGCGCGCTCTTTTTTCCGGGTGCTGCCCTGGCTCGTTTTTTTCGGCGCGCTCCAGCTTTATTTTAATCCGGCCGACCCCTTTGCGCCGGTGCTGTTTATCCTCCGGTTTGCCGCGCTGCTCGTTCCGCTTTCCGTGTTCGTATTCAGCGCAGGACACACCGAAATTATGTACGGCATGGAAGACATGTTCGGTTTTCTGCGAATTATCGGGATTCCGGTGCGCGATCTTGCACTCGTAACCGGAATTGTCTTCCGGTTTGTGGGCCTTCTGTACGAGGAAGCGGCACGGATAACTGCAGCGCGCATCGTGCGGGGCTCGGGCTCGGCCGCCAACAGAGCCGCGGGCATAACAAGCAACGCCGGCGCAACCAGAAAAGTGCGTGCAACCAGCAGGCACAACCGGCTTTCTGTCCGCATCAGGTCTATGGCGTCCCTGTTCGTCCCGCTCATCCTGAGGACGCTTACCCGGGCTGAACGGCTTTCGCAGGCGATCACTGCCCGGTACTACGGCACCCGCGTCCATTCGCGCTACCTTGAGTGGAAGGCAGGCCGGATCGAACTGTTCTTGCGGGTTGCGCTTCCTCTGGCCACCGCCGCCCTTGTGTACGCATCAATTGCAACCAGGATGTACCTACCATGACCCCGGCACCCATGAAATTCTGCCCGCGCTGCGGCTCGGACGGCTATGAATACCGGGACAGCAAGTACTGGTATTGCCCGTCCTGTTTTTTCACCTATTTTCACAATGTTGCCGTTTCCGCAAGTGTTATCGTTGCCGTCGACGGTTCCGTCCTCATGCTCTGCCGGGCTAAAGATCCCCAAAAAGGCATGCTTTCCCTGCCCGGGGGCTTTGTTGATCCCGACGAACGAGCCGAAGACGCCGCCGTGCGCGAGTGCCGCGAGGAAACAGGGCTTGCGGCAGCCGGTTTGCGTTTTGTGGGCTCCTGGCCGAACGATTACGCGTACAAGGATGTCTGCTATAAAACCTGCGACCTGTATTTTTCTGCAACAATCGGGTCCGGCCTTGCGGACATGGTGCTCGATCCCCGCGAAGCCGCTTCCTGGCGCCTTGTGTCGGCGGAAG
Source organism: Treponema sp. (assembly GCA_004294945.1). Classification (GTDB taxonomy): domain Bacteria; phylum Spirochaetota; class Spirochaetia; order Treponematales; family Treponemataceae; genus Teretinema. The sequence goes on from SHOL01000013.1 coordinate 1,870, forward strand.
AACTGGACACTGCCCCGATCGCCTTTGAATCTCACCGCCGCGCAATCCGTGCGTTTTTCGAAACCGCGCACTCCGCTCTGCCCACGGCCTCATCCGCCGGCCTTTGACTGTTGCCTGACCCCTCCGGTATGCTATACAGTAGCACGTATGAAAAACAAACAACACCGGGAGCTTGCCGTGTGCGGCTTCGAGGCGGTCAAAGCCCTTGCCGACATGCACCCCGAACGGATACAGCGCCTCTTTTTTACCCAGGAAAACGCCCGTTTTTTTGGATCGACCTGCAAGATGCTTGCCGCAGCGCGAAAAATATATCGGTGTGTGGAGTCTCCGGAAGAACTTGAAAAACTGAGCCAGAGCGTCCACCACCAGGGCGTCGTCGCGATGATTGACGAACCAACAATCCCGATTCTCGATTTCTCCGCGCTTCGCGGGTGGTTCGCGAACAAGGAACGTATCCTGGTACTCGATCGCGTCGGCAATGCGAACAATCTTGGCGCAATCGTCCGCAGCGCTGCCTTCTTCGGCATCCGGAAAGTGGTAATCGGCGCGGACGATGCCCAGGCGCAGATCACGACGAGCGCCTACCGCGTGGCCGAAGGCGGTATGGAGCACGTCGAAATGTGGCGCGCGCCGTCGGCTGCCTGGATTGTACAGGGGAGCGCCCGCAAGATGGTCAGGATCGGCGCCGACCACCGGGCTTCCCGCACGCTTGCCGACCTCGGCTCCCTGTCCGATCCGGAACTCGGACTGATGATTGTGATGGGGAACGAAGAATTCGGTCTGTCGCCGGAAGTAACAGAATCCTGCGACCATCTGGTGCGTATTCCGGGTTCCGGGGCAATCGAAAGCCTCAACGTCGCACAGGCAGCAACGCTCTTTTTGTACGGAATTTCTCTTTTGTGACAAAGTCACAGCATGACGGGCAAAATAGAAGTATAGTAAAGGTGTACACAGAACAGAGAAAAACAGGAGCTCCCTCCGGCAGGGACTAACGCGCTCCGTTTTCAAAATCGATCAGGAGGCATGAACATGGCTGTATTGCATACAAACGCTGCAAGTTTTGACAAGGTAATTAATCAGGATATCCCTGTTTTGGTGGATTTTTGGGCGCCCTGGTGCGGTCCGTGCAAGATGCTCGGGCCCGTGCTTGAAGAGGTCGAAAAAGACATAGGCGGGAAGGCTGTTATCGCCAAGGTGAATGTGGACGATGAGCAGGATCTGGCCGTGAAATTCGGCGTGTCCAGCATCCCGACGATGGTGGTTTTCAAGAAAGGCGAAGCCGTGGACCGAACGGTCGGTTTCATGAGCAAGGAAAAGATCGTAACTCTTCTGAAAAGCCACATGTAATACAGGCGCGGTGCAGAAAAAAGGCGGACACGCATCGGTTTTCCCGGATGCGCGTTCGCCTTTCTTTTTTATGTCGGCGAGGCGGCTCCGAGCGCTGTTCGTTCGCCCCGCTTTGTTCGTTCTGCCTCGATCTTGCAGATTCTGTCTCTGTTACAGTTCTACTTTTTTCTCCAGAAGCCAGGACGAGAGTGCGAACAGGGCTGCTGCGAGAAGTAAAAAGAGGATGAACGGGGCGAGCGGGATTTCGAAGGTTTTCGAGGTAATGGTGCCGGTGTGGATTGCGTCGGCGATCCGGAATGGCCCGGCGTTTTCCAGCCTGAAACGCACCGGAATTGCAAGGTCGAGCGTTGTGCCCAAAAAGGTGGCGAACTTGAGTATCCAGTTGGTGACGATGACGAAGAGGGCAACGCCGATTGCGGTGGAAATGCCCCTGTTTTTGACGAGGGTTCGCGAAGCCACGGTGACTGTGGTGAGGAGTATTCCGGAGCTTGCGTACACGCTGAGGATTACGAGCGTCAGTGTGATGACGGCTTCTGCATTGACGATGAATACCTGGTAGTAGGAGGTTCCCAGCGCGGTAAAGAAGTTGGTGAAGCCCGGGTTTTCGCCCATCAAAAGACCGATCGCAAGGTGGATGCTCAAAAGGACGCCGGCGGTTACTGCGTAGATGAGGAATTCGATGAGACCGGCGATAAAGCGGCCGCCAAGGATTTGCCAGCCGCGGCGCGGGATGGTGAGCATGAGGTAGCTGGTGTCTTTGTACAGGAGCGCGTCGACGTGGCCTGCGCCGCAGAGGAAAAACATGACGAGGACCGTGCAGACGGTGACGCCGACGGAGATGGGTATCCAGAAGGCGAGCATTGGGGTGAACTCGTTGGTGCGGTGTGCGAGAGCCTGAATTTCGGCGGCCCAGGCGGCTGCGTTGAGAATGCCGAAGATGGCGAGCAGCAGCTGAATTGCACCTTTGCGGGCTTTAAGCTGGTATTTGATGATTTCTTTCATGGTTGTGTCTCCCTTTAGCGGTCTTCGAAAATATCCAGATAGAGTTTGTCTATCGATTTGCCCCGCTCCGTTCTGAGCGCTTCTGCGTCGCCGGAGAGTATGAGTTTTCCTTCGTCGATGAAGGCGACGTCGTTGAAGATCTGCTCGACGTCGTTGACGAGGTGCGTGCTGATGATGATGGCCGAATCTTCGGTCCAGGTTTTGATGATCGTGGAGACGATGCGTTCCCGGGCGACGGGGTCGACGCCGCCGAGCGGTTCGTCCAGGAGGAAGAGCTTGGCGTGGCGCGAGAAGGCGAGGGTGAGGTTGAGCTTTTCGATCATTCCTTTTGACATCGCTTTGACGCGGTGGGTCGGTTCGAGTTTCATGAAGGAGAGCATATCGTTCGCCTTTGCCCGGTCGAAGTCTTCGAAGAAGTCCGCGTAGAATGCGATTGCGTCGGCGGCGGTCATCCAGGGGTAGAGGGTGTTGCGGTCCGGCAAGAAAGAGACGAGCCCCTTGATGCGGTTGCTGTCGGTTTCTCCGGCGACGGTGTAGGCGCCTGCGCTCTGTTTGAGAAGGCCGGCGAGGATTTTGAGAAAGGTTGTTTTTCCCGAGCCGTTCGGGCCCATGAGCCCCAGAATCCGGCCTGATTCGAGCTTGAGGTCGATGCCGGCAAGGGCGCTCTTCTTGAAGTATGATTTGGAAAGGCTGTAGGTTTCCAGGATGACTGCCATCAGTGTGTTCCTCCGCTGTTTTGGGCGGTTCTGCTGTGTTCGAGCGCCCGTTCGACTTCTGTTACTATCTGCGCGTCGGTGAATCCGAGTGCGCTCATGCCTTCGATGTATTTCCGGATTACTTCGTGTGCCATCTGTGCAGCAAGATCCGGTATAAGGTTAGCCTTTTCGGCAATGAACGAGCCGGTTCCCCGCCGGGTTTCGCTTACTCCTTCTCGCTCCAGTTCCTGGTACGCCCGTTGGACAGTGTTCGGATTGACGGAAAAGGCTTCCGCCTGTTCCCGTACCGAAGCGAGCTTGTCGCCCGGTTTCAGTTGTCCGGCAACAATGTGCTGCTTGATCGAATTCATGATTTGCAGGTATATCGGAATGTTTGTGTCGAATTCATTCATAGTTCCTCCTGTTCTAGTGTCTTATCTAACTAATACACTAAGAAAGTGAGTATGTCAAGCGTAACGGAAAGAAATACGTGCATTTTGCAATTGCCAGCCATGAAAATGGGTCAGTGCTTAACTTGACCGTTACTCCGGTTTCCCGTAGTATCGATTTCATCAAAAGCAAAAACAGGAGCGGTACCAATGACGGGCGGAAATGTACAGATTCTGGTTTCCATGATTATCTATTTGCTGTTTACGATAGGGGTCAGTTTGTGGTATTCGAAGCGGAGCGCACGGAATACCGAGTCTTACTTCCTTGGCGGGCGCGGTCTTGGTCCTTGGGTTGCGGCTATGAGCGCCGAATCTTCCGATATGAGCGGCTGGCTTTTGATGGGATTGCCGGGAGTGGCATATTTTACCGGTGCTGGCGAGGCTGTCTGGACTGCAATCGGGCTTGCGATCGGTACTTGGATCAACTGGCGGATCGTGGCAAAACGACTGCGCTCCTACTCGCAGATAGCAGGAAATTCGATTACGCTTCCCGAATTCTTCAGCAATCGGTTCCATGACAAAAAGAGAGTTCTTTCATCGATTGCGGCGGTTCTTTTGCTTGTATTCTTTTCCATATATGTCGGTGCCCAGTTTGTTACGTTCGGTAAGCTTTTTAGCTATGTGTTCGGTGTGGAAGAGTATTATGCGGTGATGGTGGTTTTCGGCGCGCTGTTCGTTCTTGCCTACACGATTGTCGGCGGATTCCTTGCCGAGGCTGCATCCGATTTTATCCAGGGCACGCTGATGTTTATTGCGCTCGTTTCTGTGCTGCTGATCGGTACGGTCCATGCCGGCGGCCCTGCTGCGATTGCGGCAAACCTCCGCGAGATTCCCGGATTTCTTGATTTTTTCGGAATTGCAGTGCCGTTCGACGCTTCCGGGGCGGCTGTTTCTGCGGCAGCAGGGAATGTTCAGGCTGCGGTTGCGGGCAAACCGGTGTTCGGGCCTGCGATGAAGTACAGTATTTTAAGTATTGTGTCTTGCCTTGCCTGGGGTTTGGGGTACTTTGGCATGCCGCAGGTGCTGCTCCGCTTTATGGCTATCGAAAAAACGTCAAAAATTGCCCAATCCCGGCTGATCGCGGTGGTCTGGTGCTTTATTTCTCTGTTTGCTGCAGTCTCCATCGGTTTGATCGGCCGGGCCCTGATGCCGACGCTGCTTGTCGATGCAAGTCAGGCGGAGACGATTTTCATTCATCTTGCGGTTGACTTCTTCCCCCCGCTGCTCGCCGGCTTTATCCTTTCCGGCATTACCGCAGCGTCGATCAGTTCTTCCGATTCTTACATGCTGATCGCTTCGTCGTCGCTTGCAAACGATCTGGTGCCCGCACTGGCCGGCAAGCCGGTATCCGAACGCACCATTATGTGGATTGCACGCGCCACGCAAGTTGCAGTTACCTGCTTCGGGATTTGGGTTGCACTTTCCGGAAACACATCGATTTTCCGCGTCGTTTCGTATGCCTGGGCAGGGCTCGGCGCAGCCTTCGGTCCGCTTATTCTCTACTCTCTGTTCTGGAAGCGGACGAATTTCCAGGGTGCCGTCGCCGGTATGCTTACCGGCGGTATTACGGTGTTTCTGTGGAAAAACGTGATTTCCGGACTTGGCGGGGCTTTCGGCGTGTACGAGCTGCTGCCTGCTTTTATTCTTTCGGCAATCGTAATTCCGGTCGTCAGCCTTTTGACGCCGGCACCCTCTGCAGAAATACTGGGTGAATTTGAAACTGCGAAAACCGCGGAATTCTGACCGGGACTGGAAAGATGCACATACTCAAGGATCGCATTCTGAATGACAGTGTCGTTCTTCAGGGAAATATTCTGAAAGTGGGAAGCTTTCTTAACCATCAGATGGATATTGCCCTTTTTAATGAAATTGGACGGGAATTTGCCCGCCGGTTTGCCGGGGTGCCTGTTACCCGTATTTTGACGATCGAGGCATCCGGGATTGGTATTGCATGCATCACCGCTCAGTATTTTAACGTACCGGTCGTATTTGCCAAAAAGAACCGCACGAGAAACCTTTCGGACGATGTGTATGCCACCGAGGTAAAGTCTTATACACACAATACGTCGTATGACGTTATTGTGGCAAAGGATTTTATCCGGAAAGGAGACTCGGTGCTGCTGATCGACGATTTTCTTGCAAACGGGTGCGCCCTTGAAGGACTTGCGGATATCGTTGAGCAGGCACATGCGTCAGTTGCCGGCGCAGGTATCGTAATCGAGAAAGGGTTCCAGGACGGCGGATCGCGGCTTCGTGCCCGGGGCATCAGGCTCGAGTCTCTCGCCGTAATCGAGCGGATGAGCCCGGAAGAGGGCGTCGTGTTCGCACCCGGGCCGCAGGAGCTTTGATTGGATACACACGGAGCCGGCGAGTCCTTGTGCGGACAGCCTGGCTCCGCTTGGTATAGAGATGAGCCGAAGAAACACAATCGAGTTTTTCGAGGCACTCAAGAGGAGAAAGTTGTATGAAAAAGGTTCCGGGAATTGCATTGATAGCGGCCGCTGCGCTGCTTTCGGTCTCGTGCGCCAAAAAGGCCGACGAGGGGAAAAGTTCTGCCGCGCTCACGAAAGAAACCGTAAAGGTCGGCTTCGTGTATATCGGCAATATTCATGATGAAGGCTATACCGAAGCTCACGATCAGGGGCGGCTCGCGCTCAACGAGATGGGTATTGCTACCGCGTATATCGAGAATGTCGCCGAGAACGCAGACTGTGAAAAAGCGGTACGAGACCTCATCGATCAGGGATGCAATGTAATCTATACAACCAGCTTCGGGTTTATGGATTGGACGCTGAAGGTTGCCGCCGAGTATCCGAACCTCTACTTTGCCCACTGCTCGGGTTACAAGAGAGCCGACAATGTGTCGACATACTTCGGCAAGGTGTATCAAGCCCGGTATCTTTCCGGAATTGCAGCAGGCAAGAAAACTGATACCAACAAGATCGGTTATGTTGCGGCTATGCCCATTCCCGAAGTTATCCGCGGAATCAATGCGTTCACGCTTGGCGTGCAGTCAGTCAATCCTGCGGCAATTGTAGAGGTTATCTGGACCAATACCTGGTTTGATCCGGCCGTTGAAAAACAGGCAGCACTCGAACTGTTGAACAAGGGCTGCGATGTGATGGCTCAGCACCAGGATTCCACCGCAGCGCAGATCGCTGCCCAGGAAAAAGGCGCGTTTGCGATCGGCTATAATACCCCGACTCCGACGGCTGCTCCGAAGGCGTATATGACTGCGCCGCTTTTCAAGTGGGCGACGTTCTATGTCGACGATGTACAGGCAATCTTGAATGGTACCTGGTCAAGCCGCGCATACTGGGAGGGTCTCGACAAGGGCATGGTTGCGCTTGACGATCTTACCGCCAACTGCGCGGAAGGTACCGCCGAGCTTGTCGACGCTGCAAAGGCGAAGATCATGGACGGTTCGCTGTATGTGTTCACCGGCCCGCTGCTGGACCAGAGCGGAACCGAAAAGGTTGCGTCGGGTGTGAAGATGACCGACGAAGAGGTGTGGAACATGGGCTGGTTCGTCAAGGGCGTTATCGGCTCTGTGCCCAACTGATTCAGAAGACGGTATGGCAGACGCACGTTATATTGAATTACGCGGCATCAGCAAAAAGTTCGGCGCCGTGGTTGCGAACGACGGCGTCTGCCTGGACGTTGCGCGGGGCGAGATTCTCGCCCTGCTCGGAGAGAACGGATCGGGCAAGAGTACGCTGGTAAACATGCTTTCCGGTATATACGCTCCCGATTCGGGTTCGATCTATATTGATGGAAGGGAAACGGTGTTTTCTTCTCCGGCGGACGCGATCCGTGCGGGGATTGGAATGGTGCATCAGCACTTCAAGCTTGTTCCGGTCATGACGGCACAGGAAAACGTCTCTGTCGGAGAAAAGGCCGGTTTGTTTGTGCGCTTCGCGCGTGTGCGCGAAAAAATGTATCAGATAGAAAAAAAATACGGACTGGTAATCAATCCGGAAAAAAAAGTGTACAATATGTCCGTCGGTGAAAAACAGACGCTCGAGATTCTCAAGGTGTTATACCGGGGTGCGAATGTTCTGATTCTTGACGAGCCGACGGCTGTACTTACTCCGCAGGAAACCGCGCAGCTTTTTCAGATTCTTGGGAAAATGAAGGAGCAGGGCTGCGCGATTATTATAATTACCCATAAACTGAACGAAGTAATGGAAATCAGCGACCGGGTTACCGTGTTGCGAAAAGGCAAAAGCGTCGGCACTGTGCTGACGGCCGGGACAACGCCGCGAGAGCTTACCGAGCTCATGGTCGGCGGTCCGATTAATCTTGAGATACAGCGGGAATCCGTTACGCGCACGGCAGAACCGATGCTTGCGGTGCAAGGACTGACGCTTGCAGACGATGAAGGCGTTACCGTGCTTGACGGTATGGATTTTGACCTGTATGGCGGCGAGATTCTCGGCGTTGCGGGCATCGCCGGCTCGGGCCAGAAGGAATTGTGCGAAACCATCGCCGGGCTTATCGATCCGCATCGCGGCTCGGTGCGCTTTCTGGGCGAGGAGCTTCGCGGGCTTTCTCCACGGGCGATAATCAAAAAAGGCATCAGTATGAGCTTTATCCCGGAGGACCGCCTCGGCATGGGGCTGGTGGCCGGGATGGATATAACTGACAACATTCTGCTGAAGTCCTACAATCATACCAAAGGATTCTTCGTCGACAGGGCTGAAGGGCGCCGCGACGCCGAGAAAATCGTCAGCCATTACGGGATCGCAACTCCGTCGGTGCATCATGTGGTGAAAAAACTTTCGGGCGGCAACATCCAGAAAGTGCTGCTGGGACGGGAAATCGAACAGAACCCGAAACTGCTCATTACGGCGTATCCAGTGCGAGGACTCGACATTGGCGCGTCGACAACTATTTACGATATGCTTAACGCCCAGAAAAAACGGGGAGTCGCAATCCTTTTTATCGGTGAGGATCTGGACGTACTGATGGCCTTGTCTGACCGCATCATGGTAATTCATGCCGGCGCAGTCATGGGCATTGTCGATCCGTCCAGGGTATCGAAAGAAGATGTCGGCCTCATGATGCTCGGCTCCAGAGGAAACCCGGAGGCTTCTGGAAACCCGGAGGCTTCTGAAAACCGGGCGGTGCGGCGAGGGAGGCCTTGAAATGATCCGCATTATTACCAAGACAGAGCCTTCTCCGATGCGCGAGAACTTGATGCGGATCGCGGCTGTCGCGATTGCGCTTGCAGCGTCTGCGGTTATCATGGCGCTGATCGGCTACAACCCCTTTGACGTGTACGCCAAGATGGTGCAGGGCTCGCTCGCGACTGCCTATCGCTTCCGCGAAACCATGAACAAGACGATTCCGCTTGTCGTGCTGTCGCTCGGAATTGCCGTAGCCTTCAAAATGAAGTTTTGGAATATTGGTGCCGAAGGGCAGCTGTACCTGGGAGCCTTCGGGGCAACATTTGTTGCGCTGAACTTTGGCTATCTACCTGCCGTCTTGCTGCTTCCGCTCATGTTTTTCGCCGGATTTCTGTGCGGAGGCTTTTGGGCCTTCATTCCCGCCGTGCTCAAAGCCCGCCTTGGCGCGAGCGAAACACTCGTCACGCTGATGCTCAACTATGTTGCACTCAAGTGGATCGCCTACCTCCAGTACGGCCCCTGGAAAGATCCTGCGGCGAACGGCTTTCCCAAGATTGCGACCTTCGGAAAAAACGCGATTCTGCCGTCTGTGTTCGGCGTGCACATCGGCTGGATTGTCGCGCTTGTTCTGGTTGTTGTGATGTATATTCTTCTCAGGAAAACCAAGCTCGGGTATGAAATTGCTGTGCTCGGCGAAAGTGAAGCGACCGCTCGGTATGCCGGCATCAGCGTGTCCCGCGTGACCTTCATCACAATAATGATTAGCGGCGGGCTCTGCGGTGCAGCCGGCATGATGCAGGCCTCGGCTATCGAGCACTCGCTTTCCGAACAGCTTTCCGGCGGCCTGGGCAATACCGCGATTATCACTACATGGCTGGCGCGCCTGAGTCCGCCTGCGATTGTCGTTGTTTCGTTCCTCTTTTCCCTGCTGCTTCAGGGCGGCTCGTTCCTGCAAACGTCGATGAAAATCCCTGCAACCGTTGCAGACATCCTTCAGGGAATCATCATCTTTTTTGTCCTCGGCAGCGAGTTCTTCATCCGCTACCGTTTTGTGTGGACATCCCGGAAAAACAAAGGGGAGGCAGCCGAATGAACGCATTCGTCGAGGCGCTCGCCCTGTTCATGCAGACTGCTGTCCAGATGGGCACGCATATTCTGCTTGCAACATTGGGTGGCATTTTGTGCGAAAAAGTGGGAAACATCAATCTTGGTATCGAAGGCATGATGCTCCTTGGCGCCTCGGTCGGCTTTTCGGCTGCCCTCGCCACAGCCAATCCTGCGGCCGCCGTACTTGCTGCAGGGCTCGCCGGCGCAGCCGGTGCCTTCCTCTACGCCGTAGTCGCAGTCACTCTCCGGGGAAACCAGGTTGTAACCGGCCTGGTGCTTACTATTTTCGGGACCGGTGTTTCCGGCTTTATCGGCAACCGGCTGTCCGGCAAGGCAATTCCCCAGGAAGTGCTTGCCGCTTTCGCTCCGGTAAAAATCCCGGTACTGCGTGATATCCCGGTGCTGGGCAAAATGCTGTTCGAGCAGAGCCTCTATGTACATGCGTCTCTGGCGCTCGCCGTGCTGATCTTTGTGTACTTCAGGCATACCTACTCCGGGCTCAATGCCCGCGCGGTGGGAGAGAATCCCGGAGCTGCTGACGCTTCCGGTATCAACGTGGATTTGTGTAAGTACGTCCATATATGTCTTGGCGGTTTTTTGTGCGGAATCGGAGGCGCCTGGCTTTCGCTGGTGTTCGTTCCCCGCTGGCAGGAAAATATTACCGCCGGTGCGGGCTGGATTGCCGTTGCTCTGATTATTTTCAGCACCTGGAACCCGGTCAAGGCTGTGTTCGCGGCTTATACGTTCGGCGCGCTCAAGGGTGTCGGCTTCAAATTCCAGAATATCGACGCGAGTCTGTTCGGCCGGAAAATTACGTTCGCGCCGCAGATTCTTGATATGATCCCCTATGTTGCAACAATCATTGTTCTAATCTTTATTGCCCGCCGGAAAAAAAAGGAGTACCAGAGCCCGAAAGGCCTTGGCACCCCATATTTCCGCGAAGAGCGGTAGCCCCGCCGCGCTTGCGTCGCGCGCCTGTGGGCAGGACCGCGCGCCTGCAAGTCCGCCGCGCTTGCGGTGCGTTTGTCAGTTTCCTTCCAGTTTTGAAATATCAGCTTCCAGGAGGCTTCTGAGGGAGGCTTCCAGTTCGTCGCCGCTTCCAGCTTTTGTAACCCGCGCGCCGAGTTCGTGCAGGCGTGCGAATTTCGGCGAATCGATGTCGAAGCCGATGATGCTGACCAATTGCGTCGAGGTCCTGATCGGCATGTCTTCTGTCGACTTGTTGTTTCGGTTCGCGTAAATCGCTTCGATAACCTTGTCGGGTTCGGGCGCGATTGTATTTTCACCGTCGGTTACCAGGATGACACTGTTAAAAATCGTTCCCGACTGTGCGAGAATTTCACTCGAACGTTCAAGCCCGAGCCCGATCGCCGTCCCGCCGCGCGGAGAGAAGTGTTCCGGCGCACAGGCTGCTTCAAGGGCGGCAAGCCCGGCAGCGTCGAGCCTTGTGAGCGGCAGTACCGTGCGCACCTTGTCGCTGAACGTCAAAAGCCCGGCCTTCAGCTCCATGTCCCCAGCGTGTGCCGAAAAATCCGCCAAATACCCCGCAACCGTTTGCAGCGCTTCAGAGGCTTGCAGATACTTCGCCTTGCCCCCCGACGAGGGACGCTCTGCCATCGAACCAGAGGTATCCATTACTATAACGATCGAGATGCCCAACGCATCGACGGAGTTCATGCCCGGCCTGAAGCTTTCACTGAATTCGAGCTCGTATCCACGTTTTTTCTCTTGTACCGGGCTGTCCGCCTGTTGCGCGGCTGTCCGGGGGGAGCAGGACGCAAGGAGGAGCGAGGCGGCGAGCACCGTGGCGGCAAGGAGCGGGACGGTGAGCATCGCATCCGTGGGGAGAACGCAAAACAGGCGCACGGGCGAATCGTTCAGCGGTTGTTTGAGATGTTTCATGCGCTACTCCAGCGAGATGAACTGCACTTCCACTCGGCGGTTCTTGTTCGGGTCTTCCGGGTCGATCGGATTGTCCCAACCGCGCCCTTCGGTGACGATTCTGTCCGCATCGATCTTGTAGCGTTCGACGAGCATTTTTTTGACGAACTCCGCCCGCTTTTTGGAGACCAGCTTTGCCTGCGCGCTCGCTTCGATAAACGCCTGGTTTCCCTTTGCCCTGAATTCTTCAACCTTTGCGGTATCAAGATGCCCAACGAGCTTAACGATTGTCGTTGCCAGGAATTCAGTCTGTTCTGCAACTTTTTCGAGCATCTTCATGTTTTCCTTAATCTCGGGCGTTTGCGAGTCCGGGTCGAAGTCCAGTTTCTGCGCATCGAAAAAGAGCTGCACGTCGTTGCTTAGGACTACCCGCTGGTTTTCCAGGTCCCCGATATCGAACGCGGCTTTCTTGTTAAAGGAGTCTGCAATAAGGTTTTTCTGTCCCGCGAATTCTTTCCCGGCGGCGATCGCGTCGATGATCGATGTGTTGATTACCCGCTCGGGATCGTAGGAAACCGTCGACGGGAGGGAACCGAGCTGCTTGTAGTATTCCTGGGCAAGCACAAATATCTTGTATGCACCGATCGGATTTGCATCGTCGAAGAACATGGCCGTTTCCGTAAAGTTTGCGACATGCACGTCGTCGAGCATCGATTTTGCCTCTCCTGGGCTGGCAAGTCCGTAAAAGTCGGCCATGTCAGACCAGGTTTTGGTGTCTATATGCTGAGATGCTTCTGCCATCGATTCCACGAACGCTTTCATCATTTCCGGTTTGTCCTGCAGAAGGTCGGTGCGCACGATGTAGGTGTCGGCAATCAGCTGGTTTGCGTCGCGCGACGAAATGAGCAGGCGCGAGTCGCGCACGTAGTTTTTCGACGAAGGATCGACGGCTTCGTTGATGAACGGTGTCCAGGACACCCAGGCGACGATGCGCGAATCGTTCCTGAACATGTCGAGGGCTATTTCGCCGTCGTCCACCCAGACGACCTTGACGTCGGTGCCGCTCATGCCGTTCTGGGAAAGGTACCACAGGAGCATAAAGCTGTACGGCGTATTGCTTGAGGTCAGGATAATCTTGTCCCGGAGGTCGGCCGGTCGCCGGATCGAGTTCTTTACAAGGATGCCGTCTCCGCCGGAGGACCAGTCAAACAGGCCCAGCACTTTCGGCGCGATGCGCTTGTCGGTTTTGAGCGCGTCGTACAGAAGCGGGAGGCTGTCCATCGGCGCCCAGATGATGGGCCATCGGCCTGCCGCGTAGCCCTGGAGCTGTTCGCCTGCGCTTTCCTCGCGTACCAGCTCGACGGCGAATTTGCCCCGTGTGTAAAAAAACGAATCCTTGTTCGCCTTTGCGCCGCCGTTCGCAGCGAACAGGGCAGCGTAACCGCCCCAAGTGTCCAGAGGTATACGGATCAGCGGCACCGGCCCGTCTCCGAGATCCACCGAAGAAAGCTGGTAGCCGCCGACGCCGGAGACAGTCAGGGGTTCGATCTCTGCGAATACCAAGTCTTGCGCCTTTCCGCCCTGCCGGGAGGCTCCACCGCTTCCGGCTGGTCCGCCGGCTGCTCCTGCGGCGTCCGCTCCGCCTGCCATAAATTTATATGTTACGCCGATGCCTATCGCCGTAACCAGAATCAAAATACCGATCAATGCCCGTTTCATGTCTCGTTTCCTTTGGCCTTAAGCCTTGACAGCGATGAGCTTGTTCTTCAGATCCTGCTCGATCTGCGCGAGCTCGGCTTCCGCCTGGGCGCGCTTTGCCTTTCCGTCCTGCTGAATCCTGATTGTTTCTTCAATTGTAGAAAGTAGATCGTCGTTCACCTTTTTGAGCGTTTCGATTTCTACAATACCCCGCTCCATCTCGGTAGCCACCGCGACGGTTCCGCTCTTGAGCATTTCCGAGTTCTTGGTCAGCAGGTCGTTGGTGGTGTCGGTCACCGCTTTCTGCAGCTCGACTGCTTTTTTTTGCCTGAGCAGGGAGACTGCGATGATTATCTGGCTTTTCCACAGGGGAATCGTGGTAAGGATGGAGCTCTGTATCTTTTCCACCAGTGCCTGGTCGTTGTTCTGTATAAGCCTGACTTGCGGCGCTGTCTGGATGGCGATCATGCGCGACAGCTTGAGGTCGTGGAGCTTCTTTTCAAAGCGGTTTAAAAACTGCTGGAAGTCGGTGAGCTTCTGCGTGTCGGCCGGGTCGTTCGAAGATTGCACGAGCGCTTCCAGTTCCGGGAGCTTCGTTGCGCGCAATTCTTCGATCTTGATCTGCCCGGCCGCGATGTACAGATCCAGCTCTTTCAGATAGTCGAGGTTCTTGTCGTAGAGCTGGTCGAGCATCGTGATGTCCCTGAGGAGCTTCATGCGCGCTTCGCCCAGGCTGTTTACGATCTTCTCGATCTGGCTTTCCAGTTTCTCATAGCGCGCCATAAAGCGCTGGACGCTGTTTACAATGCCCAAAAGCCAGCCCTGTTTGCCGGCTGTGAGCGAGTCGACCTTGACGTCCTTGATCTTGAACATCAGTTCGGTAAGGTTTTCGCCGACGTAGCCGGTTTCATGCGAGCGGATCTGGCCGAGCATGGTGTCGGCGAAGCCCGATATCTTCGACTGCGCGCCGACGCCGTACTGGATAATCGCCTGGGAATCGTCGATGGAAATGCCCTTCGCGATATCCCGCGCCTTGGCAAGCTCTTCTTCGCTCAGGGAAAGCGTAACCTGCTCTCCCTTCATTTCGGTACGTACCGTGTCGATCATTCGTAGTCCCCCTCGTTTTTGTATGCGCAGGCGCAAATCCGGCGTTGCCGGCTTTACCAGCGTTGCCGGGCTTCCCGGCGTTGCCGGCATTTTCGGCTATTCGTCGCCAAGTCCTTCCAGGTGTATCGTTTTTTCCAAAAGCGAAAGCTCAGTGTCCAGATCCATCACGTCGTTCGACAGAAGGCGCGCAAGCTGCTTGCCGAACGCCTGATCGAGCGTATCGAGCATGCGTTCCGCGCGGGCAAGGGATTCGGCGATCGAACGGTCGTTCACGCTCTGGGAAGAAAGCGTCGCATATTTATTGATTATGGTGATAGTTGCGTCTAGATAATACGAAAGAAACTGCCGGGCCCGCTTGAGGTCTGCAGGATCGCGCTTGATTTCTACCAGAATGCGTTCGATGCTGACCGTTATGCGCTCTATTTTTTCGCAGGTTTCGGCAACCTGTATCTTCTTGCCGAGCGCACGGATGTCGGAAAGCTTTCGCCTGCCTTCCTGCAGCGCCGAATCGAGATCGGGCAGGGGGGCCTCCGATTGCACAGGGTGTCTGACCCTGAAAATGCACGCGCCGCCGGCAAAAAAAAGCGCGCCGATGACCAGCGAGACCGCAAAGCCGAACCCCGCGAAAATAAACGTTACCAGAAAAGCCGCCGCCGCCAAAATGCCGGACACTATCCAGTCCGGCGAAGAATCCTTCACTCTGCAGTCTCCTTTTTCAGTAGTACCCAGTGTACAGCGATACAGCCGATGCTTCAATAACGGCGGTAAATCTTGATTATTACACCCATAGGCATAAAAAAAGTCCGGCGCAGGGCCGGACTTTTGCGGGTTTGCACCGCCGCGCGCGCTTTGGCGCGGACGGTAGTGCAGCTGGTGCTGGACGGAATTACAGCCAGAAGCGGAAGCCAAAGGCTCCCGGGAAGCTGAACAGTACGGGATCCAGCCCGCTTTTATCGCCGATGTATACCGAGATTCCCGGTTGCCATGCAACCTGTAGATAAAACTCCAGCACATCGTCCAGAACGAACAGATTCACTCCGGCCAGAGCCCTGCCGCCGGCAAATAAGGTTTGCCAGCCGTCAGAAAGGAACACAGAACCTGCAAGGCCCCATCCGTAATAGTACTTGAGGGGAGCGACAAGCTCCTTGTTTGCGAGCCAGTTGTCCGCAGTGATACCGAACCCCAAGTGATCTCCGAAAGACGCATTCGCTGCGAAAATCCAGGGCATATCGTCCAGCTTGAACGTGACCGCGCCGTTACCGTAGCCGGCGTTTCCTGCAATAAATCCGCCCTGAAGACCGATTCCAAAGGCAAAAAGGCTTGAAGAACCAAGTACAACCGCTAAAAGCACTGTAGCAAACAGTTTTTTTCTCATGCCAAGATATCCTGTATACACATAATTTTCCCGGTAGGGTTACATCAACTCTACGTAATTTAGCCGAACTTGTCAAATCCCCGGACGGCTGAACGGGACGACCTCAGAACCAGAAGCGGAATCCGAAGGCTCCCGGGAAGCTCCTCAGAACGGTGTCAATCGAGCTGTTCCCGGACAGCACAATGGAAAATCCGGGTTGCCAGGCGATCTGCGCATAGAATTCCAGATGCTTGTCCAGAAGGAACCCATTGAGTCCGCCGAGCACCCGCGCGCCGATAAAACCGTACTGGACGGCCTCTCCGACAGAGGCTGATCCCGCGATTCCCCATCCATAGAAATAGTTGAGCAGGCCGGCCAAGGGTCTGTTCGCGATCCAGTTGTCGGCTGTGACGCCGACGCTGGTCCGGTCCGCAAAGGTGGCGTCTGCGGCGAACACCCAGGGCATTGAATCGAGTTTGAAGGTTACTGCTCCCGAGCCGGAACCGACGCCGTCTTGACTAACCGAAAAGCCCCCCTGGATGCCAATGCCAAAGGCGAACAAGCTCGATGTTCCAATGCCGAGCACAAGAGCGGTCGCTGCCAGTAATTTTTTGTTCATGTGTAGAAAACTCCTGTCAATTTTTTTCCCTTTGCAGGGCTTGTGTACGATAGAAATTATAGCACGCTGCGTCAGAAAGCTGCCGATACCGAAGCCGAAATTTCAGCGCGCGAAGCTCCCCACCAGACAGGTGCGGGTGCGTCTTTGGTATAACATTGATACCTGCCGCTCAAAGCGGCGTCGAGATTCTGATTGACATTCCAGCGCACAGTTCCGCGAAAGACGATCAGGGAAGCATCGGGTGCGGCAAGCGCAGAAATGCCTGCCCGCAGGTCGCGCGAAAGCGGAATGCCGGAAATGTCCAGGAACACGCGGTGTTCGCTGTCGGTGTTTTCGGGAAGCCACTGGTATTCGGCCGAGGTGACAATGGTGCTGTCGAGCCATGCAGGAATGTCGAGCCTGAGGCCTCCGGTAATCTGTGTGTCGCTGGCGCCGTCGATAACGTACTGGCCTTCGCCGTACAGGCCGAAAAAAGCAAAGAAGCGGGCGGCGTCGCCGATGACGGCCGTTTCCCGATCTCCGCCGGCGCCAATCTGGCTGATGAGCCCGACAGCGACGTCGGTGTCGAGCACAAGCAGTTCCGCGCGGAGAGCGCCGGTTGTTTCGTCGGCCGGCGAACCCGGGACGGAGCCGGGGAGTGCGACGCCGGTAAGCGAAAGCCACCAGGCGGGAATAAGGTCCGCGCGGACGCCGGTTACCGAACGGCTGGAGCCCTCCGGTTCGAGGGGATCGACGGGAGGGGCAAGCCGCGTAATGGAAGAGAACGCCCGGGCGGTTCCCCACTGGAGGTTCTGCTTTCCGGCTGTCAGCGTACAAGCGGGAGAGGGAGAAAACGCAAGAGACAGGGTTTCGATCGCTGCGTCCGGATCGAAGCTGCCGGGTTTCCCGTCTGTTTCGACGCGGGCAGAGAAGGAAAAGAGATTTCCTGCACGCGCTCGGGCTTCAAACGAGGCGCTCTGCGCACTTCTCCAGCGGTCTCCCGCTTCTTCGGGCGGAAGGTACGACGAATAGCGGTAGTCTGCGGCAAACGATGCGGTTATCGGCGGGCTTTTCGGAGCAGCATCCGTGTCCAGCTGGGCGGAAAGCGGGTAGAAAGCGAAAAGAAGTGTGCAGGCAAGAGCTGCGGCAAGGCGCGGAGTGGGTGTTTTCATGCGGACACCAGCCCGTCGACGATGCGGATCATGCGATCCGCTTCCCTGATCAGCGTTGTGTCATGGCTCGCTATGATAAAGGTCGTGCATTCTTCGCGGTTCAGGCGTTTGAGTAGCTCCATGATGGTTCGTCCGGTAACTGAATCGAGGTTTGCAGTCGGTTCGTCCGCTATGATTACTTCTGGCCTGGTGACGAGGGCGCGGGCAATGGCAACCCGCTGGCGCTGGCCGCCCGAAAGTTCGTCGGGTTTGTGGTCGAGAAAACCGCGGATGCCGACTTCTTCGGTGATGGCGTCGATGCGCCGATTGCGTTCGGCTGCGTCGATTTTCTGGATGAGCAGGGGAAATTCGATGTTTTCGCGCGCGTCGAGCACCGGTACAAGGTTGAAGGACTGGAAGATAAAGGCGATGCGGCCGCGGCGGAAGCGGTGGAATTTTTTGCGGTCCAGGGTGTGGACTTCGGTGTCGTCAAAATGGATGGAGCCGGAGGTGGGGCGGTCCAGGAGTCCGATCAGGTTGAGAAAGGTCGATTTTCCGGCGCCCGAAGGTCCTGAAACGCAGAGGTATTCGCCTTTTTCCACTTCGATGTCGACGCCGCGCAGGGCGTGTACGGTGGTTTTTCCGAGCTGGTATTCTTTGGTCAGTTGGCTGGTTTTAATGAATGGCATAATGGTTCCTTCCGGTGATCCGGTTCAGTAGTGTGCTTCCATGCGCGCCGAGAGATTTTTCTTGTTGAAGATGTTCGGCGGATAGGTTTTGAGGGTTTCTGAAACGATGGTGAGCACCGAGCGGTCTTTTGGGTCGAGGGGAGAGGTGACGGTGACGACAAGGGGTTTTACGCCGCCGCCGGCATCTGCGGTTTTCGACCAGTGCATTTCTTTTACGAGTTCGCCCGAGCGGGAATAGCATTTTCCGCTGACCGGGTGCCAGGCGCGGGATACTTCCAGGACGATGCGGTGGTAGGGTGCGTCGCGCTGTTTGGAGGAAAGGTCGAGCGTCCAGGAAGTTTCTGTTTCGGCGAGGACGGCGGCGCTGTAGTTATCCGAATAGTTGAGCCTGAGTACGTCGCCGTACGAAAAGCCGGTGCCGCCGAAACTCTGGTTTGAGGGGATTTTCATTTCCCGGGCGGATTTCGGGTCGTAGAGCCAGACGTTGCGGTCGAGCATCAAAAGGTCCGAACCGATCATTGACGCCGGCGCGGAAAAACGGACGATGACTTTTTGGTTGTTGTCGCGGGTAAAGCTCGTCATTTCGTACGTTTCTTTTTTGCCGTCGAAGAGGCTTTCCAGGCGCATGACGGTTTTTGTGTCCGGAAACATAATCTGTTCCATTTTGACGATGATGGCGTCGCCGGAACCGGATGCGGGTGTGGATGCGGGGGCGTTCCCTTGTTTTGTCTGGGCGGCAAGAGGGGTGCCGAAGGAGGCGGCTGCTGCCACAAGGGCGGCGAGCGCAAGAACTGTCCGGCTGTTCGCCGTTGCGCGTTCGCGCAGGGGGTGCGATGGTGCGATGGATGCGATTGATGCGTGGTTCATTGTTCAGTTTCCTTTACCGCGACGACGGGCGATACATTGAGCGCCTTGCCGAGCGTGGTGAGTGCGGTGAGTACGGTGAGGAGGCTGATGCCTCCGATTATCCAGAGAATGGTTCCTGCCGATAGCCCGAGCGTGAAGGTGCTGCCGCCTGCGACGATCAGAAAGCCGGGGTTGTCCGAGGTGATTTTTAGGGCGTTTATGCCGGCGCGGACGATGAGTCCTGTTCCGATTCCGGCCAGAGAGCCTGCGAGGTTTACGATGAAAATCTCCAGGGTGTAGACTGCCATGAGGAAAGGCGGTTCCGAACCGAGGCAATAGTAGGTGCCGATTTCTTTTTTGCGGTCGGCAAGATTTGTGGAGGTGACGTTCATAATGCCGAAGGCGGTAATGAACAGGGTAATCAGGGATGTTGCAATGATAATCAGGCGGATCATGCTGAAGACTTTGAGCCACATGTCGGTACCCGAGTCTTCCGATTGGGGATACACGTCCAGGTCGTAACCGGCTTCCTGCGCACGGGTATGGAGGTCAGGGGCAACGCGTTCGGGTTTGTACCCCTTTTCGAGCCGGATGATCAGGCGGTTGGTTTCGCCGGGATTGTAGCCGGCAAAACGGGCGTAAGGATCGGAGGGCATAAGCACCAGACTGTACAGGTTTACATTGTCCTGGACGGGTTCGAAAAAGCCTGCGAGCCGGACCCGGGCGGTTGATATCTGCCCGAAAAGGTCTGTAGCGACGAGGGTCAGGATGTCGCCTGTTTTGACCGGTATCGAGGAGCGCACCGATTCGTGAAGGAGAATCGGCGGGACGTCTGTGGTGTCGGGGACATCTGTGGTGTGGGGGGAGTGTGCGGCGTCTGCGGGGGTCATCCAGCCCAGGCTGTCGGGCGCTGCAGAGGTGCCGTCTCCGGAGAGTACCGAGTATTTGGCCCGGATGAGGGTATCGTCCGGATCGACGCCGAGCAGGCCGAAGTCGAGGTACTTTTCACCGTCGAAGTAGAGGTTAGTCCCGATGCGGGCTGTTTTTGTAATCACTTCGCGGACTCCCTGGACACCTGCAAACAGCGTTTTCAGTTCTTCTGCGTTATGCACGGTAGCATCGCGCAGTTTCTTGTCGTCGTTTCGTGCAAGCAGGGAACGGAATTCGGTATGGGTTACATAGATGTCTGCGGGAGGCATAAAAAACCCGGAAACACCGTTTTTGACATTTTCCATTTCGCCGTCCGAAAATGAAAGAAACAGGAACAGGAAGAGCGAGACGCAGGCAGTAACTGCGCAGATGATGAGGTTTTTCCGTGCATGGGCGAAAATATTCCGGGTTACGATTTTGAGTATCAGCATTGGTCAGTTCTCCTTTAAAAGGTCGACTGGAAGCATTTTTCGCATGGGCAGAAGCGGGACGAGCGCCATGCAGATGGAAGTCGGCAGGATGAACAGCCAGGATTGAATCACTGGAAGGGACTGGAGGGTAAGTTTCAGTTTGCCGCCTGAAAAGAACACCATGCCGGGTATGCCGAAACGGGAGGCGAGGGCGACCAGAAGGAGTCCAAGGATGCTTCCCGCCGCGCAGGAAACCGCAACAATGACGGCGACCTCGCCTGTCATGATGATGACGGTTTGCATGCCGTCCAGGCCGAGCGCCATGCCGGTTCCGATTTCTCTGCGACGCTGGATCATCGACATGAGTACAAGATTGAGGGTGAAGATGAGCAGAATAACGACAAAGATAACCACGAGGATACCGATGACCAGGCTGAAGCCGACCCCGGTGGCCAGGTAGATCTCGCCGAGCTTGTTGTAGTCGAGCACTTTTGCG
>SHOL01000013.1:22858-28336 GCA_004294945.1 Treponema sp.
TGGCATACCGGAATGCGTCGATGTCCAGGAAGGAATTGGCAACATACAGCGGATTGACTTCGCACATGCCGACATAGACTGCGGGAATGACGGTCGGGAGGGTTGCAGGGCCTGTAGTCGTGAAGGGAGCAATCTGGAGCGATACTTTTTTACCGACTGTTACCGGTTCGCGCAAATCGACGATGTCTTCCGGGTACAGAGCGGCAAAAATGCGCTTGTTCAAAAACTGAACGCGATCTGACTCTGCTGCTTCGGCCGCGGCTGCTACTTCGGCTGCGGCGCTGATTGCATCGTCTATTTTCCAGTCATATTCTGCCAGGAAGTGTTCGGGAATACGGTTGTGCAGCTCTGCGTCGGCAATTGCGCTTTTCCAGTCGTCCAGGAATGCATCCAGGTCCGTGTTCGGGTTGTAGGGAGCGCGGATGAATGTCTCCGGAAAGTCGGCGGCGATCCGCTGCAGGAATCCGGCGAGCTCTGTTCCCGAATCACGCAGTTCTGTTTTTGTAAAACGGTCGACCGGAGAATTGCGATCGCCCCATTCGGTCTGGAGCCGGTCGCGGAGCACCGGTACGTCCGTGCCGGGACCTTGCCAGCGGATGTCGCCAGAACCCTCGGTTATCGATGCAGTCGGAAACAGGGCTGCCTTTCGCTCGGCCGGAAGGGCGATAAGCGACATCCACGATTCCAGCTCGCTGTCGAGGTTGTATCTCATGCCGTAGCGGGTGATGACGGGGGCAGCCTCTTCTACTTCTGGCAGGAATCGAATCCATTGGTCGAAGGAGGAGTCGAGCCTGACCAGCGGAACAGATTCGCGTTCGGTGATCGTAAATGAGGTGGTCAGGAGGGGAGAATCCGGGGGGAGAATTTGGAGATGGCCGGTGTGCAGCCCGATAAACTGGTCGCGGTTTTGACGCGAAAAGTCGCTGCGGAAGGTCAGCAAAAATACAAGGGCTGCGCTGCATAGCGTGATAAGCACGAAAAAGCGGCGCCCCCGTTTGCGGTAGCGGAGCAGTCCCCGCGTCATGAGTTTGAGGTACATGAGAGTAGAATACGCGAAAGCCGTTGAAGTGTCACTGCAAAGGAAGCGAATCTTCCGCGCAAGGGATGGCAGCGGGATGGCCGGGATTACGGTGATGTCCGGGAATCCCGAGGGATTCCCGGCCGGCATGTGTGCCGGTTTCGGGAAGGATCCCGGCCATCGGAGCGTACAGCCCGACCCCGTAGGGGATGCGCCCATAGTAATGTGCGCCCATAGTAATGTGCGCCCATAGAAATGGACGCACAGGGCAACGGAATGATCGTTATTCGGCTAAGGCCTTGATTTGCGCGTACTGGGGAAGGTCGGTGTAGATGTCGTTGGTGTAGGGGTTTTTCTTTGCCTTGACGACTTTATAGACCATGTATGCGAAGACGGCGATGTTGGCGACAAGGGCGAGGCCGCTGACGATGTTGTAGATTGTCGGGTTGTAGCTGGAGACGACTGCGAAGCGGCTGTGGTCCTGGAACATCGGGAAGGTTTGGGCGAACATGCACCACAGGGAGAGGGTCTGTGCGCGATGCTGGAGCCAGGCGCCCTTTCCGACGGTGAAGGCGCACAGGGTCGGGGCGGTAAGGAGTGCGATTCCGGCGTACCAGGAGTGGTGCGGGAGGCAGTTGTAGGTGTAGGCGAAATTCCACAGGTCGTAGGCGATGATCCAGAACCAGAGCATGTCGGGCCACAGCATGTCGCGGCTGCTGTCTTTGTCGGTTTTCTTGCGGAGGACGATGCCGAACCAGCCGGTGATGGTAATGAAGTTGAGGATGCCGGCGATGCCGTTCATGAAGTTCCAGGGGCCGCCGAGCAGGTTGTAGAAGGTGTTTGTCGTGCCTTCTTCGAGAACCTGGGTGAGGACGGGGTAGGCCATGCCGACTTCGAAGTCGCGGATGCAGGCTTCGATGATGTTGATGGCGAGGATGAGCGGGGCAAGGAACAGAAATCCTTTTTTGTCGGCAAGCCGCCATTTGGTGCCGTCTTTTCGGGTGCCGCCGACAAAGCGGATGCACCAGAATATGATACAGCCTGCGGTCGATGAATAGACTTTTGCAAGGTGGAACCAGTCTTTGTAGGCTATGCCCGAAAGAGCGGTGAACCACAAAACGGTAAGAACGATGGGCAGGACGAAGAATGTTGCAAAGCCGACCCATTTGAAGCGGCGGGTGACTTCGTTCGCGGCGAAAAGCGCCGAGAAGACGAGGAGCCAGCCGAGAATTGCGGTAATGAGCGTACCGCCTGACGGATTACTGAATACAAACACAGAAATATCCTCCTTTTTATTAGTTTCTCTAAAAAAGAAACTACTGCATTATATCCAAGTTTCTTGTCGTTGTCGATTTGAAATCGATAAATAATGCGCTATTTGCGCGCCTGCCAGTCGGCTGTATCCTGCGGGCGTGCGGGGGGGGCTGGTCATGCGCGCCGGCCGCGCAGGCTTTATGCTACGTGATGGTCGCGCACGCACCTGCATTGTGCTGTGTGCGCCGGCTTTGTGCTGCGTGCAGTGCGCTGGCCGCGCCGGTTCAGCTGAACAGGAGGAGGCTGACTGCCATAACGATCATGCCTGCGATGACGCCGCCGATGGCCAGGTGGTGTTCGCCGTATTCTTCGGCTGTCGGCAGGAGTTCGTCCAGGGAAATATATACCATGATGCCGGAAACGGCTGCAAAAATGATGCCGAAGGTGGTTTCGTTGAAGAACGGACGGAGCAGGAAGAAGCCGACGAGGGCTCCGACGGGTTCGGCGAGGCCGGACATGAACGAGAGAACAAAGGCTTTTTTGCGGCTTTTTGTGGCGTAGAAAATCGGGGCCGAAACGGCGAGTCCTTCCGGGATATTGTGAATGGCGATGGCGACTGCAATACTGACGCCGAGAGTGGGATTGGTGAGTCCGCTCATGAAGGTCGCCAGTCCTTCCGGAAAGTTGTGGATGCCGATCGCGAGTGCAGAAAATACGCCCATGCGGAGCAGCTTTGCCTTGTCCTTCTCGGACGCGTGCTCGATCTTGCTGGAGACGTTGAGTTCGTGCGGGTTTTCGTATGACGGTATGACTTTATCGATGAGCGCGATAAAAAACATGCCCGCAAAAAAGGAGACGACAGTCCAAATATAGCCGGTTTTAGCGCCAAGGGCTGCACCCAGAGATTCTTTGGCTTTTGCGAAAATTTCGATGGTCGAAACATAGAGCATAACGCCGGCCGAAAAGCCGAGCGAGATCGTCAACAGCTTTGCGTTGAACTTTTTCGAAAGAAGGCCGATGAGACTGCCGACGCCGGACGAAAGTCCCGCAAACAGAGTAAGTCCGAACGCAAACAAAATATTCTGATCCATGGTGTATCTCCGTGACCTTGAGGGCCAGTAAAAACTTCAGTTTTTTCTGGCCAACCATAATGTAAAGGTAAATCCTGCAGGGATTTACCACGGTATCTCATAAAACTAAACGAGTTTTATGAGATACCGTGATTATACAACACAAGTCGTAGTTGGAGAAAGCAGAATTATCCCGGAGCCGATTCCGTCGATCGTTACGCCCTCGCATGAGAGGGCTTCGAAGCTCCCGAGTTCGCGCATCGGGTCCCGTTCTGCCTCATTCTAGAGGTCCGTCGCTCAGGAAGGGCTCCCAACTTGAAAATGGGACCCGTTTCCGGCTATTATGCCCTGCGGCGAAAAATGCCGCAATCGAGAGGTAATTACATGAAAATGTCCGGAATGTTCATGCCGACGCTGAGGGAAGTCCCCGCCGAGGCCGTTGTTGTCAGTCACCGCCTGCTTTTGCGCGCGGGTATGATCCGCAAACTCGCAAACGGACTTTTCACCTATCTCCCATTGGGCTTGCGCTCGTTCCGCAAGGTCGAAAACATCATCCGCGAGGAAATGGACGCGACTGGCGCCCTCGAGTTCAAGCCTTCCGTCGTTGTTCCCGGCGACATCTGGCGCGAGTCCGGCCGCTGGGAAACCATGGGCCCCGGCATGCTCCGCATCAAGAACCGCGTGGATCAGGAGCTTGTCGTGAGCCCGACCGCCGAAGAGGCGTTTACCGCCCTGCTCCGCAGCGAGGTTTCTTCATATAAACAGCTGCCGATTTCCGTGTATCAGATCAATACGAAATACCGCGACGAAATCCGACCCAGATATGGCCTCATGCGCGCGCGAGAGTTCACCATGAAGGACGCGTATTCATTCCACACCGACGATCAGTCGCTCGACGAGACCTACCAGGCGATGGGGAAAGCCTACCGTCGCATTTTCAGGCGCTGCGGCCTTTCCGTTATTCCCGTGCGCGCCGACTCGGGCGCAATGGGCGGCACCGGCAGCGAAGAGTTCATGGTAGAAAGTGAAGTCGGCGACAACAACCTGATCCTGTGCCCTTCTTGCGGATACGCCGCAAACGACGAGAAGGCTGCGTGTGCGCCAGATCCGGCAACCGAAGGTCCCGGTTCGACAAAAACCGACAAGGCCTACGCGCCCATCGAAACGCCGAACGTGAAGACGATCGACGATCTGTGTGCATTCCTGAAAACCAGTCCGAAGGCGTTTATCAAGACGCTCATCTACAAGGCGATAAACAGCGAACTCGATCTTCGCG
Organism: Treponema sp.; assembly: GCA_004294945.1. GTDB lineage: Bacteria > Spirochaetota > Spirochaetia > Treponematales > Treponemataceae > Teretinema. The sequence goes on from SHOL01000013.1 coordinate 27,477, forward strand.
GACTGCCCGGCTGCGAGGGCCTGCAGCGCGTAACCCCCGAAAACTCTCCCGCCTACTATCCGGTATCGTTCTTCGCCGTATGCGTCCGGGGCGACCTCGACGTGAACGAAGTCAAGCTTGCCGCGAACCTGAAGGCGAGCGAGGTTGAACTGGCCGGCGACGGAGACGTGGAGCGCCTGACCGGAGCTCCGGTCGGTTTCGCGGGACCCGTCGGCTTCAAGAGCGCGCCCGTCGTTGCGGACGAATCGGTTATGCGCATGCACGATGCGGTGACCGGCGCGCTCAAGATGGATCTCCACTTCGAGCATGTCGAACCGGGCCGCGACTTTACCCCCTGGCTCGTTGCCGACGTACGCACCGTAAAGGCGGGAGACAAGTGCGCTTCCTGCGGCGCCGAATACTACAGCAAGAAAGGAAACGAGCTCGGACACATCTTCAAGCTCGGCGACAAGTACACCAAGAGCATGAACATGCTCTACCTCGACGAGAACGGAAAGCAGCAGATGCCGACGATGGGCTGCTACGGCATCGGCGTCGACCGCACGCTTGCCTCGGTGATCGAAGAGCACAACGACGACGACGGAATCGTGTGGCCGATGTCGGTCGCTCCGTTCCATGTCGTGATCGTGCCGATCAAGTACGAGGGCGCCATGAAGGAAGAAGCCGACAAGATCTACGACGCGCTCGTGAAAGCCGGAGTTGAAGTCCTGCTCGACGACCGCGCCGAGCGGCCCGGCGTCAAGTTCAAGGATATGGACCTGATCGGCATCCCGGTCCGCGTCGTCGTAGGCGACAAGAACCTGCCGAACGTGGAGGTGAAGCTCCGCTCGTCGAAAGACGCGAGCCTCGTGCCGGCGGGC
>SHOL01000174.1 GCA_004294945.1 Treponema sp.
CGCCTGCGTCGCCGAAATCGTCCGGACCGAACTCGCGAAGGTTCTGGACTGAGTTCCGCGCATCTTTGCCGAACTGCTCAGCGGCGTGCGCGAAAGCTAAAATCGGCCGGAATAATCTGTGCAGCAAGCATTCCGGCGAGCATGAGAGCGGCTCCGGCAAGCGCCCGGGCATCCATGATTTCGCCGAGCACTAACCAGCCGCCGATTGCGGCGAAGACTGCTTCGAGGCTCATGATGAGCGCAGCCGGTCCTGGCGCAACGCCTTTTTGGCCGAATATCTGCAAGGTGTAGGCGATGCCGATCGAACAGATGCCAGAATACAGCACCGGGATCAGCGAACCGTCCGGTCCGGGGGAAAACGCAAGCGCGATCGTGTCTGCAGAAAAGTTTTCGGCAACGAGCGCAGCTCCGAAGCTCAAGAGGGCGCACACCAGATTCTGAATGCACGCAAGTGCAACCGCGTTGAACTTTTGCGAAAAGAGGCCGAGCACCAGAATGTGGGCTGTCCAGAACACCGCGCTCAGAATTTCCAGGCCGTCGCCGAACGACACCATAAAACCGCTGCGTACGCTCATGAGATACAGCCCGCACGCGGCGAGCGTTGCGCCAAGGCCGAGCCCCCAGCCCTGTTTTTTGCCGACGAAAAGCCCCGAAACAGGTACAAAAATAATATACAGTCCCGTAAGAAACGCAGCCTTGCCGGCTTCTGTCCAGATCATCCCGACTTGTTGGAGGCTGGAACCGAAAAACAGCACCAACCCGCACACGAGTCCGGCGAACAGAAGCTGGAGGATCGTGATGCGTTCCCCCGATTCTGCGGTGTTCGGCTTTGTACGGTGTGCACCGAATCCCCGAAAAACGAACAACAGCGGAACAAGCGAAAGACTGCCGACGGTGAACCGGATTGCATTGAAGCTGAACGAACCGAGTGCCTTGCCGCCAAGACGCTGGGCCGCGAACGCAAAACCCCACAGCAATGCAGTAATACACAGAAACAGATACGAGCGGATTTTTTCTGGTGTGTTTTTTTTCATGTACAAGAGGTGTAACACGCCTGCAGGGGTCGGGTCAAGAAAGCACTTTCAAGAAATCTCGTACTTCGAGTTTCGATTCGCCACACGTGGCGCAATACCCCACTTTTCTGTATACTCTCCGGAGCCGGAGACTGGTCTCCGGCAGTTAAACTTGACCCGGAGCGTTTCCTGATGAAAAGCTGCAAGCGTTTAGTGCTGTCCCTGTTGTTGACCGTCTGTGCCTCCGGTCTGGTACCGGCGTTCGCCGCCGGACCGGTCTTTGGGTCTGCTTCCGGAGAATTTGTCGTGTACCGCGACCGGAGCTGGAAAGCTCCTACCTGGATCGGCTTTCTGTGCTACGACGCGAATACCTGGGGCGCCTTTGTAAAAACGCCTTCGACCGGTTCGGACGTATCGGTGCTGTTCAGAACCGAGGAAGTCGACGGCGAGCTTGTTTTGACGGGCCAACAGATTATATCTGATATTACCGAGCGGGATGTGAGCGCTGTCAATTATCTTATGGGGCTGCTTCCGGACCTGTACAAATGGCATCAAGAAGCGCGTGCTGGCAGGGGCGCGAAGCAGGCGAAGGCTGCGTCCTCGGACGCGGGGATCGGGCGTTCGGTTTTGCTTCCGCCGCTGGTTGTGCTCGAACGGTCGAGCGAGTCGTTCGGGGGTGCGCTTGAACTGGTGTTTGCCGCAGAAGTACCGGTGTTCTCCCTGCGTTCGGCTTCTGTACCCAAAGCGGGAACGATTTTCTCGCTGGAAAAGGCCGGCCGGGTGACTACGGGCGACGACCGTGATTTTTTCGGTTTTACGCCCCGCAGCGCGTGTAAGGACGCTACCCCGTTCACCCTTGCCGAAACACGCACGGCACGGCAGTACTCGATCGACGGTTTGATTCTCAACCTGGATGACCAGTGGACGGCCCTTGCCGACAACACCTTTATGCTGGGAAATACCGCGGTTCTGATTGCAGATACCATAGACCTTACAGCGGCAGGCGTCTCCGGCGATCTTCCGAGTGCGCTTGTCCGCCTCTTTTCTTCTTCGGGCAAGGCGTCCTGGATACTCCCAGAATATACCGCCGTGCGCGGAACGCCTGAAAGAATGGTGATCGAGAATCGAGTCTTCGACGTGAATTCACAGTTGGTTAATAGAGATATCAAGGTCTGCCTGCCTTCGGGCGACGGAACATCGTGCCGGATTATCAGTTTGACGGTGTCGGACGCCGCATGGGCAGGAAACGAAAGCTACTTCAATTCCTTATTCTAGGATATACAGGAGTCATATATGCTGTGGAGCATTATTGTGATCGTTTTCAAGCTGCTCGGAGCGCTCGGGTTGTTCATGTTCGGTATGGAACTGAGTTCGACCGGAATTCAGCGGGCGGCGGGTGACCGGCTGCAGGGGACGGTCAATTTTATGACCCGCAACCGGTTTGTCGCGGTGTTCACGGGCGTTCTGGTGACGGTGGTGATTCAGTCGTCGTCGGCGACTACGGTTATGGTGGTGTCGTTCGTCAATGCGGGACTTTTGAATCTGGTGCAGGCGATCGGCGTTATCATGGGCGCGAATATCGGAACGACACTGACCGGTTGGATCATTGCGGCTGTCGGCGTGCAGAAGTTTTCGATTGCGGCAATCGCGGTTCCCCTGTTCGGGCTCGGCTTTTTTATGTCGCTGATGAAACAAAAAGGCGATACGGTCGTCAGCTACGGCGAAGGACTGATGGGCTTCGCCATGATTTTCCTCGGACTGGAGTACCTCGCAAAGGCGATTCCCGATCCTTCTCCCGATGCGCTGCTGTTCCTGAAAAACTTTGCCGACAAGGGCTGGTTTGCGATACTTGTCTGCGTGCTCGTGGGTACCGTGTTCACGATGCTCATCAACGCTTCCAGCGCGACGATCGCGATCGTCATCGGCTTGTCGGCCAAGGGAATCCTGTCGTTCGAGATGGCTGCGGCAATCACGCTCGGCGCCAACATCGGAACGACGTTCGACTCGTTCCTGGTGTCGCTCGGTACGAACACGAACGCAAAACGCGCCGCCTGGGCGCACATCTTGTTCAACGTTATCGGTACAGTCTGGGTAGTTGTGGTACTGCGGCCGTTCATCACGCTGGTTGACTGGATAACTCCCGGGCCGATTACGGCGCAGTCTGCAGGCGCCCATATCGCGATGATGCATACGCTGTTCAATGCGGCGAATACGCTCGTGCTGCTGCCGTTCGTGCGGCAGTACGCAGGGCTTCTCGAACGGGCAATCAAGCCGAAGGCGGAGGAGGAAGAAGCGGCGCGGCTGCAGTACAAGCCGTCGGTGCTTTTGACGAGCCCGGAGCTGAATATCGCGCAGGCCAGGTCGGACATCGTCGGCCTTGCGAAGGTGGCCGAGGATATGTTCGTCCGCTTCCGCGAGGAGTTGACGGGAAAGGCTGAATGGCGGGAGGAAACGCTGGAGTGGTTTTCACGGTATGGAGTGTACTCCGGCTCTCTGAAGACGGGGATTACAAAATTTTTATTCGAGATTGCATGTCAGGATATCGGCGAGCGCACCAGGGACTCGTTGATGGCCTGGATCAGGGTTGTGGACGATCTGGAGAACGCGTGCCATGCGTCCCGCTCGATGGCGGAATCGCTCGGAAAGGCGGCGCGGAAAGGGGATTCGTTCGGGGCGGAAGCCGTCGCAGAACTAGCGCCGTATACGTTGCTGGTTCAGGAGTTTATCTCCTTTGTGCGTCCGAAGCTCGGTGCACCGCTGACCGGTGAGGATTTTTCGGTGGCTGTGGAGTTTGAAAACCGGATTGACGCCTGTCGCGGGGATCTCAAGAAGATTGCCCGCAAGAGGATTAAATCCGGCGCTCCCGTAAAGACGGAGCTGAACTATATTGACGTGATCCGTCACATTGAACGCATCGGCGACTGCTTTTACTCGATTTCCGGCAGCTTGCGCGCGGAGAAAGCAGAATAACGGGCTTTTCGCCGGCGCGCTCCGTGTATGCTGAAGCACACGCTTTTTACCCGTGCGGCGATCGGCGAATTTTCGGGCAAAAGCCGCAGTTTCTGATACACTAATCCAATATGAGTGCGAAAAAGAAAACGGGAACCACCGCCTTCCGGTGCGCGAAGTGCGGGTTTTCCCAGCCGAGATGGCTCGGGCGGTGCCCGGACTGCGGCGAGTGGAATACGTTCGAAGAAATAATCGTTGCCGACGGCGGTCCGGGGCCCGGTTTTTCCGGCAGCGGAATGGGCGGAGCAGGCTCGGCGGGAGGAATCCTTGCGCGGCCGGTGCCGCTGTCGTCGGTCGAAGCCCAGGACGGTGCGCGGCTGCCTACCGGCATCGCGGAGCTTGACCGCGTGCTCGGCGGAGCTGCGATGAAGCGTTCGGCCGTGCTCGTCGGCGGAGAGCCGGGCATTGGAAAGTCGACTCTTTTGTTACAGGCTGCGGCCTCGGCGTCCACCAACGGCAGGATTCTCTATGTTTCCGGCGAAGAGTCCGCCGCCCAGATCCGCTCGCGCGCCGACCGGCTCGGCCTCGACGTTTCGCGGATCGAAATTCTGTGCACGGGACGCCTTGAAGACATCGAGCGCGCCCTCAACGACGTGCATCCCGTGTTTGTCATTGTAGATTCTATACAAACTGTGTACTCCCCTGACGCGGGCGCCGTTCCCGGCACCGTGAACCAGCTGAAGCTCTGTGCCCATCAGCTGGTGTCCTGGGTCAAGGAGCGTGACTCGGTGCTGTTCCTCGTCGCGCATGTAACAAAGGAAGGAGCAATAGCGGGGCCGAAGGCGCTCGAGCACCTCGTGGATACAGTTATTTCGTTCGAGCGGAACGACGACGACGTGCGCTTTCTCCGCGCGCTCAAGAACCGCTTCGGTTCGGTCGATGAAATCGGCATTTTCCAGATGACAGCCCAGGGGCTCGCAACGGTGGAAGATC
>SHOL01000175.1:0-823 GCA_004294945.1 Treponema sp.
GTGGACGCTGACGCATTCCGACGATTTCGCGAAAGCCTTCTGCGGCGTCATGGGCAACCCTGCTGCGATCGGCGAAACCTTCCAGATAACGAGCGACGAGTCGCTCACCTGGAACCAGATTTACGACTCGATCGGAAACGCCCTTGGCGTTCAGGTGCAGAAATACCATGTGACGACCGACTTCCTGTCGTATTGCGATCCCGAATTGACCGGCACGCTTGCCGGCGACAAGTCCAATACGGTCGTCTTCGACAATTCGAAAATCAAGCGCCTGGTACCGTCCTACCGCGCCGACATCCGCTTCGACGAAGGCTCCCGCCGCTGCGTGCGGTATCTGCTGGACCATCCGGCGATGCAGGCGCAGGACCACGATTTCGATCTCTTCTGCGACCGGGTGATCGCAGTGCAGGAGTCGGCCAAAGGCGCCTACTTCGCCAGCATTACGCGATAAACGCCTTCGGCGCCCGACCGTAATCAGGGCGCCGACGTGCGAGCCGGGCTTAGTCCGCGGGAACGAGGACCCGGAGTGTGCGCGCGGGAATCTGGACCGCAAGCGAGCCGTGCTCCGACGTGAAGCCCGCGGAGCGGTCGAGCGCGTCGACAAAGCGCCTTCCGTGCCCCAAGGACTCGGCCCTGATCGAGACGGTGGCTGTCGAGTCGTCCGAGTTTGCAGCGACTGCCGCGTACGATTCAGCCTCAGGTGTATTTTCCCCTTTGAAAATTCTTTCGAAAGCAAGAAGCGTGGATGAGACGTGAAGCTGTTTGTATTCTCCATCGCGCAGGGCCGGGTTTGATTTTCGGAGCGCGGAGAGCTGTCTGATGG
>SHOL01000175.1:833-4820 GCA_004294945.1 Treponema sp.
GTTTTCGAGGTGGAGGGCGCTGATTTCCGGTTTGAGGTGCGGGGGGAGCCGTGCGTATTTTCCCTGTTCGGCGGTTTCGGCGATGGCGGGGCGCAAGTCTGCGTCGCTTCCCGGCTGTTTGGCGCCCCTGATGCCCCATTCGCTTCCATAATATACGGAGGGGATGCCGGGGACGGTGAAGAGCAGGCTGTACAGGAGGGGGAGGTCGGCCGGACGGTTGAGGACGCTTGCCGCGCGGGGGACGTCGTGGTTGTCGACGAAGGTGTAGAGTTTGAGGCCTTTGTAGAGGCCTTCGCTCCCTGACTGGCGGTTGAGGCTCCAGGCGAGTTCGAAGAAGTTGCGGTCGTTGAGGCTGGACCAGAGGCCTTTGTAGAGTTCGTAGTTGGTGACCGAGTCGAGGCGGCCAGCGCGCGCCCAGTGCGTGTAGTCGCCGTGGACGACTTCGCCCATGAGCCAGAAGTCCGGTTTAATGGATTTACAGAAAATGGAGAGGGCGTCCATAAAGTCGGGCGAAAGGACGTCGGCTGCGTCGAGGCGGAGGCCGTCTATGCCGAAGTCTTCGATCCAGTGCCTGACCGCGCCGAAAAGGTGTTCGCGGACGGCGGGATCGGCGGTTTCGAGCTTGGCGAGGTCGTAGTGTCCGCTCCAGCCTTCGTACATAAAGGAGTCTCCTGCCGGACTGCGGCGGGAAAAGTCGACTCCCTTGTACCACCCGCGGTAGGCCGACTCAGGCCCTTTTTCTCGGAGGTTCCGGAAGGCGAAGAAATCGCGTCCGGTATGGTTGAGAACAGCGTCGAGGACGACGGCGATGCCTGCGTCGTGGAAGGCGCGGACAAGAGCGGCGAGGTCGGCGTCGGTGCCGAGCCTCCGGTCGACATGCCAGTAGTCGACGGTGTCGTAGCCGTGTGCGGCCGACTCGAAAAGGGGGCCGAGGTAGACGGCGTTGACGCCGAGGGACTGAAGGTGGGGGATTCTGTCCGCTAGCTGCTTGAGGCCGCTGCCGGGAGGCGAGGCGAAGTCGTTTCGGGCCGGTGCTCCGCACATGCCGAGCGGGTAGATGTGGTAGAAAACGCGGGAAGAGATGGTAGAGGTCATAGAGGGCTCCTTGGTGATATAGTGTTGTATGTTTGTATACCTACCGGTAGGTATACAGGAAGTTCGTGAAGCGGCAGGTGTACGAATAGAGTTTTCGTATACCGACCGGTACGTATATTTCATTTCTCTATACCTACCGGTAGGTATACTGGAGAATCCGAAAAAAGGATGAACTTGATTCCGGTCGGAGCGCGCCTTCTGCCCGGTTTTCGTTCATCCTCTTTCAGGATCTGATAGAGCTTCTTACGAGAATATACCGTGCATGTAATAGTGAACAATTGAGTGCAGCGTGCCGTCTGTCAGCTGTGTTTCCTTGTTCAAAACAAGCATCGTCCAGGTACGGACTACACCCTGAAACGTCTCGCTGTAGGCTTTTTCCCGGCCTCTCATATTGCCGTGGTCTTCGGCCGCCTTGCGGAACATAGATTCGATGCAGCCGTCGATGCCGGTCCTGAGGGACTGGTACGCTGCATAGCCTTGCGTTTCCGGGGCCGCTGCGGATAGGGTGATGTAGAGCCGGTAGAACGACTGGTTCGACAGGGCGAAGCCGATAAGACTTCGCGTAAGCGCTTTGAGATTCATCACCAGATCGTGATTGTATGAACTCTCCCGTTCGATGATCGAAAACATCGCTCCGCCGTATTCTCCTATGATGGCGTCCAGCACTCCGCGCTTGCTGCCGAAATGGTGGTAGAGCGTGGGCTTCGTGATACCCGACTGGTCGCAGATTTCCTGAACGCTTGCCGATTCATACCCTTTAAGGGAGAAAAGATCGAGCGCCTTGACGAGAATTGTGTGTCCCGTGGACGTTTCGTGTTCCATACGTTTGACAGTATACCTACCGGTAGGTATACTGTCAAGCGAACGAGCAAAACAACTTTTTTCACCCGAATCGTCCTTCATCCCTGTTAACGCCTTCCCGGGAGCCGGTCGCTCGTTCGCCGGTCGCCGACCTGGAGGCATCGATCCTGGATTTATGATGATGCTCGTGATAGAATCAATCAGAGGTTCTGCATGAATATGTTGTTGAAGAAAGCGACCCCTCTCATTTCGGTACTGGTTTTAAGCTGCGCAAGCAATACTCGGCCGGCGGCTGTCGACGCCAAACAGGTAGATGAAACAACCGGTAATTATTGGAGCGAATAATACTCCACGGGAAGCGGACTTCGCTATGTGATTACCTTTCCAAAATCGTACGACACGGAGATTCACACTCAGTATCCGGTGATTCTGTTTCTCCACAGTATGGAAGAGCGGGGCACCGATGTACGGGTGTTGTTGCAGAATCCGGCAGGGGAAGGAAACGGCATCGCTCCCTACGCTTTACAGAATGAGTATGAGTGTATTACCGTAACCCCCTTATGTCCGCAAAAATCATATTGGCCGCGGCTCACGAAGAAATTGAATTTATTGTTTACCGATATCGTATCCGCCTATCGGGTGAAGAAACAGAACATCTATGTAACCGGCGTAAGCATGGGCGGAATGGGCGTCTGGTCCCTTTCGATGAAATACCCGCACTGGTTTGCAGCCATCGCGCCGATCAGCGGAGGCATTTATTTTCCGTATATGCGGGAAAATATCGCAGCGATTAAGGATATCCCTGTTTGGGGATTTCATGACAGGTACGATCCTTCGATCCCTCTGAGTAAGGAACAAGGCACCATTGACCGGCTGCGCAAAGCCGGCACAGTCGGGAATATACAATTCCCGAAAAAGGCGAGCATTACATTCATGAGGAAATATTCAGCGATGGAGAACTGTTTTCCTGGTTCCTGAGCATTACAAAGCCGGAATGATGCACGAGCGTCAGGAGTAAAATATGTTGAACAACAAGGTATCACGAATTTGCATTCTCGCTGTATGCTGTATTGCCAGTACCGACTTTTGACATCGGCTCATTATCTTAAAAAATCCCCAGCGCGCGCATGCCGTCGATGAGCATCTGCACGGAGAGCATAAGAAGGAGCATGCCCATCAGGCGTTCAAGTGCGTCCAGACCGCGTTCTCCGAGCAGTCGGTAGAAGACCGGCGAAAGGACGAGGACGGCAGAGGAAATAGCCCAGGCGATAAAAAGCGAGACGAGTACCGACGGGCGGGACTGCTTTTGGCCTTCGCCCATCAGGATGAGTGTGGCGAGCGCAGAAGGGCCGGCGATAAGGGGAATGGCGATCGGGACGATGAACGGTTCGCCTGAGCCTGCGGAGATTGGGCCTTCGGGACCCGGGAATACCATGCGCAAGCCGATAACAAAAAAAATGATGCCGCCTGCGATCCTGATGGCGCCGGTTTCCAGCCCGAACAGGCCAAGAAATGATTTTCCGAAAAACAGGAACACGATCATGAGCGCGAGACCGATGAACATTTCGCGCAGGATGATGGCGATCTGCCTGCGCCGCGGGAGATCCTTGATGATGGCAAGGAGGAGCGGTACGTTGCCGAACGGGTCGATCACAAAAAGGAGAATCAGGGCCGAAGTCCAGATTTGCTGCATGGATGTCATAGGAGAATCATACAGCGACCTTTCAGAATTGCGCAACACTCATGCAACACTGATGACTCTTCAGTACTTGGCCAAATAATTCTCGATTTCCCAGTGCGACACGCGGGTCTTGTATTCAGACCACTCCAGTTCTTTTGCCTCGATATACTTGCCAAAGATATGGTCGCCAAGTACTGTGCGGACAAGCGCATCCTTTTTCATTTCCTCGATGGCTTCGTGAAGGTCCGACGGCAGTTTGCCGATTTTGCGCCGCTTGCGGTCGCCCGAGGTCATTTCGTAGATATTGCCGTCGACCGGGCCGGGCGGGAGCGCCTTGTCGCGAATGCCTTCAAGACCTGCTGCAAGCACCAGAGCGAGTGAAAGATACGGATTAGCCGACGGATCAGGGC
>SHOL01000014.1 GCA_004294945.1 Treponema sp.
TTGCCAAACGGGGCACAGGTAAAGTCCAAATTGCAAAAGAACCTGTCGTTTCGGTTGTCCCGACTGTTCTGCTGGTCCTGATGATTCTCGGTCTTGCGGCGGCTTCGTTTTTCCATACAGGGATTTCTCTCATGTCAGGGGTCATCGTTATGGCGCTCGGAATTGCAGGTATTGCATGGTTCCGTTTTATTATGCGGGAGTCCCGAGAAAAAACCATCGCAATGATCAAAGGACTTGACTGGGAAACAATTGTGTTCCTAATCGGTATCTTTGTCGTTGTCGGAGCTATAGCAGAAACCGGACTGCTTGAGGAATTCTCGCAGTTTCTTTCCCGAATTATCGGATCAAATATACTGCTCGGCTTTGTAGTAATTCTTGCAGTATCGGTGGTAATTTCCGGATTTGTAGACAATGTTCCTTACATTATCGTGATGCTGCCTGTTGCTGCGAGTCTGTCGTCCGGTCTCGGTTTGAAACCGGAGCTCTATATGTTTGCCCTTTTAATCGGTTCGTGTCTTGGCGGAAACCTGACGCCATTCGGTGCTTCTGCGAATGTGGTCGCCGTCGGATTGCTGAAAAAAGAAGGGGTTCACATGAATTTTGCGAATTGGTTGAAGATTGGTCTTCCCTTTACTCTTGTAACGACTACGGCTTCTGCCCTGTTTTTGTGGTTCGTCTGGCGGTAATGCGGACACCCGCGCCCGGCCAGCCAACACTATCCGGCCGGGCACCAATACCCGTGCCTGCGGGCGGGTACATCAACAGGGGCCGACCAGCGTGGTGATTATTTTTTTCAGCTGTACTTGTTCGTCCGGGGTTGGCTCCCTGTTTTCCGGAATGGTTTCGACTATCCGGAACAGTTCTCCAAACCGGGAGCAGTTTTCGCTTGCTCCGTTCTTTTGCATACATTCCCGGAGGGTAGCCAGTTCAGCAGCGTTTATCGAACCGTCTGCCATGATGCCGCACAGCAGTCCGGTCAAGCGGTCGACAGCCGCTTCTCTGGCAGCTTCTGCAGCTGCCCTGCCCGCAACCGAATCTGTGTTTCCGGCTGCCAATCCAGCATCCTCCCGGACCGAGTCCTGGTAGAGCTGCCCGATGAACCATTGCAGTGTTTCCATTTCTTCGGACGAAATTCTGCCTTCTGCCAGTATCCGGTTGATGTACGGAACAATCTGGTTAAACGGATGGGCTTCGCACAGATCGCGGTAATCGGAGCACCACATTTCAAGCTGCTTGATTTCGCTGTCTTCTATAATACTGTCTACAAGAATGCCGTTAACAATTCCTTCAAGCTTCCTGAAGGCTCTGTCTGTTTTTCGTTCTAGCGTCATCGCCTTCTCTCCGTTACCTGCAGAATACTTTCAGCACGTCGTGTACGGTCGGTTTAAAAACAATCTGCTTGGTTTGGTTGCTTTCGTAGATAAAATCACGGAGACTTTTGTTTTCTACAGTGGAAAAATCGCCGACGATGCCGATGTGAATGCGATACGTGCTCGCTTTCTGAAGAATGTTGCCGGCCAACCCGGTCGAAAGATCGAAGAAGTCCGGATTAATCTGTTCCTTCCTGAAGATCAGGCGTTTAACGGAAAAATCCGAAACAATATCAAGAAGGTCCTGAATATCGGAGAGCACCTCGTTGTCGTCGAGAATTTCCAGTACCGATACGCCGTTGATCCTGTGTTCGTTTGTGTCCATGTCCGTTCCTCCCTCTGTAACACCGGCTATAGTACCGGATGGGTTTTGGTATATTCATTAATTTTTTCGATCACCAGATCCGAAATGTCCGGATCCAGGTCTTTCATGCTGCATCGCAATGCGTCTACAACGGAACCGTAATCGAACAGTCCGTCCAAAACAAGGATGGGCGACCGGTTAAGACCCTTGTCACCCTCGTCTATCTTCAGATGCGAAAATCCGGACTCCTGCTGCCAGGTTAACGCTTTCTGACAGCCGTCTGAATTGTACACCAGCTGAAATCCGGTAATCGTCAGGTTGTGCGGGGATGTGTACCACACATACAAGTCGAAATTGTCATCGGTGAAAAGACGCCTGAACGAGTGTTTTTCCTGCCGAATGCGCTTCCATTCTTTCAGCATATCGTACTCAAGTATATCGAACGATCGGTAAAATGTCAGCGCAGATCATTAAAACGGAAACAATCTGTTGTGTGGCCGTTTATCATACCGACTGCCTGCATAAAGGCATACATGATGGTTGAACCGACAAAACTCATGCCCCGTCGTTTCAGGTCGGCCGAAAGCGCGTCCGAGACGGCGTCGGTAACCGGTATTTCCGCAAGCGTCCCGGCGGCAAGGACGACTGGTTTCCCGCCAACCCAATCCCAGAGGTACCGGTCGAACGATCCGGCTTCTTCCTGGATTGAAAGAAACACGCGAGCGTTCTGAACAGCCGATTCAATTTTCCGCCGGTTCCGCACAATACCGGCATTGCCAAGGAGTTCGGCCTTTGTATCGTCATTATAGCGTGCAACAATCACGGGATCGAAAAAATCGAACGCGCGCCGGTACGCTTCCCTTTTTTTGAGAATAGTTTCCCAACTAAGGCCGGCTTGCGCGCCTTCCAGAATGAGCATTTCAAAAAGCAGCCGGTCGTCGTGCACCGGAACACCCCATTGCCGGTCATGATAGTCAACATACAGCCGGTTTGCCGTATTCACCCAGGCGCACCGTACGCAAGAGCGTTCTGCCTCCGCGTTGGCATCGGCTGCTGCCGTCAGTATGCGTTCCATGCCGAACCTTCCTTCGTATAAATCTGAATTGCGTACGCAAGCGAGTTGCGGATGCGCACAACGGCGATTTTTCGGGAGGGAGCGGTTCCTTCCAGCCTGAAAAGGAGAATACAGTCGTGTCCCGACTTGAGAATGTCTTCGCTGATAATTTTCGCTTCGGGATTTTTTTTGCGGACTCCGGCAAAATGAGATAGAACGGCATCTCTGCCGCGAATTGTTCCGGGAGGCGTGTCGCCGCCGTCAGCCTGGGGCCGACATACTGCGCGCTCGTCCTCGAGTGCGCATTCCGGATCGAGAATCGGATACGCGATAGCTGTGTCCCCGGAGTTGAACGCGTCGACGAGTGCAAGCGTGATTCTCATCTGTTGCTCTATTGTAGCCATCCTCACCGGACTCATTGCCCTCGCCCTCCTTGAATGTCACCGTGAATATGCCGTTGCACCCGTAGTGCGCGCACCTGCATGCCCATAGTATAGACCCTGACCGGACTTTTGTACGAGAAAAAAAAGATTGGTTGCAAAAAAGGGGGACCGCGGATATAGTTTGTAAGTTGAACCTATACCCTGTGAAGGCGGAGAAAAATGCAAACGCCGGTACATGGAGCCCCGTACGCTTCGCAAGAGGTTAAAAACGGGGATACACTGCGCACACAGCACGGAAAACGGATTCTGGACGGAAACAGGATTCTGGACGGTGTGTTGATCAGCGGCCTGTTCAGCAATTTTTTTGGTGCGCAATTCCTACAGACTGAAAAACCTCTCGTATCGATCGACAGCCGTACCAACCACGAGCGGGCGCTCAACGTCGGCCCGGACGGTTACTCCGCGGGCCGTTCGGCCAGTGTAAACCCCGAAGTCATGTTGTCCGCACGGTGCCCCCTTGTGCTGCCCGTTTCGGGACGGTGAGGGCTGCTGCATGATGCCGCCGCTGTTGATCGGCTTTCTTGCCGCGCAGTTCGATGACGCGTACCAGAATGCGGTGTGGACCGGTGCGGTAGAAGAAGCTGCCAGCCTCGGAGCGACCCTGGTGTTTTATGTCACTGCCGGTTCCGGCGGTTTTGCGTTCGATCTTGCCTTGCGGAACAGCCTTTCCGGCTTGATCGTTATGACAAACTCGATGGGAACATCTCTTTCACGGCGTGCTGTGGCAGACTACCTCTCCCGCTTTTCCGGCATCCCGCTTGTTTCGATCGGTATCGATTTCCCCGGAATTCCGGGTGTCTGTGCCGAGAATACCGGCTGCGTGCGGACGCTGACCGAGCATCTGGTCAATACGCATGGCCGGCGAAAATTCCTGTTCCTTGCCGGTTCGCCCGGACATCAGGAAGGGCTTGCCCGGGAAGCCGAGTGTATCTCGACGCTGTCTGCGCTGCTGCCCGACGCTGATCCGCCGGTAGTGTATGCCTGCGATTTTCTGGAGGAAAAGGCCTACGAACGGGTTACAAAGCTGATTTCTTCGGGATTTTCCTATGACGCGGTTGTCGCAGCGAACGATCAGATGGCGCTGGGAGCGATTCGCGCGCTGGAGGAGTACGGGATCAATGTCCCCGCTGACGTATCGGTGACCGGGTACGACAATACCGAGGACAGTTATTATTCTATTCCTGCCTTGACTACGATCAGGCAGCCAATGGGCGAGCTTGGAGCCCGTGCGGTACGGTATGTGCTGGCAAAGCTCGATATGATCAACGGGCAGTCGGCGGCGGGACCACTGCGCTCCTCTTGCGTCATGCGGAATTCCTGCGGGTGCAGGAGCAGGCTTTCGACCGACGAATATGCGCTGCTTCCCGGAGGCGGCAGGGGCAGGGGCTCGGTGCGGGAACGTCTGACAGAGCAGCGCCTGCGTTATCAGCTTGCGCAGCGGGTCCGGACAGAAGCGCGTTTTTCTGCGTTGAGGGATTTTGAATCGGGCTTGACGGTGTCTCTGGGAATGGAAGAACTCCTTTTGTCTTTTGCCGACGGTATCCGCAAGCAGAACATCGAGTTTTGTGCGCTGGTTCTTTTTGATTCAGGCGTACGGGTGAGCGAGGGCGGTCGGCTCATGATGATTTCCGACTCAAAGGGGATACGTATCCTGGCGCCGAACGGTATCTGTTTTGCCGTCAGAGACATCCTGCCCGGAGGACTTCCCCCGGAGCTGGTAACCTTTGTCTGCGAGCCGCTGGTGTTCGCCTCCGATGTGCTCGGATATCTGGTGTGTTCAACCGACTCCCGGGACCGGTATCTGTATGCGGTGTTGCGGGATCAGGTGTCGGCTGCGCTCAAGCGGACCATGCTTTTGGAAGAGGAACGAAACCGGGAAAAAGCGCTGGAAACGGAAGTACAGAACCGGACGCTGGAGTTGTCTCTTTCGAACCGGAAGCTGACTGAGGAAATTGCCCGGCGGGCGGAACTTGAACGCGAACTGATAGATATTTCCAACAATATCATGACGCGGATCGGGCAGGACATTCACGATGATTTGTGCCAGGACATGGCTGGAATCAGTCTGCTTGGAGAAATGCTGTACTCGACGCTGCGCCGGGAAGGTCATCCGCAGGCCGAGCTCGCTGCGACGATAACCGAAACTGCGTCGGAGACTGCGAAGCATGCAAAGCAAATTGCCCGGGGGCTGTATCCGGCAGAGTTTGCTTCTAACGGCATTTTGAGCGCGGTGCGGCAGCTTGTATCCTCCAGACAGGGAATAGCCGGCGCGCGGATACGGCTTGAAATCCAGGAAGGCTTTTTTGTGCATAATTCGGAAAAAGCGCTGCAATTGTACCGTATAATACAGGAGGCGCTCGGAAATGCGCTCCGCCATTCCGGGGCTTCTGAAATACGCGTGACGCTCTCGATGAACCGCGAGGTTATCGAGGTGGTTGTGTCCGACAATGGCAGCGGATTCAAGACGCGCCCTTCCGTTCCGAAGTCCCGGGGCGACAGGAGCTCGTCTGTTTCCGGCAGTTCGGCCCCGTCGGGAATGGGGCTTAAAATTATGAAATACCGCGCGAATGTGATCGGCGGTTCCATCGGCATTACATCGAACGAGCGGGGAACGGCTGTTCGGTGCCGGGTTTCACGGTAGGGGGAGTGATGGCAATTGCAAGAAAATTCATAGTGGTCGACGATCACCCCTTGTACCGAACAGGAATCAGTGCGCTTGTGCGTCAGGAGCTCGGCTTTCAGTGCGTCGGAGAAGCTTCGTCGATGCAGGATGCCCTGTCTGTCGCCGCCGAGTCCGTTCCCGATTTTGCAATAATCGATATTTCCCTGCGCGATCAGAACGGGCTCGCTCTGGTGTCTGCGTTCAAGTCGATGTATCCGTCGCTTTTGATGCTGGTTGTTTCTATGCACGACGAGACGATGTACGGTGAACGGGCGATAAAGGCGGGTGCGCGCGGCTATGTTATGAAGCATCAGCCGCCGGGAGAACTGATCGAAGCTGTCCGCCAGATTCTTCGCGGCGGAATTGCGGTGAGCGAAAACCTGAAAACGCGGCTGTTCGAAAGTATGATAAGCGGTATGGGTTCCGATGATCCTTTGAGCGTTCTTTCGCCCCGCGAGTTCGAAATATTTTCCCAGATTAGCGAAGGATACAGTGCTGCCGAAATTGCAAACAGTCTTAACCTTTCGGTAAAGACGGTGAATACCCATCAGGAGCACATAAAGCGGAAACTGAATTTGGCTTCCGCAGGCGAGGTGCGTCGGTTTGCGCTCGACTGGCGCAAGGACTCATAACGAATCGTTCAATCTTCCTCCTGTTTTCTAGGTAAATTTACCGATATCAAAAAAAGTCTATCCGCCGATACCGTGCTGAAAGCCGCGATGGTAGTGTTAGTAGCATGGAAGCACATGGAGATTACTATTCCCTTCACGGGATTTGGGGCGCGGGGGCAACGCTTGCGCTGGGAAGATACGGAAAAGGTTCCGGTTTCGTTCTGGGGGACGTCCAGCCTCCCGATACATCAATTTTTATCGGATACCGAACCGGACACGACGAGGTTCGGATGCTGCCTTTTATCAAAACCAATGTAAAAATTGGCCTGGACGGTTCTGCCTACGTTTCCGAAAACAAAGTGTTCAATATCAAGACAAAAAATACGTTTAAAGTATTTTCCGGGGATGAAATCGCTCGCACCGTTACGTACAGCGGAGAGTCCTGGTCGGCGGGGAATGTAACTCTAACTATTACATCATTTTTCGGTCAGGTGCCCGATCCGGCAAAGAACACACCGCAAGTGCTCAGAAGCGGTATGTGTCCGGTAGTCCTTGCTCGTGTGGCGTTCGACAATACGGACGGAGTTGAACCCATGACCGGCTATTTCGGCATGAACGATATCAACAGGCCGCTGTCCGATTCGACAGACGGAAGCCTTCTGGGAATGGCAAAGGGCTGCCGCCAGGGATTTGCGGTTCTTCCCGACAGTTCGATCGAAGAAGTGATGGATTGGGATGCGGTCGAGGCTGCCTTTAACGGCAATCGTACACTGCGTCATCTTGCGTCGGACGGGGGCTTGCGCTTCAGAATAGATGCGGGAAAAAAAACCGAATTCAGTATCGCGCTCGGAGTCTACGAGGACGGTGTTGTTACCACGGGGTATCCCGCACGCCGGTATTATACCAGCCTGTACCGGAATCTCGAGGACGTTCTCGGCTGGGCTCTGGAAAATACCGGTACGCTTCTGGACCGCGCTGAACGGGTTGATGCCCTTCTTTCCGATACGCCGCTCGACGATGAACGAAAATTTCTGATCGCTCATGCGGTTCATTCCTATTGCGCAAGCACGGAACTGCTGCTCGACGACAAGGGAAACCCTGTGTTCCTGGTGAACGAAGGCGAGTACCGCATGATGAACACACTCGATCTGACGGTTGATCATGCCTGGCACGAATTGTGCTTTACTCCCTGGACGCTCCGCAATGAGCTGGATTTTTTCATCAAGCGCTCGATGTATGCGGATTCGTTCGGGGTAGCCTTCTCGCACGATCAGGGAGTCGCGAACGCCTTTACGCCGCGGGGCACATCGTCCTACGAGCTTCCGGGTCTGGTCGACTGCTTCAGTTTTATGAGCTATGAAGAAACGCTTAACTGGACTCTGTCTGCATGCGCCTATGCCGCGAATTCCGGAGACCATAAATGGGCGGCTGAACGAAGCGGGACAATTGTCCGCTGTCTGGATTCGTTGCGCTCCCGCGATCAAAACGGAGACGGTATCATGGATGCCGACTCCGACCGGTGCAAGGGCGGATCTGAAATAACTACCTACGATTCTCTGGATATCAGCCTTGGCCAAGCCCGGAACAATCTATACCTTGCCGTCAAAGCATGGGGCACCTTTGTCTGCCTTGAGGCTTTTTTTACAAGACAGAACGACCGCGTGAATGCGGCGCGAGCGAATGAGACTGCTCATGCAATAGCGCGAACCGTCGTGTCCAAATTCGATGCCGAAGAGCGATTTATCCCGGCGGTTTTCGAAGGTGGCAACAGCTCCCGGATAATTCCGGCGATAGAAGGGCTTGCCTATCCCTTCCTGTGCGGTGCCGAAAAGGAGCTTGCCGCATCCGGTCCGTACGCCGAATTCCTTTCTGTACTGAAAATCCATCTTGAAACGGTACTGGTGCCGGGCGTGTGCATAGATCCGGTTTCAGACGGCTGGAAATTGTCGTCAACCAGCAAAAATACCTGGCTGAGCAAGATATTCCTGAACCAGTTTGTCGCGGCAGAAATTTTTAGAATTGACGATGAACGGGTCAGGAAGGACGCCGCTCATGCACAGTGGCTTCTTGAAGGCAGCGCGGATTATGCGGCTACAGATCAGGTAGATTCGTCGACCGGACACGCATACGGAAGCCGTTTGTATCCCCGCCTTGTCACTTCGGTTCTCTGGCTGCTGAAGTATCACCGCTTCGAGTGTCTCAAAATGCCTGTATGTCCATAACGCGCAAAGCGCGTGTGTATATTCCCAAGGAGGAAAGAATGAAAAAAATTGCGATTGTGTGCGCACTGTTCGCGGTTGTAGCCGGGTTCGCTTTTGCGGGCGGCGGAAAGGAAGCAGCGTCTGGCTCTGCCGGAAAGACAAAGCTGACCGTATGGGGTCGCGACCTTCCGGACGATGGAGCCGACCATGCGTACATCAAGGCATTGGTCACCGGTTTTCAGGCGGCGAATCCTGATATTGAACTTGAGTACATCGCTCTGGGAGACCCGGGACTGATGGACAAGACAAAAATTGCCATGGCAGCCGATCAGGCTCCCGATATTGTTCAGAGCTGGGGCGGTTCAGTCATGGGTGGGTATGCCGATGCGGGACGTCTGCTTGATCTGACGTCAGAACTTTCGGCAATCCCCGGCAGCAAGGCCGCGAGCGCCGCGATGAGCTGGAAAGGAAAAACTTACGGTATCGCTCCGTTCTTCGCGATTGCCGGCATCTTCCTTAATGAAGGCATCTTCAAGGCACAGGGACTGAAAGCCCCGACTACCATTGCCGAAATGGAAGCAACCTGCGACAAGCTCCTCGCCGCAGGAATCCAGCCTTTTGCCTGCGGAGCCAAAGATAAATGGCCGCCCCTTGCCATGTACATGTACCTGGTCAACCGCGTCGGCGGAAACGCTTTTGGCAGTGCCCAGGGACGTTCGCTTGGATTCGACAGCGATGCGTTTGTAAAGGCTGCGCAGATCTATCAAAAATGGGTTGCTAAAGGGTATTTCGGATCGAAGCCCCTCGGAGAGTCCTATGACGACTCCCAGCAGCAGATGGCTACCGGAAAGGCTGCAATGCAGGTTACCGGTTCCTGGATGTGCGCTAATTTTGCGAACAAGGAATTTACCGACCAGACGATCGGCTTCTATGCATTCCCTGTCCTTGAAGGCGGCGTCGGAAAGGCGACTGACTGCATGGGTATGACCGACATTGGTTTTATCGCGACTGCCAAGGCAAAAGACAAGAAAGAGGCGGTTGTCCGCTTCTTCAAATATGCGATGAGCGTTGAAGTCTGTTCTGCCGAACCCGGACGCATTTGCTCCGTTCCCGGAGTCAAGGCGCCTTCTGCGCTGACCGGCATGGCTTCTACGGTATTTACCAAGGCTGAATCGGTGCAGTTCTGGTGGGATCAGGATCTTCCGCCCACCGTTACCTCTCCGCTCAACGATGCCATCCAGACCTTCTTTATTCCCGGGACTGACGTCAAGCAGGAACTGGTCAAGTTCGAGAAGCTGATGGTGGAAAACGTCGGACCGGTCAAAAAATAACCGCTGGCGCTGCGATGCCCCGGTGGTCGCGCAGCGTCCCGATTTTCTTGAAGACGCGTCCGGGACCCCGGGCGCGTCTCTTTCTGCAAAGAATCCTTCAAGAGCAAGTGCCTTTTGCAGGAAGCTTCATCTGTGTTTGTTTTCCAGGAGTTCCGATGACCCCAGCAATCCGTCCACAAAGCGTGCACAACAGACTCTTTAGCGAACAGAATATCTTCGTAGGCCTGTGCATTCTTCCGGCTGTTTTATTTCTTGGCGTATTTCTGTATTATCCGATCGTCGAGACGTTCCGCCTTTCGTTCATGCGTGCCTCCGGACTCGGCGGCGAAACCTTTATTGGCATTCAAAACTATAAAAGCCTTGCAGGCGATCCCGAATTTCAGGCTGGACTTATTAATGTGTTCAGCTGGGCATTCTGGAGTATCGTTATCCAGATTCCGCTTTCATTTTTCATTGCGTTTTCTCTTACGTTTTACGTAAACCGCCTGACAAAACCCCTTCGCGCAATCTACTATCTTGCGAATGTACTTCCGTCTGCAATTACGGCAATGCTGGGCAAATTTGTTTTTTCTCCCAATAACGGAATACTTGCCAGTCTGGGCGAAGCGTTCGGCTGGACCTGGCTTACTTCGATAGATTTTCTTGGCGACAAGAATGTAGCGTTCTGGACGGTATTTACCGTCGCAACCTGGACGTACACCGGATTCCCAATCATTTATCTGATGTCCAGAATCGAGCAGATTCCGACGGAAATCAAGGAAGCTGCGGAACTGGACGGTGTTACCGGATGGCGGTATGCGTTCAGCATTGTACTGCCCGACCTGGGATATCCGATGCGCATCCTGGCGGTGCTCTGCACGATTGGGAGTCTCAAGCTTTTCGACCTTCCCTATATGATGACTACCGGAGGTCCGGGCAATGCGACTGTAACGCTCGGTATTACATTATACCGTCATGGATTCATAAACTGGCAATACGGCAAGGCCTCCGCGATCGGTGTTGTTATTTTCCTGCTGTCGCTTGTTTTTACCATCGTGCAGTTTTCCTGGCAAAGCAGGGAAGGAGACGTTAAATGACACACACACTGAAATTACCCAAACTTCGGTATGGTTTTGCAGAGTTTTTCGCAACGTTCATTCTGGTGCTGTTTGCGCTGATTGTAATTTTTCCGCTTGTTTTGCCCTTTATGTTTGTATTCAAGACCCAACTGGAATATTCGTATGATCCCTGGGGATGGCCAAAGTCTTTGTATACCAAAAACTTTATTGAAGCCTGGGCGGCTGTACAGATTGGACAAGGGCTGATGAATACGCTGTACGTGTGTATCGGCGCGATTGTGTGCACCATTCCGGCCGCAGCGCTGGCCGGCTATGTTTTTGCACGGTATCGAACCAGAGCGACCGAGTTCTTTTTTTATGCCGTACTGATCGGCTATTTTGTGCCGGTGCAGATGGTGTTGATCCCGCTGTACAAGTTCAATATCAAGATCGGTCTTGCGAATACCCTTCCGGGTCTTTTTCTTCCGATGGGAGCGTTCGGCATACCGTTCTGGACGCTCATCTACCGGTCCTTCTTCCAGAGCCTCCCCAATGATCTTGCAGAAGCAGCAAGGATTGACGGCGCCGGTCATGGCGGTACGTTCTTCCGCATTATGCTGCCGCTTGCCGCCCCTGCAACATTTTTGGCTTTTCTGCTTGTGTTTATTTCTGCCTGGAGCGACTATTTTCTGAGCCTGATTATGCTCAATGATCAGAAGCTGTTTACGATCCAGCTTCGCGTTTCGCAATTTCTTAATGCCTACGGAACCGGGCGCATGCCCCGGTATGCGGCTGCTGCTATTATCTCGGCGGCTCCAACAATCCTTTTATATGCGGTGGGACACCGCTGGATAATCCGCGGGACGCTTGCAGGCGCGCTCAAGGAATGAAAACCCTGCCGTACCGGAATCCTGTAGTGCCGGGATTCCATCCTGACCCGAGCGTATGCCGGGTCGGACCGGATTTTTACCTAGTGGTGTCCAGCTTCGAGTTTTTTCCGGGGCTTCCGGTATTTCACAGTACGAATCTGGTAAACTGGGAACCCATCTCCTTTGCCTGGCACCGCGAAAGCCAGTTCGACATGGCCGGTGCCGGAGCTTCTCGAGGACTGTTCGCTCCGACGATTCGGTTTCATGCCGGCGAGTTTTTTATAACAGTCACCGATGTCTCCGGAACCGGGAACTGTATTCTTCGCAGCGGAACTCCGTACGGCCCTTGGTCCGATCCCGTTCCGGTAGCGCAAGGAGGGATCGATCCGTCCCTTTTTTTTGACGATGACGGCACTGCTTTTTTTTGCACGAATGCCGAAGTAGATGGAAGCACGGGTATCGCACTTTCGGTAATCAATCCCGTTACCGGAGCGCTTCGTTCACCGGTGCGGCATATTTGCGCAGGAACAGGCGGACGCTGGCCGGAAGCTCCACACCTGTATAAATTCGACGGCCTGTACTACCTGATGCTTGCCGAAGGCGGCACGGAGTACGGGCACATGGAAACCCTGTTCCGCAGCGAATCTCCCTGGGGACCGTACACACCCTGCCCGACAAATCCTGTGTTGTCGCACCGCGATGCTGTTTCGAACCCGGTGCAGTGCACCGGACATGCTGATATTGTTGACGACGGGGCGGGAAACCTGTGGGCGGTGTTTCTGGGCGTCAGGACACTTCCCGGTGTCCTTTTGCACAACCTGGGCCGGGAAACTTTTTTGTCTCCGGTAGTACAGGATGCTGCCGGATGGTTCAGCATCGGCAACGGGGGAATCGTCGGGCTCGAAATGGAAGGCCCGCTGCCCGGAGAGGCGCGTCCGTACACGCGGGACTGGAAGCCTTCTTATATAGAAGGAAAAAGAGACCCGCACTGGTGCTTTGTTCGAGGTTTCGATGCTTCCCTGATTCACTTCGATTGCACAGACGCTGCTGTCCGCCTGGCCTTCGGACCGGATATTTCTACTCCGTCGGGATTGTACGCGCTTGCGCTCCGGCGTCAGGAAGGCTTTTTGTGCGAGTTTTCGGCGCGTGTGGAATTTCCTGCGCGGATATACGCTGCGGACGAGAACTCTGGCAAGAACTCCGGCGTGCGGGCAGGCTTGACGGCGTACTATAACGATTCGTATCATTACGACATTTTTGTATATAGGGATGGGGTGTGCGGAACAAATGATCCCTGGCGTCTGGGTGTTTCAAAGCGCATCCACGATATGGAAGCTGTCGTCGCTTCTGTCGATTTGCCCGAATCGCTCCTGCAGGTCGGCGGGTCCGGCCTGGCGGCTGTGGATTTCCGGATTCGCAGCGACACCGAGTGGTACGTCTTCGAATGGAAGGCCGGCGGAACCGGCTGGGCCGAGCTTGGACGCGGCAAAACCGCCGGTTTGTGCACTGAAGGCACGTATCATATGAGCTTTACCGGTGTCTTGTTCGGTGTGTTTGCCTCCGGATGTTTGAATTTCTTCGGAAGTGAGCCAGACTATCCGGTTTCGTTCTCTGACTGCGCGTATACAGAACGTGACTGATCTGTCTTCAGGATGTTAAGGCCAGGGTGCGGTCGAGAAACTGCGCAATTATGTGCGAATACCGTTCCGGTTCGCTTGCAATGGATTTTGCATGGGCGGCTTGGTCGAAAATGTGGAGCTCGTGTCCGGCTGCTGCGGGCGATCGGCGAAGCGCCTCGAACAGCTCGTACGCCATCGAAACCGGTGCCGTTTTGTCGAGTTTTCCATGGAGGATGCACACCGGCGAACTCATGTGCTCTGCGCTGCGCACGGGAGAAACGGCCGAGAAGGGAAAGCCAGGAAAAAGTGTACAAAAGACGCTGCCGGCCGAAAGGAGCGCCGTGCCGATCGGTTCCGGCAATCCGCCGTTCAGCAGATGTTGCAGAAGAACGCGGCGCAAATCCGAGAAGCCGCAGTCGCAGACGCGCGCGGCAATGCGGGGGTCGTCCGGCCGGTATTCAAGGATTGTCGCGGCTCCCATCGATTCTCCGCACAGGATGACCGGAGCGGATGCGGGTTCCGTAACGGCGTCGATGACTGCGCCGAGGTCGTCTTTTTCGTAGAACCCATAGGTGCAGGCGCGGCCTCCCGATTCGCCGTGGGCGCGGTGGTCGTATGCGATAACGCGGTAGCCCCGCGAAAGATATTCGTTCATGTATTTTATCTGGCCGTGCCAGGTCCATGAATGCCCGTGACAGAATATCGCGACCGGTCTGGTGTCGTCGGTGCCGTTCCAGGGACTGCTTTGAATTTCGACGCAGTGTATACGATACCCGTGAGGGGACGATATAAAAAAATGCCGCTGCTTCCGTGCGAGGAATTCGAGTGTGATTTCTCCGTTTTCTGTGCAGGTTGTGCGGGCAAATTCGGTGCTTGCCCGAGGGCGGAACACGACTTGGGAAAGGGTGAAAAGACCAAGTGCGGCAAAAAGTGCAAGACCGGTTCCGCCGGCAATCAGCACAACCTGCGCAACCAGCGGGGCGTTGAACAAAAGTGTATGCATAGGCTCAGTATAGCACAGGTGTATGGCGGGAATGCACAGAGCGAAAATTCTGTGCTAGAATCCTTGTTGGCATTCTTGTCTGCCGGATATTCAAAACCGCATGCGGGGAATGCAAAGAGGTGCCTTGATGAAGCTTCCGCTTGTTCGCATCGATGTCAAACCCGGCCAGATCGTGATGATCAATTTTGGTCTTTTTCTGGTTGCCGCTGGTATTGTGTTTTTCAAGATTCCGAATAATTTTGTGACCGGAGGGGTAAGCGGTATTTCGATTATCGCGGCGCGGCTGCTGCCCGGGATTTCCGTAGGTCCGGCGATGACCGGGATAAATGCGCTCTTGATTGTGCTCGGGTTTGCGTTTTTGGGGTCGTCGTTCGGATGGAAGACAATTTACGCCAGTTTTGCGCTGTCCGGTATGGTGTGGATTCTGGAAGCACTTGTGCCCTTGCATGCGCCGCTCACTGGCGATCCGCTTTTGGAGCTGGTGTATTCGGTTGTGCTGCCCGGCATCGGGTCGGCGATTGTATTCAACAACAATGCGTCGACCGGCGGAACCGACATTCTGGCAAAGATTCTGAATCGAAAGACGAATGTGAATATCGGAATTACCTTGCTTGCGTCCGACTTTTGCATTGCTGCAGGGTCTGTGTTTGTGTTCGGTATTGAATGCGCCCTGTATTCGGTGCTTGGTTTGGCGATGAAGGCGGTTGTCGTTGATATGGCGATCGAAAGCATGAATGTGCATAAAAAGATGGAAATCGTGACGACCGAGCCGGCTCTGGTGCGCGGGTTTATTCTGGATACGGTCCATCGCGGGGCGACGATGTATACGGCGCAGGGAGCTTTTTCCGGCCAGGGACTGACGGTGATACACACGGTGGTTTCACGGCGGGAAGCGTTCAAGATACGCAGTTTTATCAAGATAATCGATCCGCAAGCCTTTATTACGATAACGAATGCGTCGCAAATAATCGGGAAAGGGTTTCGGTCCGGGGACACCTGACCAAACAGGCCGTGAGTTTGACAAACCGGCGGTGTGTTTGACAAACAGGCCGGGCGGTGCCACACTCGAAAGTGGGGGTGTCTCGTATGGATTCGCCTGAAAATATCCGGCATACAGTTAATACCAGAAAAATTGTTCAGGTGTTGAACGCATCGTTCGGAACAGTCGCCGAGGAATTCAAGTTCTCTGCGGAAAAGGTTCCGCTGTTCCCGGCGTATGCAACGGCGGAATCGCTCGACGCTAAAATACTCCAAGGGCTGATGATGTACGGCTATTACGAGAAGGACAAGCTGCTCGGCTGTGTTGGAATCCGCAATACGGGCGAAGACCGGCTTTTTATTATCGAGTACCTGGCAGTTCTTCCGGAGTGCCGGCACCGAAACATCGGGCGGTATCTGGTCGAGCACGCGCTGGAAGAAATTTGCCGGTACAAGGGAACGGTGGCGCTTATCGAGACCGTGTACGAGAACGCTCGTCTGCGCAAATGGTTCGCCGCCCTTGGTTTTCGCGAACGTCGGGTCGATACCTATCCCAACCTTCCGTTCAGGGTGTGCATCATGACCAAGAACATCCCGCCCGCCGAAGAAGAACGGAGGGGCGTGCCATGAGGATTTCTGCGGTGCATCAGGACGGACTACCAGCAAAACCGGCGCGAAGTGCAAACCCGGCGCGAACTGCAACACTGGCAACATTGGCAACACTCGCGCTTCTTGCGCTGTTCCTTTCCGCCCCTGCAGCGTATGCGCAAAGCGAATCGATTGTGCTGGAAACCTTTGAATATCCCCCGATCTATCAAAACAGCACCAAACCGGGACTGGCCTGCGAACTCGTGATCGCCGCATTCCAGGCATCGGAGACAGCGGTACAGCTTTCCTTTGTTCCGGTCAAACGCATGATATCCGACGTTGCTTCCGGCACGGTAATCGCAGGAATAGGCGGACAAATCCTGTTCGAAGAGCCCGGAATCCAGAATCGGGTTCGTTACTCTGCCGAAGTCATGTACGTTGTACAGACGTTTATGTACGACAGCCGGCATTTTCCCGGCGGGCTTGCATACCGGAGCCTTGAGGAACTCGCACAGTATCGCATCGGGGTTCTCAATGGAAGCGGCATCATGCGGTTTCTCGAAAATTCGGACCGCATATCCTTAATCCCGAACAGCATCCACGAAGGCAGCGCAAAGCAGCTGTACCACGACCGCATCGACCTGTGGGCGATCGTCGATCTGACCGGAGCAATGTACATGAAACAGTTGTATCCGCTCGAACACCGCTTCTACCGGTTCACAAAACCATACAATCTGGGAGACGTCTCGGTCGTGTTTTCGGCCGCAGCAGATCCCGAAGGCCTTTGGCAGCGGCGCTTCGAGGAAGGGCTTGCACACATCAAACAGAACGGAACCTACCTGCACATCATGGCCGATTATTATGGAGGTATGGAACACGTACCCCCGGAAGCCCTTGTCAACGATATGAGAGTCGGGCAAAATCAATCCGGCAACGCTGCCGACATACACTAAACTATGTATAATTGACACAGGGAGACGTACAATGATTCTGGTTGATACCTTTGACAGTAACGAAGAAGCCGATTTCCTGACCGGTAAACTCAAGGCCCAGGGCATAGCGTTCGACGAAAAAAAGGGGGACGCCGGGTTGCAGGTCTTTATCAACGAAGCCGACGAAGGCAAATTGAACGAGCTAATCAAGAACCTGGACTGATACGGGATCTACCTTGCCCGTTTAAGAGCCAAACGCATCGGTTCAGGTCTAACCGGGTCCGACATCCGGCCAGGACGGCGTGCAGCCGGTTCCGCAAATACGTGCGGGGCCGGCTTTTTTTTGAGTAACCGGAGAATCCGGCAAACCCGTTCCTTTGCGGCCTCGCACCCCTGTGCTATACTGATAATTCAAGGAGAAAAAAGTGACAAAATCGATGATTGCGCTGTGCTGTGCTGCCTTTGTGTGTGTGTCGTGCGCAACAACGGGCGGGCCTTCTGCTGCAAGCTCGGACAATTCGGTCCGAACGATTTCTCGTTCGGAAAACGACGCTCCGGTCGGCTATACGCTCAAAACCAATTCGGTACTGTTTGAATTCCGCCCGTCGGACTATCAGTGGGTTACGAACGGGACAACGGGAAAGTGGGTGGATATTTCGGCCATACCGATCCGCCGGGTGACCATCGCGGGCGACTTTAACCAGTGGCATCCGGGCAACGTGCAGATGATTTTCGACGGTCGCATGTATTATCTCCCGGTTTCCCTCAACGTGTTCGAATCGGGACGCGCTTACGGCTTCAAATACGTCATCAACGGTGAATGGTGGGTCGAACCCCCATCAAAAACCGGAAATGCCGCATCTACATCCCTGGAAAATAGCAGCGCCAACCTGATATTGCGAATCGAATAAAATCTGGATAATTCCAGAACAAGTTCGATACCTACAGGGCCACGCATCATCGCTAGCGGACGGTCATCCAGAATGAACTGTCCGGGGCGAGGACGATTCGGGATTAATACGTGACAAGCAGGTCTTCACGGAATATTCGGTCCAGTGTGTTTTGTTCTTTTCTTTCGTCATATTCGACGGTCATCCATTCGCCCGTTTTCTTATTCAGGTACAGCATAAGAACGTTTCCGTAGTCTGGATGCTTGGCGCGGCTTTTTGCCGCGGCGTTTCCAACAGGGTCGTTAATCTGGTATTTAATCTCTACCAGGATTTTACCCTTTCCTTTCGTTCGCCCTTTTACTCCTACGATAAAGTCCGGGAAAAAAAAGCCGTGCCCTGCTACAGGGAGACAGACAGAGTGGCTTTTGCGAACCGGGTTGCGGTGCCACCAGAGAATGGTTCCCGACAGATCATTGTCGAGACGTTCGGCAAATTCCCGTTCCCATTCATTCAAGTCAGCCGGGTATACGCCATAGAGGTTGAAACGGGACCCTGCCAGAGGCTCGACTGATTCCAGAACGGCCGGAAGGTCTACCGCGGATACAGATACTGTGTTAGCGGCGAATGCTTCACTGATTGCTTTAGGTAGAATGTCCGGACGTAGCGCAAGTATATGGGCAAGACCATCCTCAAGTTCTTCGCGAGATTCAAGGCCTGCCACCCCCATATCGTTCGCTTCCTTGGCGAGCCGGCTCATCAGTCCTGCATAGAGAGTTCGCTTATCCAGAAAACCGTCGGCATCCGCTGTATTGAGGCAAAGCTGGGCACGTCGATCCAGTTCTGCTCTGAGGAGTTTTGCCTTGATTTCTTCGGGTGCTTCTTTTATATGGCTGAAGACTTCGTAATTTTCCATAAGAATTTTTCGGCTATCCGTTTTTGCCAGCAAAAGCACCTGTGCGTCCCATCGGAAGCGGTTCAGAATATCTTGCAGAATATCAACGGAGAACACATCAACTTCCGCTTTTGTAAATGATTTCGGGACATCTGCTTTCAGTTCGTAGATAAATTCAGACGCATGATTCGTGTCTGTTCGATTTTGTTTCGGGTTTCCGGCTGGAGCTCTGGTAGGGTCTATATGCGCCGAATCGTCCGAAAAACCCCAATTTGCAAAGAGAGGTCGATCGGCATACGTCCGTTCCCTTCCGCTCGTATCTGTCGAATGTGTGAACGTTTCACCGGTAAGCGAAAATTCGGTTTCCGGCAGCTCTGGTTGGCCGTTCTCGACACGGACGACCCCTGCGTTGTTTTGGCTCAATGCGATGACGTCGACCGATGTTTCGAGAGAGGCGAGTTCGTTTCTGATCGCGTTGATGCGGTCTCCGGCGCTCAAAATGCCTTCCTGTGAATCCCGGTCGGAAAGGAAAACGTATCCATGCATAAGTTCCGGTGCAACCGGAAGAATGCGCTGAATACGGCGATCTACCCGCATGAGCCGTCCGACGATCTGGAGTCCGAAGTCGGCATCCCTGCTGGAGCGGAAGCTCACGAGGCAGAAGGCGCGGGGGGCGTCGAACCCGAGAGCTACCGCCATCTTGAAGACAAGGACTTCTACCTCGTTGTCTCCTTGCACCGAGTTGAGGAGGGGATCGGGCTCCTTGGCTGTATGCACCATTATCTGCTTTTTCGTAAATCCGAGATCAGTCAGCCAGGTAACAGCTTCTTTTTCCGAGTTATCGGTTGAGTCTACCTGCACGAGGAGGAGAGGCGTCATCGGGATACCGGCAGTGGCCAGTTCTTCCTTGATGCGGCGATGAACGGCGACGCCTTGCTGCAATGCGGTTAGTTTGAAATTAAGCAGTTCTTCCAGGTTTCCGGGAGCCTTGAACACAGCGGTCTTGACGCCGATCTTGAGGAGCCCTGCCTCCACGCCTTCCTGACGCCTGACTTTTATGCGCCTGAGGTTTCCGAGGTGTACGCCTTTCTTGAAGTCTTCTATATCTTCATCGCGGGGCGTCGCGGTAATGCACAGGGTAAGGTCGGGATCGACGACGGTACGGAAAAAATCATACGCTTTTGACTGCCCGCGGAACGAGTGATGGGCTTCGTCGATGACGACGCCGACGTACCAGCCGGACGCTTTCGCATGCGCGATGAGAAGATCAAGCGACGGCATTTTTTCCGTAGTGGAGCGTGTTTTTCTGATTTCGGCGTCGGTTACGGCGACGGATGCCCAGGTGGAGATGAACACGTCGCCGGCTCGAAGTTCCTCGACAGCGCGATCGGTATGGGGGTCGCGGGCGCGAAGGTTGTCGGTCTCGTCGGAGAGAACCGCTCCGGTTTGCGAGACGACCGAGGCGAAGGGCGCGAACCAGAGCCATATCATCGGGCGGTCGGCGCAAAGGCGGGCGACAGTGTGCGCGGCCATGAGGGTCTTTCCGATCCCGGTGGGAGCCTCGATCAGGATCGATCCCGCGTCGCGGATTACTTCGTGTCGCTTGAGCTGATATTCGGAACTTGCGCGGAGGGTGTCGAGCATGAGGAGGCATTTCCCGAAGAGTGCCGAAGCGTTTTCGACGACGTTTTGCTGGAAGGATTTTAGTACCGTTCGGCTCACAGCGCACCCCCTGTCGAGGCAGGAAGGAGCGCGCGGTTGAGCGCGTCGGGCAGGGCCTCTACCCTGAGGCCTGATTTACCCATGAGGCGCTGGCGGATGGGGCCGGGCTGGAAGGAAAACACAAGGATCGTCTTTCCCTGCGGAGCATCGAGTTTCTCGATGCTGGAGAGTACCGAAGCGTCGAGGCGGCGGGCGAAACACAGAAGAGCTTCGTCGGTTTCGCGCGTCCAGAGCGCGGCGCCCTCTTCCGGGTTTGCGGCAATATTCTGCGCGACGAGAAGCTGGATGCTCGCCCAGATTGCGGAGTCGTCAAGATGTCGTCCCTGTTCGAGTGTCGGCCTCGTCGCGACGCGAAGGTAGGCGAACTCGATGCCGATCCCTGAAAGGCGGCGCGCGGTAACGTCGCGGCAAATATTCTTGTCCGGCTCGTCCGCAGTCGCCTCGGTAGTCGATACCAGAATACAGGTACGCTTCCCACCGTCTTCCTTGTTAAGCTCCGCGACCGCTTGCGCCGTCGTCCCCGATCCCGCAAAAAAGTCGAGTACAAGATCATCGGGCCCGGTGGATTGCGAGAGAAGACCTTTGAGGAGTGACGGTGGCTTGGTGTAGTTGAATGCTTTTTCGCCAAGAAGATTCTGAAGAGCCTTGGTTCCTTCCTGGTTTGTACCTGATTGAATGTGATTTTCGGCTTCTTCTTTATCGATAGTTGAGTTTATCCAACTGGACATTTCGCCGTTAACGGTCTTCAAGCAACTCAACGCCTGGGCATCCGCAAACGACAAACCTTTACTGCAATTTGACCTGTATGGCGCCACGCAGAATTACACAAAAACCGTCAAACTGGTTAGCGAGGTATTATTTGAGGAAGATCACCCAGCTGTCGAAAAATACATCACTGTCTCAAAGCAGGTATTCGGCGATACATTCTGGAATGCCCTTGTTGATTTTATGGTGAAAGAGAGAAAGTCCCACAGCTATATACAGCGAATACTCAATATCCCGATTGCTGAGGCAAAGGGGGTATGGCATAACCTCACAACCACAAAAAATCCTGCTTGATTCGAACGCGTATTTTCGACTTGCTGACAATCTCTAACCCCTGCTTGATAGAACGTACGGCACATCGCCGAAATGGAAGTTCTGTATCCTGGGCGGAACCTTGCATGAGTATAATTACTCGGTAAGGCTCCGCTCGAAATTTATATGGGTCGAAAACGAAAAGCACATCGAAGATCGTCAACGGGGAAAGATACGTCTCTCTGAAGATCAAAAAGCAAGTATCGCTGGTACGAAAGAATTCATGAGACAAACCTGTCGCGATGAGGACTTGGGATGCTCCCTTTTCGATATCGAGTGTCTGGCGGCGGCGTATGAACTCCATATAACACTTGTGACGGATGATATCGACCTGGTCGAGCTCGCAAACCTGTATGAACAGCCCGTTATGAGTTCCATGGAATTGATGCAGAAAATGCTCGCCGAACAGTGTATTACAATTGATGATGTAAAAAGCGTCGTTGCCATGTGGACGTATGACGAGGACTTGCCCTCACACTTTCATTCGGAGTATGTACGGCTTTTCGGGGAGGAGCCTGAGGCTTTCTGAGCCTTCAGGCAGGAATACTATTCAATCAAAATACCCTTCGATGAATTTGACTTGTACACACATACTCACCTCGGCTTTTTACTATTCTCCGAGCCTCCCGTCGAAGAATTACCCAAAGCATCGGGACGCGTTTAGATATCTGAAATCTGCCTTTAGAATCTTGCCGCAGCAATCAGTTCAGTTTCTTTATTTTCTCTGTCCCAGTTTTTCTGCAACCTTGTCGGCGGCGTTCTCGCCGTCCATGGCGGAGGAGACGATGCCGCCGGCGTAGCCCGAGCCTTCACCTGCGGGGAAAAGGCCTGCAAGCGCTTCGCTTTCCATCGTTGTTTTGTTCCGCAGCACGCGTACCGGCGAGGAGGTGCGCGTTTCGATCGCGACCAGTACGGCATCTTTAGTGATGAAGCCGTGCATGAAGCGGTCGAACGACCGGAAGCCTTCGCGCAGGCGGTCGGCGATCGCAGGCGGGAGCCACTGATCGAGCCTTGAGGGGACGATGCCCGGGGTGTACGAACAGTCGGGAAGACTTGCGGAATCTTTCCGCTCGATGAAGTCGGTCAACCGCTGGGCGGGAGCCGCCTGTCCCTTTCCGTGCTTTTTTGCTTCCTGTTCGAGCCATTTCTGGTAGCGGACGCCGCAGAGGGCCGCCGATGTATCGGTCGCCGATGTATCGGCCGAAGTATCGGCCGAAGTATCGGCCGAGGTATTGGCGGCGAACCGGTCGGGGATGTCCTCTGTTCGGGTTTCCACGACGATCGCGGCGTTTGACCAGCGGGTGTTGCGGCCGCTGGTCGACATGCCGTTTACGACGATTTCGTCGTCTGCGGTCGCCGACGGGACTATAAAGCCTCCGGGGCACATGCAGAACGAGTACACGCCGCGGCCGTCCACCTGCGCGGTCAGCCGGTATTCCGCCGCGCCCATTGCCTGCGCTGCCTTGTTGCCGTGGTACTGGATGCGGTCGATGAGCTCGCGCGGGTGCTCTACGCGGACGCCTATCGCGAAGCCTTTAGCCTCGATGAGCGGCTTTCCTCCGGTTGCGCCTTCGCGTTCGAGCCGGGCAAGAAGTTCGTAAACGTCGCGCGCTGAATGGCCGGTCGCGAGTATGACGGCCGTGGCAGGAAGCGTGTATTCTTCACCCGCGCCGGGCGCGCCTGCTTCTGCAGGCGCCGTCGATTCAGCTGGCGTTGCCTTCTGCCGGACGCGAACGCCGGTTACACGGCCGCCGGCGGTTTCAAAGCCGACGCAGGCGGCGCCGAAGCGGAGTTCGCCGCCGTGCGATTCGATGGTTTCACGCATGCGGTTGATGACGCCGGGCAGCCGGTCGGTGCCGATATGCGGATGCGCGTCGGTCAGAATCGAGCGGTCCGCGCCGTGGTATGCGAATATGGAAAGAATGCGGCCGATGTCGCCCCGCTTGTTCGATCGGGTGTAGAGCTTCCCGTCCGAGAAGGTCCCGGCGCCGCCTTCGCCGAAGCAATAGTTGGAATCCCCGTCCACGGCGCCGGTGCGGGTGATCAGCGCGATGTCCCGCTTGCGATCCGCCGTTGGACGACCCCGTTCCAGGATGACAGGACGAAGCCCATGTTCGAGCAGTCGGAGAGCGGCAAAGAGTCCTGCAGGACCCGACCCGACGACGACGACGTCCTTCGATGTTGAATTGTCCGAAGCTGTTTTTTCCACCGTCTTCCATGCCGGAGCGAAGGAGCCCGGCGCAACAGAACCCGGAACAAACGAACCTGGAGCGTCCGATGCCGGCGGCTCTTGGCCGATGTAGGCGGTGTAGGCCAGGTGCAGCTTAACCTGACCACGGCGCGCGTCGACGGATTTTTTGCGGAACACAAGCGCGGTAATCGCATTCGGCTTGACGGACAGGGCTTGGGCCGCTTTTTCGCGGATGAGTTGGGTGTTTTCTTCCTCGCCGGGAAGCACGGTTACGGTTACGGGACTTGTCATGGGCAGCAGTATAGACTCTTTTCGGCTCTTTGTATCGCTGCGCACCGTTACGCAGCGCGAATGTTGTTCCTTGACGCCGCTCATGTGCCTCTGGTATGCTGTCGTGTAGGTACACGCGGGGTAAACATGACTGTAACAGAAATCGCAAAACGTGCGGGCGTCTCCATCGGGACGGTCGACCGTGTCCTTCATAACCGGGGACGCGTATCCGAAGAAACCAGAGAACGAATCCAGCGCATTATCGACGAAAGCGGCTACCAGCCGAACGCGCTCGCCCGCCACCTCAAGCGGAACCGGGACTACCGCATCGGCGTGCTCATTCCCGAACTGGATAAGGAAAGTCGGTACTGGAACCTCCTGTACAACGGCATCCTCCGCGCCGTTTCGGAACTTTCGGCGTTTTCCTTCAGACCGGAACTCTTCCAGTTCGTCCGTCCGGACCGCAATTCGCTCGCAGACGCCTTTGACCGCATGGCCGCCTCCGATTGCGCCGCCTATATTATCGCACCGGTTATCCAGGAAGACATTCTGGTGCACCTGAACGAACTTGATAACGGGGTTCCCTACGCCTTTATCGACACCGCCCTTCCCGGTGCGGTGCCGCTGACCACCGTGGCCCAGAATCCTCGCCGCGCCGGATTTCTTGCCGGCAGACTCATGGAGCTTCTGGGCAAGACCGGCGGC
Source organism: Treponema sp. (assembly GCA_004294945.1). Lineage (GTDB taxonomy): Bacteria > Spirochaetota > Spirochaetia > Treponematales > Treponemataceae > Teretinema. Next base: position 24,750 of record SHOL01000014.1, read on the forward strand.
ACCTACGCCGTGCTCAAACCGTACAGCGAAGCCTGGAACCTGAACGAACGCGCCCGCGGCTTTATCGACTGGTTCCGGGGCAAGGACGGCTTCCGGCTGATCGACCTCGTCTGCTCCGAACTCCGCATGGACGACGCTTACCGCATGCTCGACGACGTCTTCCGCAGCACGGACGACCTCAAGGGTATCTTTGCCGTATCGTCCATCGGCCATCTGATTGCAAGCCACGTCGTAAAACGCGGCATGAAAGAAAAAATCTCCATAATCGGCTACGACCTCGTCGACGAAAACGTCCGCCTCCTCCGCGACGGCGCCATCGACTGCCTGATTTCCCAGCGTCCCGAAGAGCAGGGCCGTCTGGTTATCCAGCAAATCTACCGAAAGATCGTCCTTGAAGAAGAGCCGGTCCAATCGATAGAGATGCCGTTCGACATTTACTTCCGCGAAAACCTGCCGTAATGGGCGCACGATCCATCGGGTCTGCTCCTCGATCCGCGTCTGTTCCGGTTATTTCCGCAGGGCAAGCGCAAAGCCCGCTTTGTCCGCTTCCGCGGAGAGTAACCGCACTGCGGTACGGGCGCGATCCGTGCTGCACGGTACGCATTCGGCGCTCCCGTCCGCACCGTTTTGTGCGTCCTGGGCGTCGATCTCTACCAGCCTTGCGCAGACTTCGCGTACCGAGCCGATCGGCAGGTCGTTTGCGGCGAGGCAGTAGAAACCCTTGCGGCGGCTGTCGTTCCACCCGTCAAGCAGCAGAGCAAGGAAAGCCTCCCGCTCGGCGAGCTCATCCAGATACGAGTCGAGGTTTTCTTGCGCTTTTGCGAGGTTTTCTTTGACGTGCCGGTACGAGATGAACGAGTCGGCGGTGCCGATATTCCGGTAGCGGTCGCAGGGGTAATCCGCACACAAAAAGCAGAATTCGGGAGAACCGCGTTTTTTGGCGCAGGTGATTACCGCACAGGTCGGGTGAATGTCGGAAAAGCCAGGGCGTGCGGGCGAGCCGGGAGCCCCTTCCGCTCTTGGGGCGCCGCATCCGGGGCAGCGCGAGGAGCCTTCTGTCCAGCGGCGCGGGCACAGCGAGCAGTTGAGACCGCACAGTGAGAATTCAGGATGAAATCTTCGGTATTCGTCCATGCCTGCAAGTGTACGCCCGGTGACCTGAAAAGTGAAGAACCGTACTCATCATCCTGATCGAACATCGGGCCCCGCGCAACGTGCGCTCAATGCGTACCGCCTGCGAAGTGTCATTTCGAGCCAGGCATCGGTATAGATTCTTCCTTAGTGACAAAGTTACCGGCCTGCAAGGTATTTTTTACTGTTGACGTCTTGTTTCTGTTTCCCTTAGGATAAGAGTGTAGGTACACGCAATCCGCCTGTGCAGCAGGCGGTGGTTCGGCTTACAATAGAGATCAGGAGAATACTATGGCAGAGTTACGTTTCAATCCGCTTCTCGGAACCTGGACGATGGTGGCTTCCCATCGGCAGAATCGTCCGCAGATGCCCAAAAACTGGTGTCCGTTTTGCCCGGGTTCGGGAAAGGTGCCCGACCACTACGATGTGCATAAGTATGATAACGATTTTCCGGCGCTGAGCGCGACTCCGCCCGAGCCCGATCCGGTCGGCTCGGATTTTTACCGCGCAAGTCCGTCGTACGGCGCCTGCGAGGTTATTCTCTATTCCCCCGAGCACACCAAGACGCTGCACGAGCTGCCGGTGCCGCACATCCGCAAGCTGGTGGACCTCTGGGCTGAACGCTGCGACGCGCTTGCCGTTTCCCCGGTGAACAAATACATCATGCCGTTCGAAAACAAGGGCGAGGAAATCGGCGTGACGATGCCGCATCCCCACGGCCAGATTTACGCGTACTCCTGGATTCCCCAGAAGGTGCAGGTGGAGCTGGACAATGCGCGCGCCCACCATGCAAAAACCGGCGAATGCATTATTTGCCGCATGAACAAGGAAGAAGCGGCATTCCGGGACCGCATCGTGTTCGAAAATGATTCCTTCTACGCCTATATTCCGTTCTTTACCGACTACCCGTACGGCGTGTTCATCACGGCGAAAAACCACCGCAACTACGTGAGCGAGCTTGATGACGCCGAGCGAACTGACCTTGCGCAAATTCTCAAGATTGTGACCGGTTCGTTCGACAAGATTTTCGACCGGCCCTTCCCGTACATGATGGTGATCCACCAGAATCCGGTGAACAGTCCCGAATATGACGATGCGAAGGCGTTCTACCATCTGCATTTCGAATTCTATACGCCCCTCCGGTCGGCGAAGCTGATCAAATACTACGCTTCGAGCGAATCGGGCGCCTGGGCTGCGGCGAACGTCGCGGCCGTCGAGCGGACCGCTGCCGAAGTGCGCTGCGCAAAGCTTGCCTACCTTGCCGAATTCGACCGCGGGCTTCTGAAGCGCGAATTCGCCGCCGAGTTTACCCGGCAGTACGGCGGAGAAGCGTCATCGGTCGCGCTCTATGCGTCGCCCGCCCGCATCAACATCATCGGCGAGCATATCGACTACAACGGCGGCAAGGTGTTCCCCGCCGCGATCGACAAGTACCTGTACATCGGCATCCGCAAACGGACCGACCGGAAAATCGTC
>SHOL01000176.1 GCA_004294945.1 Treponema sp.
CCCGGAATTTGCGATCTTTTTTCGTTTGAACCCGGCGAACGCATCATCAAAGAAGGCGAAATGTCTTCCAGTTTATTCACGTTGCTGTCCGGAGAAGTGGAAATACTGAAAAAAGGCCAACAGAAAGAAGATATTGTCATCAACAGCCTGACCAACGGTACCGTGTTCGGAGAAACATCCCTTTTCAAGAATCAGCCGAGCACGGCCACGGTGCGGGCAAAATCCCTTTCCCTTATTATGGCTCTTTCCAGAGAGCGTTTTTCTGCGTATATCAATAGCCATCCAAAAGCAGGCTTGGTAATTATGACCTACATAGTGTACGGATTGCTTGAAAAACTGAGAAGTTCCAATGAAGTAATCGCCTTCGACAAAGAATTTATGGTATCTTCCTCCGATCTTGACGCAATGAAGACCCTGCTTCCTCCAACAATGGAAGAAATACTTTCCTGAAGACGGTCCATTTGCGTACCATCAAAATGCATAACAGGTATATTCTAATGAGGCTTCAGCTATGTGCCGACAATGTTACGGAAAGCCTATGAAGAAGTATATCGTATCTTTTATTCTGCTTGTTTTTACCGGATTGTTTTCGCATCTTTTTTCCGAAGAGCTGGTTCATATTCTCCAAAAAGGAGAAACCTTGTACTCGATCAGCAGAAAGTACAATGTTCCGGCTGCTTCTATCATGACCTTCAATAATATCGCAAACCCGGACAAACTCTTTGCCGGGCAGAAAATTAGAATCCCGGGCATCTACACGGTTAAACGTGGCGACACTCTGTATGGAATTGCCAAGGCCGAAAACGTTCCGATTGCGGAACTCCTGAAGGCGAACGCTCTGGACCAGAATTCGGTGCTGAAGGTTGGCGACCGGTTGCTGATTCCCGACACTGGACAGTCCAAAAGCATCCCCTCCCCGGATGTAGCTTCGTCCGGAGACAAGTCCGGGACGGTGTTATCCCCTCCCGTTCCTTCAGGAACCGCGTCGGCCTTCAAACCGATGGATGACCCGCGCTCGTATCAGTCCAAAAAAATCGACGGCAATGTCATTTGGCCGGTCTCAGCCCTGGAATTATCCTATCTTTCGGGTAAACTGTACGGAGTGTCGATTACGGCAAAAAAAGGAGAACCGGTAAAGACTGTTTCGTCCGGAACGGTACTTTCGGCCGGGCCTTATCGCGGATTCGGCCAGGTCGTGTTCGTCCAGTCAAAATCCGGGTATATTTATGTGTACGGAGGCATGGACGGAATCACTTCGCGCCCTGGACAGCAACTTTCCTTCGGCGATGAAATTGGTACGTTGGGAGCGGATTCTCTTTCGGGAAAACCGCAACTCTATTTTATGGTATACAATAAGGATGTTCCGGTCGATCCAGCAAAAGCTCCCCGGGGCTTTTAGCGGTAAGGCGAGAATACGGTAAATGAAAACAGACAGAACCGAAAAGGATAAAGGCACAGGAAAAACAGTCTCGTCAATGGGTTCCAAACGAACCCTGTCTTCTGCCGAATCCCGCAGGAATGCCAAAAAAACTCGTCCTCAGAAGGATACCGATCCGCTTGCATTGTATCTAAAGCAAATTTCCCGGTATTCGCTTCTTGGTATCGAAGACGAACAGGAAATCGGCCAGAAAATCCAGCACATCAAACTGTCTGTCGTATCCTTGAAGGAAGCCTATGCCGACCGTCCAGCCGACCCTGTGTTTCTGCGCGAATCGGCCAAGCTCGAAGCCCAGCTTCGCGAACTGAAAAACCGCATGATCACGGCAAATCTCAGGCTCGTCGTCTCTATTGCCAAGAATTATCAGCATCGTGGCCTCGGACTGCTCGACCTTATAGACGAAGGAAACATCGGTCTGATCGAGGCTGTCGAACGTTTTGATTATACGCGCGGGTGCAGGTTTTCCACCTACGGAACCTGGTGGATCAGGCAGGCAATAATCAAAAGCCTTGCCGACAAAGGCCGCATCATCAGAATCCCCATTCACATGCTCAATACCATCAGCAAGTGTTTTTACGTTGCCAAACAGCTTACCCAGGATCTTGGCCGCGATCCGAGCCCGGAAGAACTCTCCGAATATCTTCAGATTCCTGCGAGCCGCATCAGCGAGATCATGAGTCTTTCCCAGGAAACAACCAGCCTCGACACCACAGTCGACGAAGACAACAACACCCGCCTTTCAGACCTGATCAGCGACGACTCCCTCATCGAGCCCTTCGAGCTTGTCTTCACCGCAACCCTTCAGGAAACCATGGACAACGTACTCAGCCAGCTGACCGAGCGCGAGATGAAAATTATTAAATTGAGATTCGGTCTGACCGACAAAGGTCCGCTCACACTGGAAGAAACCGGCAAGCTGCTTGGTATTACCCGCGAACGCGTCCGTCAAATCCAGGGAAAGGCGATTACGAAACTTCGTGGACAAGAAGTTCTCGAAGCATTTTACGACGACTGACAACGCGCGGGGAGCAATCCGTAACAGTTTTACAGCATCGATTCGTCCGTGAACTCGTCTTCCTCGTATTCTTCTTCCAACATGTCAGTGCCTGTTTCATCGTCGAACAGGCTGTCGCTGCCGGGCCTCTGAACTTCCTGTTCAGGTTTTTTGGCGGTAATGCTGCCTGCGTTTTTCGTCTGTACCGCGGAATCGGGCGGGCTCGTTGGTATTCCCTTCAATTCTTTCAGCCGCGCCAGGCACACCAGGAATAATTCCATGCAGACTCTTGAATCGTCCTCGGCGCGATGCGCATCGACTGCCTGGATGTTGAAACGCACAGCAAGATCCTGCAGTGCATACTTCGGCAATCCGGGGAAAACTTCCTTGGCAAGAATCCGTGTATCTACTATCCGGTTTTTCAGGCGGGGCAGGGCAAGCCGCGCCAGCTCTTCGTTGACAAAATCAACATCGAACGGTGCGTTGTGGGCTATGAGAATCGAGTCACCGATAAACCTGATAAAATCGGGGTAGACAACCTTCGGTTCAGGCTGTCCTTTCAGCATTGCATCTGTAATGTTGTTTATCCTGGTTACTTCCGGCGGGATTAACACACCCGGATCGATCAGGAGGCTGAAGCGCGACACAATGCCGTTCCTGTCGAACCGGATTGCCCCGATTTCGACAACTCGGTTCTGCTTCGGATTGAGTCCGGTTGTTTCCGTGTCGAAAACAGTAAAAACAGTATTGCCGGTTACTGTTGCCAGCCAGTCGTATTGACTCATCCTGCTGCCTCAGGCCTTTTCAAGAATCGACGTAATGTCGGTTTCTATTGCCGCAATTTTTCGTTCAGCCGCTTTTTTTGCCGCTTCAATTCCGTTTCCGGAATCGACGACGCACGAAATATAAAACTTTATTTTTGGTTCGGTACCGCTCGGCCGGGCACTGACTGTAGTTCCATCCTCCAGAAAGAACTGGAGCACATTGCTTGGCGGAAGTCCGGTCGGTTTTCCGGATGCACTGTTCCCTGGAGCATAGATTTTTCCTTCTTTGATGTCCCGGATCGTCTCGACTCTGACTCCGCCGATTTGAGTCAGTCCTTCTGTTCGCAGTTTTGCCATGAGGTTTTTCATAGTCTGTCCGCCGGCTGCTCCGGGAAACGCTTTGCTGATTGACTTGTCATGGAAGTACCCCTGGGCAGTCCAAATGTCGTTCAACCGGTCCAGGAGGCTTTTCCCCTTGCTTCTCCAGTACAAGGTCATCTCTGCGCATAAGGCTGCTGCAGAAATACCGTCCTTGTCGCGAACTTCGGTTTCGATATTGTAGCCGTAGCTTTCTTCGTAGCCGAATATATAGGAGTGCGACGACGTGGCTTCGAATTCTGCCATTACTGCTGCAATCCACTTGAAACCGGTCAGGCATTCGACTGTCTCGACACCGTAGGAGCGGGCAATGCGATCGCCGAGCGAAGAAGTGACGATTGACCGGATAATTGCGGGTTTTTCCGGCATTTTCCCCAGCTCTTTTCTCGAGAGGCAAATATAGTCTGCAAGGAGCGCGCCCATCTGGTTGCCGGAGATAAGAACGAATTTTCCGTCCGGTCCAGGGACCGCGCTGCCGAATCTGTCGGAATCAGGGTCTGTGGCCATGACGACATCGGCCTTTTCCTTTTCCGCCAGCTCGACAGCCATTTTCAGGGCTGCCGCTTCTTCGGGATTGGGATACGAAACTGTAGGGAAATTTCCGTCCGGGTTCTTCTGTTCGGGAACCGTTATAACGGTCAGTCCCAGATCTCCCAGCACTTTTTCTACATGCATGGCGCCGGTTCCATGGAGCGGTGTATACACTACCTTGACTTCTCCGGCTTTTTCGCGAATAAGTTCGGGCCTGAACAGTTTGCTTGCAACCATTGCCCAGTAAGGTTCATCAATTTCTTTGTCGATGAGCACCAGTTTTCCGGCTGCCAAGGCCTGATCGCGGGCGATAGTCTTGACTTCGGTTACAGCATTGACTTCATGTATGATTCCTTCATCATGAGGCTCGATTACCTGTGCTCCGTCGTTCCAGTAGGCCTTGTAGCCGTTGTACTGCGGCGGATTGTGCGATGCGGTAACGACGACTCCGGTGTCGCAGCCAAGTGTTCTGATCGCAAAGGAAAGTTCGGGAGTGGGGCGCAGTCCGGTGAAGAGGTAGGTCTTGAAGCCGTTCGCCGCGAAGATGAGAGCGGTGGCTTCGGCGAAGACGTCGGAATACCTGCGGGAATCGTAGGCTACTACCGCGCTGAGCGTACCCGCCGCCGCCTTTTCCGGAAAAGTCTTGATGAAATAGTTCGCAAGCC
>SHOL01000177.1 GCA_004294945.1 Treponema sp.
CGGGTGCGGCAGGTGCGGAGGCATCCGCAGATTCAAGGCCCAACCCTATGCGCACCGGGAAGCCTGCAAGCGGAGCCGATTCTTCCCCCGAGCGCCGCACGGCTTTAATCCGGAACGGTTTGCGGAACGCAGTACCGGCGGCAGTCTCTGCAGGGTAATCTACAGGCACCAGGCTGACCGCGGACAAGGTTTCTTGCAGGCGCTCCCGGACGGAAGCGGCAGATTCCGCACATTCAGCGTACGGCGCATACTGAGCTAGAGCCTGATCGGCTGCGGCGAGGGCTGCCGGAAAATCGAAAACGCCAAGGGCTTCCTCAAGCGCTTCTTCGTACGGGAGCGCCTGCGCGCGCACAGCATCAACCAGTTTTGCACGTTCGGCTGCGGGATCGTTCCGATTTTTTTCTGAATCGGGCGTTTTTGCCCCAGTTTTCGCGGTTTTCTTCCCGGACACCGGCTCAACAGCCGCCCCGTCCTTTGCCGGTGCAGAAGCAGTCACTGAAGCCGGAGAGGTCGAACTCTTGATTGCAGAGCTGTCTTCCGCACTGCCGGCACCATAGCGGACAACCGTACCGGTTCCGGCTGCAGTCTCCACCGAAGCGCACGATGCAAGCATACAAAGAGCTAACGGGATAACACACAAAACACGACGATGCATATACAAACCTGCCTTGATTTTTGTTACAAAACTTTTTGCGAAAAAGCAACAAATGCTTTGGGGTACCGTACTGCCGGGTACCGAGGAAAACTAACCGAGTTTTTCGGGGCGCCCTGTGTGCGGTTACAAGAAAACGGATTGCGGCGGAACACCGCGTCTTCTTGCACAGGAAATATCAAAGCAGTAGAATACCGTATGCGTGCTACAAGAGCAATCATCCATCTGGAAAATTTACAATATAACATTGCACAAATTCGCAAAATAATCCCTGCCGGCACAAAGATGTGCATTCCCGTAAAAGCGGATGCCTATGGACACGGCGCCCTTAAAACTGCGGTTGCGGCCATACGAGCCGGCGTTTCCTGTCTCGCCGTCGCAACTGTACAGGAGGGCATCGAGCTTCGGGAGGCGGGTATCGTGGCTCCGATTCTGTCGTTGAGCCTCCCGATTCCTGAAGAAATCCCGGCAATCGTCGAATTTGAATTGACCCCGCTGGTTGTTGACGAAGAGTTTATCGGCGATCTTGGCGCGGAAGCGCATCGAATGAGAAAAACGGTTCCGGTTCACCTGAAAATCGACACCGGAATGGGACGCATCGGGTGTTGGCCCGACGAGGCGAATCCTCTTGCAAAACGAATCGCAAAAGAAAAAAACCTGCTGCTCGAAGGCGTCGCCACTCACCTTTCTGTGGCTGATTCAACAAAACCGGAAGATATCGCCTTTACACGCACACAGCTCGAACTGTTCAAAACAGCCTGCACGGCGATCCGGGAAGAAGGTATCGATCCGGGAATCGTACACGCGGCAAACTCGGGAGCAGTGCTCCTCCATCCGGACGCCTGCTTCGACATGGTCCGCCCCGGAATTCTGGTGTACGGATACCCTCCGGACGACTGTCTCGCCGAACGCATCGACATCCGCCCGGTTATGGAGCTGGAAACGCAGCTGGTAGCTATCAAAAAAGTGCGCGCGGGCTCCGCAGTGTCGTACGGACGCATCTGGCATGCCCCGGAAGATACGTGGATCGGCACGATTCCCGTGGGATACGCAGACGGACTGAACCGGAAGCTGTCGCCCGGACTGCTGGTACGCATTGGAGACCAGGAATTTCCGATTGTCGGAAGAATATGCATGGACCAGTGCATGATCGATCTGGGCCCGGCCCCCTGGGTGCAACGATGGGACCGGGTTACCATATTTGGGCCGAGTCCAGCCAGGACTTCGGCAAAAACCGTCGCAGATATGCTGGAAACCATTCCCTACGAAGTCACCTGCGCAATAAACAAGCGGGTTCCGCGCGTATACGTCGGAGACGAATACGCCGATCGAAAACCGCTCAAATAGCCGATACGGTCCAGGTACGCTCCCAGGTAACAATATTTCCGCTTTCCAGCCTGAAACGGAAAAACACCTCGGGACTGATTACCTTTTTCCAACCCCACAGATGGACAGCCGACGGCTTGAACGATCCTGTTTCAACCACAGAAACCGGCCCGCAGTCAAGCTTCCAGGAAGCCGCAAGTCCGTCGCGCTCCGTTATTCCTTCCGAAAGCCCACCCAGATAAAACTGGTTTTCTGTCGTGCCGGAAAATCGGACCGAATTGCCTTCCAGATGCATAATACCGTCGGGATTGTTGTTCTCGATAAGCTTTGCCGGATCGGGCGTCCAGGGAAGCTGGAGGCGGTATTCAGGACCGATGCGCTTACCGGAAACACAGAGAAAGTTGTGAACGTACTCGTCGGTTTCCAGAGTTTTATCTCCGGTATTTTCCAGACGGTAGGACACCATAAATGAAGAATCTTCGAGCGTTATGGTTTTATCGTACGAGTAGGAATAGCCGTTCCGTTCCCCGGATGAGCAGGAAAACCGTACCGAGCGTTCGTTTTCGCGCTCAAAGGAGAAATCCAGCTTCTCCAGCTCATACTGGTTATAGAAGAAATACGGTTGTTCGGTTTTTTTGAGCCAGCCGGTACCGATTTTGGGAAACCATTCACCGACGGCGCAGTCGTCGTAGCCAATACAGTGCGTAATCCCGAATTCGTTGTGAAGCCCGCGGCCAAAAAGACGGGAATTCCGCTGAAAGAAGGGCTTTTCCTGCCCGAGCACTTCCACTCCCCGGAATGTAACCGAGGAAACAAGACCGTTCCAGTCAAAACGGCTGCCCCGGTATCGTTCGCCGGCCTTCTCGACAACGAGCCGTACCTGTTTGTTTTTTAGCGTGATCGGCATTCTTACCCCCGTACCGCGTCAAGCATGGCGTTGAACGCCGCTGTATCCTTGTTCGCGATTTTTATAAATGAATTGTCTTCGACTTTTCCAAGCACGGCATCCCGTTCGGCGTCGTTGCGATAGGTGATGCCCCTGAACGAGTTCGTATAATCCTTTGCCTTGGTAATGTATACCTGTTCCTCGATATAGGCGCGTGTTTTTCGCGCGTCTTCGATCAGGCTGTTCCACAGTTCGGCCGAGATGACGCTTTGGCCGGTCAGGAAGCGCAGGATTTCATAGGCGTTTTCAGCCTTGTCCTTCTGGTACATGGTCCACCAGGCGTCGTACTGTTCGTGCACTTCCGTCCATGAATTGATGAGTCCGGTGCGTATCGAGGCGCGAAGTCCGTCGACCTTGTCTTCCGGAACAAGCTGGCCGCCCATATTGACCCAGGAAAGGGAAACCTTGGCGGGCACTTGCGCGTTGAAATAGGCATAGTGAATGCCGTATTCCGTAAGATACGAGGCGATCGATTTGACTCCATAGTAAGCCAGCATCTGACGGTAGGCATTCCAAGCTTTAACCACCTTGAGAATGCGAACCGGCCGCTTGCCCCGCTCCATCTCTTCGCCTTCGACAAAAAGAGCGTTCACGGTCTCCGGCGAACCGACGATCAACTCCCGTCCTTTCGCTTCCAGCTGGTCGTCCGAAGGCAGCTGAGCTGCGGCCGCAGGTTGATCGCTGCCGGTGTCCTGCGCGCGGTACCATGCTTTGCCCGTCCAGCGCTCGAGCAGGGCAAGGGCATGAACAATTTCGGCAACGGTATCGGGTGCCAGAAAATCGGTTTCGATCCGCTGTACAATTGTTTTACGCTTGTCGCGGGTGCGGTATTTCCAGCTGTTCCGCTCCAGGGCGTACATATTATAGAGCCAGTAGTAGGCAGGCATTACGTGCAGCTGGTCGTTGTTGTGGTCTTCGAGAACCATAGCGAACGGCAGCATGATATTGAGCTCGGCGGGATAGCTTCCCTTGGTCAGCAGGGTATAACTTGCAAACCGGCAGTTGTGCTTGAGGGTGCTCGAAAGGCCCGGCCAGAAACCGCGGCCGGCGATAATTTCGCCGTCGTTTCCGCGGCTGTTGTGGTTGGAGCCGACCGTCGCACCAGCGGCCATGTTCGATTGGCCCATGATCAAGGTGGCAATAAGAAACGAGTTATTGTGGTGCTGTTCGTGGCCGGGAAATACCAGATTGTTGAGCACTTCGCAGCACGAGATGGTCGAGTTGTCGCCGAGAATCGAATGGATCAGCCGTGCGCCGTATTTGAGGTTCGAGTTGTTGCCCAGCACAAAGCGGACTGCTTTTACGCCGTAGAATACATGGCAGCCGTAGCCGATAATCCCGTTGACCAGCTCGACACCCTCGCCGATCTGGGACGGTTCCTTGTCGCTCGATTTTATGGTGAGGTTCTTCAGCTTGTTGGCGCCCTTGACGTAGCACGACGGCCCGAAAAGGACATCCTTGATCACCTGGCAGCTCTTGATAACCGAGCCGTCACCGACCATACCGTACGCTCCGCGGCGCGGATCGACATTGTTCTGCGTGATTTCTTTAAGCCGCTCCATGAGCAGGGCATCGTCGCGGTAGACCGCCCAGAGGTACGCATCAGCGCAGATCATATCGGTGAACGGCAAAACGGACCGCCCGCCCGCTTCGTTCATGGGATCGATCCAGATGCGCACAGATTCGTTTTCTCCTTCCTTTAAAACGCCTTCCCCGAATTTTGCATGATTCGACGAAGACATTTCGTCGATTCGGCTCATGATAACCCGGTTTCCGATAATATAATGCGCCAGGTTGGCGCAGTCGTGGATAGCGCAGTTTTCCCCGATGTCACAGGA